>NZ_CP168654.1:4030000-4468078 GCF_041889765.1 Rossellomorea sp. FM04394 | reverse complement strand
TCCTGATCCCTCCTTTTCTCAGTTTGTATAACTTCTGTACAACGATTATGTGCTATAAAATCCATTAACTCTCGTTATTTAATAAAAATACAATGCGATGAATGTGGAAAATATATATAATAAGGAAAGAAAGTGGTTTTTCGACAATATCCACCACTTGTGGACAACGTTTTACAAACCCTCTGAATAAGTTACCCACATGATATCCACAAATTGTGGATAAACCGATTTCGTAAATAGAGTTATTAAGAGTGAAAACACAATAATCATATCAAAATATCCTTAGGGGTGCAATGCTTTTTAAATTTTATCCACAACCCGCGGCCCTTGTGGAATTGTTTTGTCCACAAGCTATGAACTTGTGAAAAAGTTGTCAATATGTGTTGTGGATAATCTAAAATGGTGTCGAATCCTATCCACAGGAAGGTTTAATAGAGAAATGGGATAAGATTTGTAGAAGGATAAAGAACAAGAGGAAATTTAGTCAAGGGATAAAAAGCAGCGGAAATCAAAAAAGCTCTTTTCGCAAAGTTTGTGGTTGTCTAAATGAAGAATGTAGTAGTTGATTTCCGCTCCAGGATGCACCAATCAACTTTCTGAGCATGTATCCTTAAGGGAAATCAATAAAAACAAGAATTTTAGCAAACAACCTTACTTAAGAGTAGAAATTACTTCCCCTTTTATAAAAGAAGAATTATTCTTTCTAGTTACATGGTTTTATTACGCATGTTGAAGCTCTGTCACAAAAAATCTATTAAAGGTGGTGAGGGGAACTGCGTAGACTCCTGCGGAAGTACGGGCGTGCCGAGACCCCGTTCGGCTAAGCTGAGGAGGCTCGGCCGAACGCTAGCTGCAAGCGGAGCAGTTCCCCTCACCATCCAGCACATGCTGATTGCCAAAGCTCAAGCCGACCCTTATGTTAAAAGCAACAATCTTTACGAAAAGAACCTTGTAAAAAGAAAAATAATATGAGTGTTGACTTTTTATGGGTACCGTCTTTATAATAGTGAGGAATGTCTTTAACTTTTATAAAGATATCCTTCAGGGAGGTGTCATAGATGAAAAGAACGTTTCAACCAAATAATCGTAAAAGAAAAAAGAACCACGGTTTCCGTGCACGTATGAGCTCTAAAAACGGACGCAATGTTTTAGCTCGTCGTCGTAGCAAAGGAAGAAAAGTATTATCTGCTTAGACCACTGAACTGACTCAGTGGTCTTTTTTTTCCTTTATATCAAGGGGGAAAGACGATTTGGCTCGTTCTTATAGAGAATTAAGAGAAAAATTACTTATAATTTCAAATCAATGAGCCAATAATGTCGAGGATACATCAAGACAAAAATGAAAATTAGGTGTGGTCAATGCGGAAAGATCAGAGAGTGAAGAAAAATAAAGAGTTCCAGGAGATATTTAAAAAAGGGACATCCTTTGCAAATCGGCAATTCGTGTTATATCTATTGAAGAAAGAAGAGCCTCAACCGTTTCGGATCGGGATCTCGGTAAGTAAGAAAATCGGGAACGCTGTTTGTCGAAACCAAATAAAGCGATATGTCAGGCAGGCTTTCTTAGAGTTACAAGCAGACGTACTAGATCAGTACGATTATTTAATCATCGCCAGAAAACCGGCGGCCGAAATGAATTTTCATGAGGTGAAGGGCAGCCTCACCCATGTGCTAAAAAGAGGAAAAGTGTTGAAAAGACCCTCTAATGGCAAACATAATAGAAAGAAGTCATAACATTTTACGATATTGACAGGTTTCGTCATCACAAGCCTATGAAAAGATGTTACAATACGAGAGATTGTACTTTTTAAGTACGGGAGACCTGTTTTATATTTTACTTGAAAGATATTAGTTGGGAGGAAAATAAGGGTGAAAAAGAGAATTATAGCCCTGATGGGAATCATTGGGCTAATGGCTATACTATCAGGTTGTACGGAATACAATCAGCCTATCACACCTGAGAGTAGCGGAATATGGAATGAATACATTGTCTATCCTTTATCACAATTAATTACCATGGTAGCTGAGTTCATGAGCGGTTCTTATGGACTGGCAATTGTCATTGTTACATTGATCATTCGTTTAGCGATTCTGCCATTAATGATTAAACAAACGAAAAATTCAAAAGCCATGCAGGCTTTACAACCGGAAATGAAAAAGCTGCGTGAAAAATATAGCTCTAAAGATGCACAGACACAACAAAAACTTCAACAAGAAACGATGGCTTTATTCCAAAGTCATGGGGTAAATCCGCTGGCGGGTTGTTTCCCACTAATCGTTCAGATGCCAATCCTGATTGGTTTCTACCATGCGATTGTAAGAACGGAAGAAATTAAAGCTCATAATTTCTTGTGGTTCGATCTCGGTAACCCGGATCCGTACTATATTTTACCTTTAGTAGCAGGTATAACAACGTTTATCCAACAGAAATTAATGATGGCGGGTACAGCGAATCAAAATCCGCAAATGGCGATGATGCTTTATATCATGCCAGTCATGATCATCATATTTGCGATTAACTTCCCTGCAGCTCTATCCCTTTACTGGGTAGTCGGAAATCTATTTATGATTGTTCAAACGTACTTTATTAAAGGACCTGAAATCAAAGAAGCGCAAACCGCTAAAGCTGGTGGGAATTCGGGAGGAAAGAAAAAGTGAGAGAAGTAGAAGCGACTGGTCAAACGGTGGAAGAAGCCATTGAATCAGCCTTGTCTCAACTGAATATCACCAAAGAAGAAGCAGAGATTGACGTCATTGATCAAGGTAAAAAAGGATTGTTCGGATTGTTTGGAGGAAGACCGGCAGTCGTTCAAGTCAAACAAGCGATTGATCCGGTAAATGAAGCGAAAGATTTTCTTTTATCTGTTGCACATGAAATGGGAGTTAACGCTACCATTGAAGTGAAAAGAGATGGTAGAGATGTTGAGTTCAACATTTCCGGTGAAAAAATGGCTCTCTTAATAGGAAAAAGAGGACAAACGTTGAATGCCCTTCAACATTTAACTCAGCTGATTGCAAATCGGGTTTCCGATCAGTTCATCACCATCCTTTTGGATGCGGAGAACTATCGTGAAAGACGTAAACAAACGTTAACAAACCTGGCTGAACGTTTAGCAGAGAAAGCATTGCGCACAAATCGTTCCGTTTCATTAGAACCAATGCCTTCTTATGAACGAAAAGTGATCCATACAGCATTAGTCGATTCGAAGACTGTTGATACACATTCAGAGGGCAGAGAACCAAATCGCTATATAGTGATTGCTCCAAAAAAATAATGGGAGACGATTCCTTTCGGGGGATCGTTTTTTTTTGCTCATTTCTCATATATAATTGCTATTTTTAAGAGGAATTAGTCTGGTTTCTTCTACAGACACTTCTCTTATTGAGCCAACCACTTAAATATTCTCCCCCGTCGATGCGTCCAGCCCTGTGGATTCTTATTTTCATCCCGGTTTATTGTTATTCACATGTGGATAAGTTAAAATAATAGAGATGAAGTATTGTCTGTGTGGATAACATTATTTGGTGGTCATTAGTTGGTTTCCTTTCTTTAGTATTAAATAGGATTGTGATATTCTAATAATTTGGGGAAACTTTGCTCAATACTAACATTTTTATATAAATAGATCAGTTATAAGAGAGGTGAATACGATGGAATTTGATACAATCGCCGCAATTTCCACTCCAATGGGAGAAGGAGCCATTGCCATTGTGCGTTTAAGCGGTGATCAAGCCTTCGATATCGGTGATAAGGTCTTTAAGGGAATGAAGGGAAGCTCGATGAAAGAATTTGCTTCGCATACCATTCATTATGGACATATTATCGATCCGGACACAGAGCAAGTGGTGGAAGAAGTCATGGTTTCTGTGATGAGAGGTCCCAAGACCTTTACCCGTGAAGATATTATAGAAATCAACTGCCATGGAGGACTCGTGTCGGTCAATAAAGTATTACAGCTCGTATTGAAAAATGGGGCCCGCCTTGCAGAGCCGGGTGAATTTACAAAACGGGCATTCTTGAACGGCCGGATTGACCTTTCCCAGGCAGAAGCGGTCATGGATCTGATCAGGGCAAAAACCGATCGGGCGATGAATGTTGCACTCAATCAAATGGAAGGACGACTTTCCAATTTGATTCGAAAACTTCGTCAGGAAATTTTAGAAACATTGGCCCATGTAGAAGTGAATATCGATTATCCGGAGTATGACGATGTGGAAGAAATGACGCATAACGTCCTGTTGGAGAAATCGAGACATGTCCGGGATGAAATCGACCGTCTGGTACGAACATCAGAACAGGGGAAAATTCTTAGAGAAGGTCTTTCCACTGTTATTATTGGCCGGCCAAATGTAGGGAAGTCCTCTCTATTAAACAGTCTTGTTCATGAAAACAAGGCGATCGTAACCGATATCCCGGGAACGACACGCGATGTGATCGAAGAATACGTGAATGTGCGCGGTGTTCCGTTACGTCTCGTCGATACAGCCGGGATTCGTGAAACAGAGGACATTGTTGAGAGAATCGGTGTAGAACGTTCACGTCAAGTATTGAAAGAAGCGGATTTAATTTTACTTGTGCTTAACTATGCGGACGAATTAACTCCCGAGGATGAGCAGCTTTTCGAAGCGGTTAGAGGAATGGACGTTATTGTCATCGTGAATAAAACAGATCTGCCTCAGAAGATTGATATAGATAAAGTAAGAAAACTAGCGGAAAATCATCAGCTGGTCACAACGGCTTTACTTGAAGAGCAAGGAATCGATGAGCTGGAAGAAGCGATTTCATCTTTATTCTTTGCAGGGTCCATTGAAGCGGGGGATATGACGTACGTATCCAATAGCCGTCATATCGCTTTACTTAATCAAGCGTCCCTTGCGATCAATGAAGCGATCAGTAGCGTAGAAATGGGCACTCCCATCGATATCGCTCAAATTGACTTAACCAGAACGTGGGAGCTTTTAGGTGAAATCATTGGGGATAGCGTTCATGAAAGTCTGATTGACCAGCTGTTTTCTCAATTCTGCTTAGGGAAGTAAACACCATTAAAATGTGGACGCATACCGCTTGCGATCCAACAAGGAGGAAAAATAAAACCATGCAATATGACGCAGGGCAATATGATGTCATTGTCATTGGTGCTGGCCATGCCGGAGTAGAAGCAGGACTTGCTTCCGCCCGTATGGGAGCTAAAACGTTAATGGTTACCATTAACCTGGATATGGTCGCCTTTATGCCATGTAACCCATCTGTTGGTGGACCGGCAAAGGGGATCGTTGTAAGAGAGATTGACGCTCTGGGTGGAGAAATGGGGCGTAATATAGATAAAACACATATTCAAATGAGAATGTTGAATACAGGGAAAGGTCCAGCTGTCCGGGCATTACGGGCCCAGGCCGATAAATTCCTTTATCAACATGAAATGAAACGCACGATTGAAAATCAGCCGAACATGACCTTGCTGCAAGGAATGGTCGAGGAATTAATTGTAGAAGATGGTGAATGTAAAGGTGTTGTTACGATGACGGGTGCCGCATACCGTGCGAAAACAGTCGTCATTACCACGGGTACATTCCTCCGCGGAGAAATTATTTTAGGAGATCTGAAATATTCAAGCGGGCCAAATAATCAGCAGCCTTCTATTAGATTGTCCGATCATCTACATGAATTGGGCTTCGACACCGTTCGTTTTAAAACAGGGACACCGCCACGGGTGAATAGTTCGACAATCGATTATTCGAAAACTGAAATTCAACCGGGTGATGATATTCCACGTGCGTTCAGCTATGAAACGACGAAATATATCACTGATCAACTTCCATGCTGGCTGACATATACGAACGAGCACACTCATCAATTGATTGATGACAATCTCCATCGTTCACCCATGTACTCAGGGATGATCAAAGGAACCGGACCACGTTACTGTCCTTCCATTGAAGATAAAGTCGTTCGTTTCCATGACAAACCACGTCATCAGATTTTCTTAGAGCCGGAAGGAAGAAATACACAAGAAGTGTATGTGCAGGGGTTATCAACGAGCTTACCTGAAGACGTACAGCAAAAGATCCTTCAAACCATACCGGGTCTTGAGGAAGTACAAATGATGCGTGCCGGGTATGCCATTGAGTATGATTCCATCGTACCCACACAATTATGGCCGACCCTTGAAACGAAAAAAATCAAAAATCTGTATACAGCGGGACAAATCAACGGAACATCAGGCTATGAGGAAGCCGCTGGTCAAGGGCTTATGGCAGGAATCAATGCCGCTTGCCGTGCACTCGATAAAGATGAGGTCATCTTAAGCCGTTCCGATGCGTATATCGGGGTTCTGATCGATGACCTTGTGACAAAAGGGACGAACGAACCGTATCGTCTATTGACTTCCCGTGCTGAATATCGCCTGTTGCTGCGTCATGACAATGCCGATCTTCGTCTAACGGATATCGGTCATAAAATAGGATTGATTTCCGATGATCGATACGAACGATTTTCAGCTAAAAAAGAAGCAATCTCTGCAGAGAAAAAACGCCTTGAAGGAATCCGGATCAAGCCGACTGAAGAAACACAAGCTGTCATCCGTCAAGCGGGGGGCAGTGAGTTAAAAGACGGAATAGTAGCCGCGGATCTCCTGAAGCGTCCTGAAATGAACTATAGTCATATTAAATCACTCGTTCCAAGTGAAATCGAGCTTGATCCCGACGTAGAGGAACAAGTGGAAATTCAAGTGAAATATGAGGGCTATATTGAAAAATCTCTTCAACAGGTCGATAAAATGAAGAAGATGGAAAATAAACGAATTCCTGAGAACATTGATTACAGTGCGATCAGCGGTTTAGCTTCAGAAGCAAGACAGAAATTAATCGAGGTTCAGCCCCTTTCTCTGGCACAGGCTTCCCGGATTTCAGGAGTGAATCCTGCAGACATCTCTATTTTACTCGTCTATATCGAGCAAGGGAAAATTGCAAAAGTATCCGGTGATCAATAGAGGTAAAGGAAGGATAATTTCATGAATGTAAATGAATTTCAATCAATGCTTGAGGAGAAGGGGATCCCCCTTTCTTCTCAGCAATTAAATCAGTTTGAGCGCTATTATGAATTGTTGGTTGAATGGAATGAAAAAATGAACCTGACGGCCATCACTGATAAGGAAGATGTGTATTTAAAGCATTTTTACGATTCCATCAGCGCAGCTTTTTATGTTGATTTCTCGCAGGTGACAACCCTTTGTGATGTTGGGGCAGGAGCTGGTTTTCCGAGTATCCCTCTTAAAATATGCTTCCCGCACTTACATATCTCAATTGTTGATTCCTTGAACAAGCGGATTACGTTCTTAAACCATTTATCAGATGAGTTAGGGCTTGAAAACACGAATTTCTATCATGATCGTGCGGAGACCTTCGGTAAAAACAAGGCTCATCGGGAAAAGTATGATATGGTTACAGCAAGGGCCGTAGCCAGAATGTCTGTTTTAAGTGAATTATGTTTGCCTCTTGTTAAAAGGGGCGGTTTCTTTGTAGCCATGAAGGCTTCAAACGTAAATGAGGAGCTATCCAATGCAAAGAAAGCAATCGGCATGCTTGGCGGACAGACAGATAAAATGTATTCGTTCATTCTTCCTGAAGAGGAAAGCGAACGTAATATCGTGAAAATCGACAAAGTGAAGGAAACACCTAACAAATATCCCAGAAAACCTGGGACACCCAATAAATTACCGTTAGAATAGTATGAATAGTTCTCCTGCCTTCATGTTATTACTGAACCTGAGCTTGGATCATCTAAAGCATAGGCAGGAACTCTTCATATTTTAGAGAATATTATTAAAGGGAGTTTCTTAAAGGTGGTGTAGGAAGATGAAGCATCCTTTCTCTCGTTTTTTTGGCCTAGGTGAAAAGGAGCAAGATGTTGAATCTGAAGAATCAAATGTAGTGGAAGAAGATCGAGATGAAGTGAAAAAGATACCCGTCTCACAAATCATCCCTAATCGCTTTCAACCACGAACTGTGTTTAATGATGAAAAGATAGAAGAGTTATCCAGAACGATTCACACTCATGGTATCATCCAGCCGATTGTGGTTAGACAATACGATGATGAACAGTTTGAAATCATTGCCGGTGAACGTCGATATAGAGCCGTTCAGAAGCTTGGCTGGGAAACCGTACCGGCCATTGTAAAGAATTTGAATGATACAGAAACAGCATCTGTTGCATTGATTGAAAATTTACAAAGAGAAGAGCTCTCTCCTATAGAAGAAGCAATTGCTTATGGGAAACTGTTGGAGTTACATGATCTAACTCAAGAAGCCCTTGCTCAACGCTTAGGAAAAGGACAATCGACTGTGGCGAACAAGCTTCGTCTCCTAAAGCTTCCAGAAGAAATTCAATCAGCCTTATTAGATAAAAAGATTACAGAACGTCATGCCAGGGCTTTAATCCCATTGAAGAATTCTGAAAAGCAGATCCAGCTTCTTCAAGAAATCATTGAAAAAAGCTTGAATGTAAAACAAACCGAAGACCGGGTTGTGAAAATGCAAGAAGGATCGACTCAAAAGCCAAAACCTAAACGCAAAGCCTTCAGCAAGGATATGAGAATAGCTGTGAATACGATTCGTCAATCTCTTTCCATGGTATCAGACAGCGGAATCAATCTGGATTCTGAAGAAGAAGAACACGAGGAATTCTATCAATTCACTATTCGTATTCCTAAAAAAAAATAGATTCGTAGTCTAAAAGTGAGAAACATATCGGTTCGGTTTCTCACTTTTTTGTTTTGTTCTGTCGATTCAAGGCAAATACTGTCGTTTCGTGAGCAATGAACTACTCACGATTTCCTATTTCTAGAAATACTGTTCTTTTTAAAAAAATTGACAGACAATTAACGAGGAATTTTGATAGAATAGAAGAATACTGTAAAAAATTTAGTCAATCTTAGGAAGTCAAAAGGTAGGTGACAACCTTGGGCAGAATAGTAGCCGTTACAAACCAAAAAGGTGGTGTGGGAAAGACCACAACATCGGTCAATTTGGGGGCTTGTTTAGCTTATATAGGGAAAAAGGTTTTACTGGTGGATATAGATCCTCAAGGAAATGGCACTAGTGGCGTTGGTGTGGAAAAAGGGGATGTCCAGCAATGTATATACGATGTGCTGGTGGATGATGTAGATGTCAGAGAAACCATCAAACAATCAAAAGTAGAGAATTTATCCATTGTACCTGCAACGATTTCATTGGCGGGAGCAGAAATTGAACTTGTTCCAACCATCTCCCGTGAAGTGCGTTTAAAGAAGGCGTTAGAGAAAGTGAAAGACGAATTTGATTATATTATTATTGATTGTCCACCTTCATTAGGACTATTAACAATCAATGCGTTAACAGCCTCGGATGCCGTCATTATCCCGGTGCAGTGCGAATATTACGCTCTTGAAGGATTAAGTCAGCTATTAAGTACAGTACGTTTAGTTCAGAAGCACCTGAATCATGATCTCATGATTGATGGTGTGTTGTTAACGATGCTGGATGCAAGAACCAATCTGGGTATCCAGGTCATTGAAGAAGTGAAAAAATATTTTCAAGATAAAGTGTATCGCACGATTATTCCACGTAACGTTCGTTTAAGTGAAGCGCCCAGTCATGGTGAACCGATTATCATCTATGATGCTAAATCCAGGGGAGCAGAAGTTTATTTAGAACTGGCAAAGGAAGTGGTGGCGAATGGCTAAAGGTTTAGGAAAGGGCATCAATGCTCTCTTTACCAATATCCAAACAACTCAAACTGAAGAGTCCGTGCAAGAAGTGAGCCTGAAAGAAATACGGCCGAATCCATATCAGCCACGAAAAATCTTTGAGCCACAAGCGATAGAAGAATTAAAAGATTCGATCTTAGAGCACGGTATCCTGCAACCGATCATTGTGCGTAAAACAATCAAGGGGTATGAAATTGTCGTAGGGGAACGCCGGTATCGTGCAGCCAAAGCGGCTAAATTAGAATCGGTTCCTGTCGTGGTCCGTGAATTGAATGAGCAACAAATGATGGAGCTGGCCGTTTTAGAAAACCTTCAACGCGAAGATTTGACACCGATCGAAGAAGGCGCTGCTTATCAAATGCTCATGGATAAGCTAAAGCTCACTCAGGAGGAATTAGCGAAGAGATTAGGAAAGAGCAGACCTCATATTGCCAATCATATTCGCTTGCTATCCCTTCCCGCCCCTGTTCAGGAGCTTATTTCAGAAGGTAAGTTAACAATGGGGCATGGACGTGCACTCCTTGGGTTGAAAAATAAAAAGAATCTATCAACGGTTGTGAATCGTATCCTTAAAGAATCATTGAACGTTCGCCAATTAGAAAAAATCATTCAAGAGCTGAATGAGGATGTTTCACGTGAAACAAAAAAGACAGAGCGTAAGGATGTCTTTATTCAGGAACAGGAATCCCTTCTACGCGAACGCTTCGGTACAACGGTTACGATTAAACAATCAAAGAAAAAAGGCAAAATCGAACTGGAATTTTTCTCAAAAGAAGATCTGGATCGTATCTTGGAATTACTGCAGTAGAATGAATGTGAAAGGGACTGACTTAGATGGTATTTCACGTACCGTTAAGCCAGTCCTCTTCCATATGGTACATAGAAAAATACTATTCTTCGGGAAATAATCATAAGGGGAAACGTCATGGTACTTTTAGGAACATTAGTAAATGGAGCATGTATTATCATCGGTACTCTCCTGGGGAAGGTCCTTCACCGCATACCAGAAGATATGAAGGGAACCGTCATGAAGGCTATTGGCTTAGCCGTAATCGTCCTGGGATTACAGATGGGATTGAAAAGTGAAAACTTCCTGATTGTCATCATCAGCCTGGCTCTCGGCGCTGCCTGGGGAGAGTGGATGAATCTGGAGGACAAACTTAACTCATTGGGTAACTGGCTGGAAAGAAAGCTTGGCAGTAATAAAGAAACGTCCATATCCCAGGGGTTTGTTACAGCTACCCTTATTTTTGTCATTGGTGCAATGGCCGTCATTGGCTCACTGGATAGCGGCATCAGGGGTGATCATGACGTACTTTTGACGAAGTCGATCATTGATGGTTTTACGTCGCTGATCCTCACGACGACTTTAGGGATTGGTGTCATGTTTTCGGCGATTCCAGTCGTTCTTTATCAAGGCTTCATTGCTCTGTTTGCGACTCAGATTCATCAGTGGGTACCTCAGGAACTGATGGACGCCTATATTGTTGAAATGACTTCGGCAGGCGGTATTATGATCTTCGCAATCGGATTGAATCTCATCGGTGTAACGAAAATCAGAGTCGCGAATTTACTTCCCGGTATCATTGTGGTGGGGATGATCGTGGGGATTATACATGCGTACCAGCTTTATATGTAAAGGGCGAAAATAAAGAAGGGAGATGACTCAGAACGTGTCTGAATCATCTCCCTTCTTTATTGCTGCAATTCTTCCCGCCATTTTTCAATGCTGACGGCATTTCTGCGTTCCACGGAATGACCTGCTAACACAATGGCTTCGGCAATGGTTTTAGCCATTTTCATGACAAGGTTTAAACGTGTATTTTGTAAAACAAAAAACTCCATGAATCCACTGACATTTACGATTCCTGTCAGGTGAATCTCACCTACTTCAGGCAGCTCTTTATTCACACCTGCTCCGGGCTTTAGAGGTCCTTCGCTTAATTGGATAGCCCCTACGCTCTTTAACCGTCCAAGGCACGCGTCCACACCGATGATAAATGGATTTATATGCTGGGAGGCTATCAGACTCAGTTTCTCTTCCAGGTTCACAGCATGAATCGGATCATCCAACGTACCATACACATGGAAAGGCTTAACGTTTTGTTCTTCGATTAATGATCCGACCAAAGGACCTAACGAGTCCCCCGTTGAACGATCGGTGCCGATACATACAAATACGATGGGCCTTGTACGATAGTAAGTCGGAAGCAACGACGACAATTGAACGGAAAGATCCTGTGCCGCGCGTTCTTCCTGATGAAGGACTCTAAAGGGTTCAGGTTTTCGTTCAAATAGTCCTTTTTTTAGATTCATCGCTTCCACTCCTTCGGATATGTTTAAAGGGAATTTTCCAGGGATCAACTTTGTTTGTCCTTACCACCAGAATCATAATTTTTAAGTATTATCAGTATACGGACGATTTCTTTTTTTCATACATAATATGGTTGGATTTTTCATAAAATAAAAATTTTCTATAAACTATTTTAATATGAGGTTATATCTACACAAGGAGAGGGAAACTTGATAAAATAAGGAATACTTCTTATTGAATGATAAGTGGAGGTTCGATAAATGAAAGAGAAAGATTCTAATGCTGGTGTAACTGAAGCCGTTGAAAAACTTAAAGAAAATGAAGCTGTAAATAAACTGATAGATAATGAGTTATGGGTTACCTTGGGGACAGGCACGTTAAAGATTGTAGCCATTATGGTGATTACATATCTTGCTTTGAGACTTGGAAGATCGGCAATACGAAATGTGTTTAAGGTTCGATCACGATCACCTTTGAAGTTCACCGAGCGCCGTGAAGCCACTCTTTTGAAGCTACTGGAGAATGTATTGACGTACGTGATTTATTTTATTAGTTTAATGACGATTCTATCCACGCTTGATATTGATGTGAAAGGGCTGATTGCAGGTGCCGGGATTGTCGGTCTGGCCGTCGGTTTTGGTGCACAGAATTTGGTTCGTGATATCATCACCGGTTTCTTTATTATCTTTGAAGATCAATTTTCAGTTGGTGATTATGTTCGAATCGGTTCTGCAGAAGGAAACGTAGAAGAAATCGGCCTTCGTACGACAAAGATCAAAAGCTGGACCGGGGAACTACATATCTTCCCCAATGGTAATATTACAGAAGTAACGAACTTCTCCATTCACAACAGCATTGCTGTAGTGGATGTCAGTATTGCGTACGAAGAAAACATAGAAGAAGCGGAGAAAGTGATGCAGGAATTACTCCTGACCCTACCGCAAAAATATGAAGATCTTGTTAATCCGCCTGAGTTGTTAGGTGTTCAGACTCTTGGAGCTTCAGATGTTGTCGTGCGGATCGTTGCTGAAACGGTGCCGATGAGACATTGGTATATGGCGAGAATGATTCGTAAAGAGGTTAAATTATGCCTGGATGAACATGGTATTGAGATTCCATTCCCTCGCATGGTGATGTATTCCCGTCATGATCAAGATGACATCCAACCTCTCGAAGAAAAACAAAGAAAACTTGAAAGCGAATGAGGAGGAAAAGCCAGTGGAGCCGAAAACATTCACACTTAATGACATTGTAGAAATGAAAAAGCCTCATCCTTGTGGTACAAATCGCTGGAAAGTGATCCGGATGGGAATGGATATCCGCATTAAATGTGTAGGGTGCGGACACAGTGTCATGATTCCCAGAAAAGATTTTGCAAAAAAAATGAAAAAAGTCATCAGTAGCGGCACAGAAGAATAAGTATTCTTTTTTTACCCATAATCCTTTTGACCTAACCCAGACTATGTTCAAATTAGCTGGCTCAAGGGCATTCAATCGTTTTTTTTTCGATTGAATGCCCTTTTTATATATTCAGATTGCGAGGATAAATCCAGCCCTCAAACTAAAAGTCCACTAGAAGCATGACTTGTCTTTTCCCTCTATTATCTCTATAATTGTGAAAGGTTCGACCGTTTACTTGTTTTAGATCTTACAGGATTTTTTAATAGATAAGAATTTGATGAGGAGTGACCAAAATGGCTTTAACAGCTGGTATTGTTGGACTACCCAACGTAGGGAAGTCAACTCTATTTAACGCAATTACAAAAGCAGGTGCAGAATCTGCCAACTATCCTTTCTGTACAATTGATCCAAACGTAGGAATTGTAGAAGTTCCCGATCATCGTTTAGATAAATTAACAGAGCTTGTAGAACCGAAGAAGACGGTTCCTACTGCCTTTGAATTCACGGATATTGCAGGAATTGTAAAAGGAGCGAGTAAAGGAGAAGGATTAGGGAATAAATTCTTATCTCATATTCGTCAAGTAGATGCAATTTGTCAGGTTGTGCGTTGTTTTGCAGATGATAATATCACACATGTTTCAGGTAAAGTAGATCCGATTGCGGATATTGAAGTCATCAACCTGGAATTGATCTTAGCTGACCTTGAGACAGTTGATAAGCGTCTTGCCAGAGTTCAGAAAATGGCGAAGCAAAAGGATAAAGAAGCGGTGTTTGAGCATGACATCCTTGTGAAAATCAAAGATGCCCTTGAAGCGGAGCAGCCGGCTCGTACAGTTGAGTTCGCTGATGAGCAAATGAAGCTTGTAAAACAGCTTCACCTATTGACTTCAAAGCCTGTTTTATATGTAGCAAACGTAAGTGAAGATGAAATCGCCGATCCTTCTGACAACGAATATGTTCAGAAAGTAAGAGAATTCGCGAAAGAAGATAACGCAGAAGTGATCGTGGTCTGTGCAAAGATCGAATCTGAGATCGCCGAGCTTGATGATGAAGAAAAGGCGATGTTCCTACAAGAACTAGGAATTGAAGAGTCTGGTTTAGATCAGCTTATCCGCGCTACCTATTCACTTTTGGGACTGGCTACTTACTTCACAGCCGGCGTTCAAGAGGTACGTGCCTGGACGTTCCGTGAAGGAATGAAAGCTCCTCAATGTGCCGGTGTCATCCACACTGACTTCGAAAGAGGTTTCATCCGTGCCGAAACCGTATCCTATGAAGATTTAGTTGCTGCCGGAACAATGGGGGCAGCCCGTGAAGCAGGAAAAGTTCGTTTAGAAGGTAAAGAATACCTCGTAAAAGACGGAGACATCATTCATTTCCGTTTTAATGTGTAAAAGGGTACAGAGTTCGATTTTAACCTGCACATGATAACGTGTATTTTGATCAATTCAAGTATATAACTGACTCTTAACAGTTGATTGGAACGGAAGGTGCTCAACTCACGCCCCGCGGAAAGCGAGCACCTGGAGTGGAAATCAACCAGCACTCGCTTCTTAAAAAGTAACAAAGTTTTGGGAAAAAATATAATTAAAAGACTAGAGTCCCGATTCTAGTCTTTTTTTTACGTCATATTGCAATAATAGATAACCTATGCTATAATTTTATTTCGTGAGTAATGAACGCATTGCTCCTTGTTCTTTCATAAAGAAAGGACCGCATAGACCACGAGGAGGTGACATTCAGATGAGAAAGTACGAAGTTATGTACATTGTCCGCCCAAACATTGACGACGAGTCAAAGAAAGCAGTAGTTGAGCGTTTCGATAACGTTTTAACAACTAACGGCGCGGAAATCATCGAGTCAAAAGATTGGGGTAAACGTCGTTTAGCGTATGAAATCAACGATTTTCGTGATGGTTTCTATCAACTAGTTAAGATGAGCGCTACTTCTGATGCAGTTAACGAATTCGATCGTTTAGCTAAAATCAGCGATGATATTATCCGTCATATCGTTGTTAAAGAAGAAGAATAATCCGTACGTTTTTAAGATATACACTTCTACCATCTGTTTCATGTGAAACAGTAAACTAGAAGGAAGGGGTTGATTCTGATGATGAACCGAGTTGTATTAGTAGGGCGTTTAACCAAGGACCCTGAATTAAAATATACTCCAAGCGGAGTGGCTGTTGCTTCGTTTACACTGGCTGTCAATCGTAGTTTTACGAATCAATCAGGAGAACGGGAAGCAGATTTTATTAACTGTGTTGTATGGCGTCGCCCTGCAGAGAATGTAGCAAACTTTCTTAAAAAAGGCAGCTTAGCTGGCGTTGACGGTCGCATTCAAACACGTAATTTCGAAGGACAGGATGGACGTAGGGTGTTTATGACGGAAGTTGTAGCAGAAAGCGTTCAGTTCTTAGAGCCACGTAGTGCGAACCAAGGTGATCGTGGAGGAAGTCCGGGCTATTCGGGTGGAGGTCAACGTGACCAAGGAAATCCGTATAGTCAGAATCAGAATCAACAACGCAACAACAATAACAACAACTATACACGTGTAGATGAGGATCCATTTGCAAATGACGGTCAGCCGATCGACATTTCCGATGATGATCTGCCATTCTAAACGAACGATAACGAATCCAAACAAGATAGGAGGCGAAACAAATGGCAGGAGGACGTAGAGGTGGACGTAGACGTCGTAAGGTGTGCTACTTCACAGCAAACGGAATTACACATATCGATTTCAAAGATGTTGATCTTCTTAAGAAATTCGTATCTGAACGTGGTAAGATTCTTCCACGTCGTGTAACTGGAACGAACGCTAAGTACCAACGTAAGTTGACTCGTGCGATCAAACGCGCTCGTACAATGGCATTACTTCCATACGTTACTGGTGAATAATATCATCTATCTAAAAGCAGCAGAGACTTGTCTCTGTTGCTTTTTTTCTTTGTTTTTTGAATGAAGATCTTTTAAAAGCAACGGGAACACTAAGTGATCCAAGTGTTGGCCGCAATATTAGAAAGGGTGATCCGGATACATAGCCATTCTTTATCTACTGCGTATACTCCTTTTTAAACTGAGTGCATACTAGAGTAGATGAAACAAGAGTAGCATGTTGAAGGGTCTCCCTCTTTTTTAAAATGAAGTGAATTAACATTGATCGTTATTGATATTCACAATTTGGTACAGGTTTTGGAGAAAGTGGCACAACAAAGTTAAAAGACAGCCATTAAAGTAGGCCTGTTGCCATCGGATAAGAACCCCTAGATGAAATCTATCTCCAAAATTGATATGATAGTGCTATTGTATGGTTTTGAATTTATCGTAAGGAGCGTTTCAATTGAAAAATCCCCGTGTTTTAACGGAAGGTGCGCTTATGCTCGCCATCTTTACTGTATTACTGTTGTTGGCTTTATATGTTCCATTTATTGGTGCACTTGCTTTTTTTGTATTGCCTCTCCCTCTTATTCTGTTTAGTTCTAAGTATTCGTTACTGAATTCTTTTTACGTATTGATCGGATCGTTAGGGTTATCCTTCTTGTTTGGAGGGCTCATTGCATTGCCTGTTGCCTTCATGGTAGCGACGACAGGGGTCGTGATTGGCTGGTGTGTGAAAGCGAAAGTAGATAAAATGAGGCTGTTTATGGCATCAAGTCTCACACTTGTCATCAATATTGTGATGGGTTTTGTTTTTTCTATCCTATTCTTCGATGTTAATATTATAGAAGATAGCTTAGTGGAATCTAAGGCTGCCTATTATCAAATATTTGAGCAGCTTGGTCAGGAACCTGACAAGAGGCTGATAGAAAGCCTGGAAAGCTCGATTGACCTTATACAGACGCTAATGCCTACCTTGTTCTTGGGGATCGCTGTCGTAATGGCCCTGTTGTTTATGCTGATCAACTTCCCCATCATGAAGCGCTTGGGGAGAGATGTGCCGGTATTCAAGCCATTCAGGGAATGGAAGCTTCCTAAGAGTATTCTTTGGTATTATTTAATTACCCTGGTACTATCCATGATCCTGCAGCCGGAGAAAGGAACGTATGCCTACACGGCCCTTCTTAATGTCCTTTATGTATTGCAAACATTGATGGCGGTTCAAGGACTATCTTTCCTCTATTTTTTCGCTCATATAAAAGGATGGTCAAAAGGTATTTTGGTATTAATTACAATCATTTCGTTTCCACTTCTTTATCTCGTGCGAATTTTAGGTATAATTGACTTAGGATTTGATCTAAGACAACGCCTACAACGTAAGTCATAGAAATTTAAGTTCCAGGAGCTGAAATCATGCCATCTTATTTTAATAAGCGAATGATCCGCTACCCATTGTACGGTCTTGCTATATTAACAGCTCTATTGTTAGTATCGGTTTCCTTTTACCAATGGATCATTTCGTTAATTGGGTTGATTGTCTTTGGAATCGTGTATTTTCTCGCATTCTATTTCGAGAGAAGATCGCACGATGAAACAGAGGAATATATCTCCACACTATCCTATCGTGTAAAGCGTGTAGGAGAAGAGGCGTTAATGGAGATGCCCATTGGGATCATGCTGATCAATGATGAATATTACATAGAATGGACAAATCCTTTTCTAGCCTCATGTTTCAATGAAGACACAGTCGTTGGAAGATCTTTGTACGATGTGGCAGAGTCCCTTGTCCCATTAATCAAACAAGAAGTGGATTCAGAAATTGTAACGATTAATGAGAGGAAGTATCATGTCGTATTGAAGCTCAAAGAAAAACTGCTTTATTTCTTTGATGTCACGGAACAAAAAGAAATAGAAAAGCAATATCATGATGAACGCACGAATATCGGAATCATCTTTCTGGATAACTATGATGAATTAACGCAAGGGATGGACGACCAAACGAGAAGCAGTTTAAATAGTTTAGTGACGTCCATTCTGAATAAGTGGGCAAAGGAATATGGCGTGTTCTTGAAGCGGGTTTCTTCTGAGAGGTTCATAGCCGTCATTAATGAGAAGATCCTTCAAGTATTGGAGAAGGAAAAGTTCGGGATATTGGATGATGTCCGGGATACTACGTCCAAGCAAAATGTTCCACTGACTTTAAGCATTGGAGTGGGGACTGGGGTTTCTTCCCTTCCTGAACTGGGCACCCTGGCCCAATCAAGCTTGGATCTGGCGTTAGGTCGCGGTGGAGATCAGGTGGCCATTAAGCAAACCAATGGGAAGGTTAAATTCTATGGTGGAAAAACCAATCCTATGGAAAAACGTACGCGGGTACGTGCAAGAGTCATCTCCCACGCCCTTAAGGAAATTATGATCGAAAGTGATAAGGTCATCATCATGGGACATAAACATCCTGATATGGATGCCATCGGGGCGGCCATCGGGATCCGGAAAGTGGCTCAAATGAATCAGCGTGAAGGATACGTTGTCTTAAACTTTAATGAAATCGATAATGGAGTGAAACGACTGATGAAGGAGATCAAAGCAAATTCCGATCTTCATTCCCGATTCATCACTCCGGAGGAAGCGCTCGAAATGGCTACAGAGGATACGCTGCTTGTGGTCGTTGATACACACAAACCTTCCCTGGTCATTGAAGAAAGGCTTTTAAATAAAATGGATAAAGTCGTGGTCATCGATCATCATCGACGTGGCGAAGACTTTATTAAAAACCCATTACTTGTTTATATGGAACCATATGCTTCTTCCACAGCTGAGCTTGTGACGGAGCTATTGGAATATCAGCCTAAACATGAAAAAATCACGATGCTTGAAGCCACTTCCCTGCTGGCAGGAATCATTGTCGATACGAAGAGCTTTACGCTTCGAACGGGATCGAGAACATTTGATGCGGCTTCCTATTTAAGGGCACAAGGGGCTGACACCGTGTTAGTCCAAAAGTTCCTGAAAGAGGATGTCGAGACCTATATTAAACGTTCGAGGTTAATTGAATCGGTTAAATTTTTCCGTGAAGGGGTTGCGATTGCGAAAGCAGAGGGTGACGTCATTTATGATCCTGTCCTGATTGCACAGGCAGCGGATACATTATTAACAATGGATGAAGTCATTGCTTCCTTTGTCATCTCCAAGCGGGATCCTGAAACAGTTGGGATCAGCGCCCGATCATTAGGGGACGTGAACGTACAAATTATTATGGAAAACTTAAACGGTGGAGGTCATTTAACGAACGCCGCTACTCAAATAAAACAAGTATCTGTACTGGAAGCCGAGGAACAGCTGAAGGAAGCATTAAGTGATTATTTTGAAGGGAGAAAAGAGATATGAAAGTAATTTTCTTAAAAGACGTTAAAGGTAAAGGAAAAAAAGGAGAAGTGAAAAACGTAGCAGATGGCTATGCACATAACTTCTTATTAAAAAAAGGCTTAGCCGTTGAAGCGACAAATGCAAACATGGGACAGCTTGAGGGTCAAAAGAAGAAAGAAAAACAACTGGCTCAAGAAGAATTAGAAGAAGCCAAAAAATTAAAAGCGACACTGGAAGAAATCACAGTTGAAATGAAAGCGAAATCCGGTGAAGGTGGTCGATTATTCGGTTCAATCACGAGCAAGCAGATTGCCGATGCGTTGAAAAAGGCACATGACATCAAAATCGATAAACGTAAAATTGAAATGAACGATGCCATTCGTGCCCTGGGCTATACGAATGTCCCTGTGAAGCTGCACACGGACGTTTCAGCAACCTTAAAGGTACATGTAACAGAAGAATAAGATTTTTTCAGAGGAAATATACGAAATTTGGTAACTTCATTTTGAGAAAAACATGTTAAAATGAATATAGCTTGATAACAAATGTGATCTGGATACTATCCCGATCACATTTTTTCGGTAGGACTAAATTCTTATTTTCATATATAGCAAAGTATTAACTTTGACGCAGGCAGCAGATGCCTATTAACGTCGCGAAGCCCCTTCGCAGTTTGAAATGGAGGTTATGCATAGATGAATGAAGTGTTCCAGGACCGGGTTCCACCTCAGAACATTGAGGCTGAACAAGCAGTATTAGGTGCGATTTTCTTAGAGCCCAGCGCATTGACGACCACCTCAGAAATATTGATTCCAGAAGATTTTTATCGTCATTCTCATCAAAAAATATACAATGTCATGCTGAATTTGGGAGACGGGGGAAAAGCCGTTGACTTAATCACGGTGACAGAAGAACTGGCAGCTGCGAAAGAGCTTGAAGATGTTGGCGGAGTCGCTTATTTAAGTGAGCTTGCAGCCTCTGTCCCCACCGCTGCGAATATAGAATATTACGCAAAGATTGTGGAAGAAAAATCATTACTTCGAAGATTGATCCGTACAGCGACAGATATCGCATCTGACGGCTATGCAAGGGAGGATGAAGTCGACAGCCTTCTGAGTGAAGCGGAAAAAAATATCATGGAAGTAGCCCAGCGGAAGAATGCAGGTGCCTTTCATAATATTAAAGATGTACTTGTGCGGACCTATGATAATATCGAAACCTTAACGAATCGCAAGGGTGACGTAACAGGGATTTCAACGGGGTTTGCCGACCTTGATCATATGACGGCAGGTTTCCAGCGAAATGACTTGATTATTGTGGGTGCCCGACCTTCCATGGGTAAAACAGCCTTCGCCCTGAATATCGCTCAGAACGTGGCAGTAAAGGCGAAAGAAAACGTAGCCATATTCTCCCTGGAGATGGGAGCCGAGCAGCTCGTAATGCGTATGCTGTGTGCAGAAGGCAATATTAATGCCCAAAATCTCCGTACAGGTGATTTAACCGACGAAGACTGGAGAAAGCTTACGATGGCGATGGGAAGCCTCTCCAATGCCGGGATTTACATCGATGATACACCTGGTATCAAAGTGGGGGAAATCCGTTCCAAATGCCGGCGTCTCGCTCAGGAGCATGGTCTTGGAATGATCCTCATCGACTACTTGCAGCTCATCCAGGGTAGCGGCCGTTCAGGGGAAAACCGTCAGCAGGAGGTATCTGAAATCTCCCGTTCATTGAAAGGACTGGCTCGTGAACTTCAAGTACCGGTCATCGCTTTATCCCAGCTCTCCCGTGGTGTGGAGCAGCGCCAGGATAAGCGTCCGATGATGTCTGATATTCGTGAATCAGGAAGTATCGAGCAGGATGCGGATATCGTGGCTTTCTTATACCGTGAAGATTACTATGACAAAGAAGCGGAAAACAAAAACATTATCGAAATCATCATTGCCAAGCAACGTAACGGCCCAGTTGGAAATGTGTCCCTTGCGTTTGTGAAGGAATACAATAAATTCGTGAACCTGGAGCGGCGATTTGACGACGCCCCGGCTTAATAGAAAAAATCCAAGCCCTGCTGGTGCAGGTGCTTGGATTTTTTGTTGTTATAGGATCGTTGCATGCTGGTGAGCATGAAGTCTGGTGAAAATCCCGTCTTCCCTTGAAAGGAGCTCTTCATGAGTACCATCTTCAGCGATGCCGTTTTCGGTGACGACGAGGATGCGGTCCGCTTTACGGATTGTCGCCAATCGATGGGCTATGACAAGGGTGGTCCGGTCTTTCGCCAGTTCATTTAAAGCCTCTTGGATAATCGCTTCCGTTTCCGTATCCAGTGCGGAAGTGGCTTCATCCAGAATCAAGATGCGTGGATTCTTCAGGAACATGCGGGCGATGGATAAGCGCTGCTTTTGACCACCTGACAGCTTCAATCCTCTTTCCCCGATTTGAGTATCATATCCGTCTGGAAGGGATGCAATGAGATCGGTCAGATGAGCACGTCTCGTCGCTTCTTCAATTTCTTTCTGGGTGGCATCAAGCTTACCATAGGCAATGTTTTCCCGAAGCGTTCCCGTAAATAAGAATACATCCTGCTGGACGATTCCGATTTGAGCACGCAGGGATTCCTTCGTCATCTCCCTGATATCGATGCCATCAATGGTGATGGCTCCTTTCTCTATATCATAGAAACGTGGAATCAGTGAGCAGATCGTTGTTTTTCCGGCACCTGAAGGACCGACAAAAGCCACTGTCTGCCCTGATTGTATGGTAAAGGATAAATCCCTTAGAATAGGGCGATCCGGCTCATACCCAAAGGTCACCTCATTAAAAGCAATATCTCCTCTTAAAGCAGGCACTTCTATAGCATGTGGGCGATTTTCAATATCCGGCTCCATATCCATAAGCTCAGTGAACCGCTTGAAACCGGCCATCCCCTTTGGATACAACTCAAGGAGTGCGGAAATTTTGTCGATTGGTTTAAAGAGGACATTGATATAAAGAATAAAGGCTACAAGTTCCCCATAAGAGAGGACTCCTGAAAAACTTAACCAAGCTCCATACACCAAGATAATCAAGGTCATCAATCGAGTGGTAATGTAGATACCGGATAAATTCACGCTCATCACGTTATAGGCTTTCAATTTGGATTTGCGGAAGAATTGATTATTTTCATTGAAGCGTTCCATTTCATATTGCTCGTTAGTGAATGATTGAACCACCCGCGCCCCTGAAACACTGTCTTCAACGCGACTGTTGACATCTGCGATATTTCCGTACATTTTCGTCCATGCCGCATTCATTTTAATATTTGAATACGAAATCAGCCATACGAGGAACGGAACAATGATGATCGCCACAAGGGCAAGCTCCATATTAATGGTAATCATGATCCAAAATGCACCGATGAAAGTCATGACCGCGATGAACAGATCTTCAGGTCCGTGATGGGCAAGTTCCCCTATGTCCATCAGGTCGTTTGTCACCCGACTCATAATATGACCCGTTTTCGTATTATCAAAAAAGCGGAAAGATTGCCGTTGAACATGGTGAAACAATTCCCGTCTCATATCCGTTTCGATATTGATCCCGAGCTTATGTCCCCAATAGTTTACAACGAATTGCATACTCGAACTGAGTAAATACAGAACAAGAAGACCGGCAGATACAGCTAAAATGGTACTCCAGTTTCCATCAGGCAAAAGGGAGTCAATAAACCACGATACCGCCATGGGAAATCCTAATTCTAAAAGTCCGACCAACACCGCACAGGCAAAATCAATGTAAAAAAGCCGCCGATGAGGCCTGTAATAGCCAAAGAATCGTCTAATCATGAAATCGTCACCTCGGTATTCAATTGTATGTAAAATTCAAAATGCTTATTTAAGATTAGCAAAAGTTTCTAAATTGCGCTATTTTAATTTGATTAAAAATTATTGAACCAGAGGTTTCTACAACAAAATCCCGAATTTATACGAACATAAATATAATTACCTATATAAACGTTCGTGTTTTCATTGACTTTCCTTTTTAGTGTTGATAAAATGAGTTTGTTTGATAAAAGAGGGAATACTAATTCCCGTCGGAGGTGCTTAATATGTCTTCAGTAGTAGTAGTAGGTACGCAATGGGGAGACGAAGGAAAAGGAAAGATCACTGACTTCCTTTCTGAACATGCAGAAGTTATCGCGCGTTACCAAGGTGGGAACAACGCGGGTCATACAATTAAGTTTGACGGTGAAACATATAAATTACACTTAATTCCATCAGGTATTTTCTATAACGAAAAAACATCCGTTATCGGAAACGGGATGGTTGTCGATCCTAAAGCTCTTGTGAAAGAGTTAAAGTATCTTCACGATCGCGATGTGAAAACAGACAACCTAAGAATCAGCAACCGTGCACATGTGATTCTTCCATATCACTTAAAGCTTGATGAAATTGATGAAGAACGTAAAGGTGCCAATAAAATCGGTACAACGAAAAAAGGAATCGGTCCTGCTTATATGGATAAAGCAGCACGTGTCGGAATCCGTATCGCAGATCTTCTGGATCGTCAATCTTTCGAAGAAAAGCTTGCCCGTAACCTGGAAGAGAAAAACCGCCTTTTCGAAAAATTCTATGAAACAGAAGGCTTCAACATTGAAGATATTCTGGATGAGTACTATGAGTACGGTCAACAAATCAAGCACTATGTTGTGGACACATCCGTAGTATTGAACGATGCCATTGATAACGGTCGCCGCGTTCTATTTGAAGGAGCTCAAGGGGTTATGCTTGATATCGATCAAGGTACATATCCATTTGTTACTTCTTCTAACCCGGTAGCCGGTGGAGTAACGATCGGTTCTGGAGTAGGCCCTACAAAAATCAACCACGTAGTTGGAGTATCAAAAGCATACACAACCCGCGTTGGGGACGGACCTTTCCCTACGGAACTTACGAACGAAATCGGAGACAAAATCCGTGAAGTAGGACGTGAGTATGGAACAACGACCGGACGCCCTCGCCGTGTAGGCTGGTTTGACAGTGTGGTTGTACGCCATGCCCGTCGTGTCAGTGGTTTAACAGATCTTTCATTAAATTCCATCGATGTATTAACTGGAATCGAGAAATTAAAAATCTGTGTAGCATACAAATACAAAGGTGAAGTCATGGAAGAATTCCCGGCTAACCTGAACATCCTTGCTGAATGTGAACCTGTTTATGAAGAGCTTCCAGGCTGGGAAGAAGACATTACAGGATGTAAGACGCTAACTGATCTGCCAGAGAACGCCCGTCACTACTTAGAGCGCGTATCTCAATTAACGGGTATTCCTCTTTCCATCTTCTCAGTTGGACCGGACCGCTCTCAAACAAATGTTGTTCGCAGCGTATGGAGCCCGAATTAATAAAAAAATAAAAACTCTTAGCGGCTCATGAGCTGCTAAGAGTTTTTTTGATGAAACAGTGCGTAAACTCCTTTTTATTGAGATAATTGTTCATACACTCTGTCATGACATACGACATAAAGAACGTCATCAGCATGCAGTTCCCGGTTCATGGCATCAGTGAAATCCATATTATCATTCACGGCGAGGAGAATAGCTCCCTTTTCCAGCAGCTCCTCAGAAGCCTGCTTGATGGTTTTCCAATTCTCTTTTACTCTGAATTCGTGAATATTATTGCCGTATCGTTTACTGAGCAATTGCCTGAATAAATTTGTCGTTCCTGGATGAAGTGTTGCTTTTGCCATCAATAGGGAAACAGAATCATTGGATAAAATAAAATCCTCAACGGCAATATGCTGGAATTTTGGAATATGACGATCTTCAGACACTTCCACGATTGTGTGAACTTCTTTCTGATGAGTCTTCGATAAACCTTCAACGGCAGACGCAATCAATAATGTTTTTCCATCGATAAGGGAAGGGTCTTCGATCTTTGAATCCGAGAAGATCGCCACTCGTTTCGCCTCGAAGATATTGGCTTTCAGTAATACACTTTCATCTGACGGGTCACCTTGAATAAAATGAACCTGCTCATGCTCCATTGGTGTAACGGGAAGCATATCAATAAGAACAATCTCCGCATCTGGCACATGCGCAAGGATTTCTTCAATGGCTCTCTCCGTTTTCTTCGACCAATTGATGTAGATATAATGATCTTCATATGTATACACTAACTTTCCCTCCCTTTTGAATTTCTGAAATGTGGTAATGGAATCAACGGTTTTACTGATCAACACCCCAATAATCCCGATCCCAAAGATAAACAGGAAGATTCCCAACAACCGCCCTCCCACCGAAACGGGAAAATAATCTCCGTATCCGACAGTGGTCAAGGTGGTCATCGTCCACCAGAACCCATCAAAAAGCGTAGGAAATGTCTCAGGCTCCAAAAAATGGCTGCCAAAGGTTCCAAACAGGACAATAATCAGGGATAATAGAAGAATGAAACCAAAGTCCATCTTCGTAATCTGTTTCCAGATCCTTTGGAATATAATCATACATACCCTCCTTACAAAAAAATCATAGTTCAATAATACCAATGTATTCCTGGGAAATGAAACCTTTTCCTCATTGGTTCGTATATTTAAAAGAAATCATATCCTTCGGAAGCAGGGGGCTGGAGTTGAAAAATGAAACAACCGGTACTGGAATATCGTTTAAGAAAAGGGAATGACACATATGAAGCGATCTATCATTACCCTGATATTGAATTAGAACAAATCCTGGCAAGAAGAGAATGCGAGTTTTTTGTGAAAGAAGGAGTGACATATCGTCAGCTTTCTTCAGCTATTGAAGGGAATCGATTCATACTATATGTAGAAGTGTATGAAGAAGAACCCGTAAAAGATCCTTTGTTCCCACCTGAAGGATTAATACTGGAAATTCGCGAACTGAATTCACGAAGCAATCATCCCATTGTAAAAATAGAACACTATGATTATCATCTCGATATTCTAAGTGTCATCGGTTCTGTTTACTATTATATAGATGGAGTGGAGTGGGAACGGGATTCTGCTGAAATCGATGAGGATCGCTACGTGTATATATTATATGTAAAAACAACGGGCTATAAGCTAGAGGAGGAAAGACAATGAACAAAACAAAGAAAATGATGGCCGGGGTAGTCGCATCCGTCATGGCGATATCAGTAACCGGCTGTGGGAATCAGGATCTTCCACCAGAACCGACGGATGTTGACTGTGACGACTGGGATTGGGATGACGAAAGCGGCACGTATTATTGTGATGACGACCGTTCCCCTCACTTTGGCTATTTTTGGTTTGCTGGAAGAATGTTTAAAAATAAATCCAGTCTAAAAAATTACTCAGGCTATAAATCGTACTCTAAGAGCTACAAATCAGGGATCGGAAGCGGCTCTAAAGGCGGATTCGGAGGATAATCATGACAGCCTCTCACCGCGAAACAAGAAACTCTTTCTATCAGCGTATTCCGGAATTTTGGCATGATTTATATGACATGGAGTATTCGTTATTGGATATTAAAATAGAATCACGTGACACTGTTTTTGCGATTCAAGAAGCATCCAAACGAGTTTTCTCCATTTATAGTAAAACAGCGGATCTGCTTCGTGAGCTGGAGGATGAGACCCTTCTTGAGCTGGGTTTTCCAAATGAATCCCTGTCCTATATAAGGTTTAAATCCATTCCTCAAGAGTGCATTGTCGGCCGGTTTGACTTCGTTGCAAGCGGAGGGGAAATCAAGCTATTAGAGTTCAATAGCGACACCCCCACCTTCATCAAAGAGCTATATCATGTGAATGAAAAGGTTTGTCAGTATTTTGGATGTTCAAATCCCAATGAGGGATTCGAGGCAGTATTAGCACAAGAGCTGAAGCGCGCACTCTTATCTTCCTGGAAGTCATTGCAAAGGGAAGGCGAACCTAAGATCGTCTTCACTTCCCACCAGGATCACGAAGAGGACCACCTGACAACAAAGTATTTACAGAAGCTTTCAGGCGTACCGTCAGAATATGTGAGCCTGGATCTGCTGCAGATTCGAGAGGACGGTCTTTATACTCCTCAAGGGGATCGGATCGATGTATTGTACCGCCCGACGTATCCTATTGAACATCTCATTGATGATAAGGATCCACTTACAGAAGAATATGTAGGCTTGGATTTGATGAGAATGGTATTGGAAAAAAAGCTTGCCATCTTGAATCCTCCCTCCGCTTTTTTACTCCAGTCTAAAGGAGTTCAAGCACTTATATGGGGTCTTCATGAAGCATGTAGTTCCTTCTATACAGATGAGGAACATCAATGGATCGAACGATACTTTCTTCCAACCTACTTAGAATCTGATCACTTCGAGGAGAATGGCATCACCTATGTTCAAAAGCCTGCATTTGGCCGTGAAGGAGATACGGTCAAAATCATTGAAGCGACAGGTAAAATCCTTTTAGAAGATAAAAAAGAAACCTATAAGCAGACCCTTCCAGTATTCCAACAATTTATCCCTCTGCCTGTTGCGGAGATTAAGACGGATGAAGGAATAAAGGATGCAAGCATGATGGTCGGCAGTTTTATTATTAATGGTAAGGCCGGTGCTGTCGGAATACGAGCCGGTAACGCCATCACCGATAACGAATCATACTTTCTGCCTGTAGGATTACAGGAGAAATAAAAAGGAGAGAAACTCATGCAAATCTTAACAAGTGAAGCCCTACTAAGCTTTCTGGCCCACGTCGGAACCGGACTTGGACTGATGATCCTCGGAATCACCGTTTTCGCCTTTACTACCAAATTTTCAGAAGCTACCTTAATCAGGGAAGGAAACATTGCCGTTGCCCTCAAACTATGGGGAAAAGCCATCGGACTCGCTATTGTCATCTACACGGTCTGGGCAAACAGCTTTAATTTACTCGACGCCTTTATCTGGGGACTCATCGGAATCGCGACTCAAGTCATTGCCTATTGGATCATCGAGTACGTCCTGACACCGAAGACGAATTTAGCGAAGAAAGTGGAAGAAGGCAATATTGCCATCGGATTCAGCCTATTCTCTGCTGCGATTGTAGTGGGATTGATTGTGGCTGCTAGTTTGACTTATTGAGGGTTGATTTGATATGGAGACCTGCTGTTGGAGCGCTGGTGTGGTGCTTTGGTGGCGGGTCTTTTTTACGTATTGTGGATGGTTTGCAAGGTGTGAGATGCCAGGCAGAATGTTCTTGGGAATTAGAGCGTATTCCGTCTGAAATAGAGGGAGAAATGAAAGTCGATAACAAAAGTGTGAAAGTCGATAATATATCACCAAAGTCGATAATATATGAGTAGAAGTCGATAATATATTTGAAAAGTCGATAATATATTTTATCTACCTGGGAAAAGCTGTTGAAATTCAACTCTTAAGCAGGACTTTTAAAATAAATGAAGAAGTAATTAGGAATAAATCTAAGATTGGAGTGATGAAATGAATGTTAACGAGCGAAAAGTACCACTCAAACTGTTAAAACTAGAAGCAATATTAGGGCGTTTACAAAAAGACTATCCTAAAATCCCCTTTATTAAGGAAAACCTCGCAAAAATTCAAGCAGGCTACAATGGTGAAAAAGCGATTGACTACCAATTGGGTTACCTGCCTCCTAAAGACTACTTCATTTTCCATGATATCCGCCTTAAAGTGAATGGTCGTTTCTTCCAGATTGACACACTCATTTCGACCAATCGATATATATTAATATTGGAAGTGAAAAATATAGCCGGGGCAGTAAGGTTCGATACTATATTCAATCAATTCATTCAAACAAAAAACGGTATAGAAATTGCTTTACCTGATCCGGTTCTTCAGATAAACAGGCAACAATATCAATTTAAAGAATGGATCCAAAAGAATAACCTGCCTCTCATTCCCATAAATGGGTTGGTAGTTATAAGTAATCCCCAAACGGTTATAAGTACAAATAATGAAGCGTTGAGCAAAAAGGTAATTCACGCAGCCTCACTCCCCAATAAAATCACTCAACTCCACAATCACTTCCATAATCAAATAATTTCAGATAAAGAACTTAGAAAAACTATCAGGTTAATTAATAAGGGAAATACCCCACTAAACACTTCTATACTAGATACCTATAAAATAAGTAAAAATGATATTTTACCCGGAGTCATTTGTAAAGAATGTGACCATCTCCCACTAATAAGAGAGTTTGGATATTGGAGCTGTCCAAATTGCAGGAAAAGGTCAAAAAACGGTCATATAGAAGCTTTAAAAGACTACTACTTATTATTGGGAGAGGAGATAACAAGCTGCCAATTAAGAGAATTTCTATTAATATCTTCGCCTTCCCTCGCAACTAGATTAATAAAAACTGCAAATCCTTATGTACAACCAGTTGGTACTAACAAAGGCAGGATCTATAAACTGAATTTTGATCTAATCTAAACGAATCAGGGGAAATGCGCTTGCCCAACAAAGCGCATTTCCCCATAATTATTCCCCAAGAAATAATTTTCGACAAAAAAAACAAAAAAACTGTTGCCCTCGACATTCACACTATGATAATATTAATTTCGTTGTCACGAAAGCGGCTTTGATCAAGCTTGCTAATCGTGTTTATATATATACTTAGAGCCATTAGCTCAGTTGGTAGAGCATCTGACTTTTAATCAGAGGGTCGAAGGTTCGAGTCCTTCATGGCTCACCATTTTTTCTTTACATGGCCCATTGGTCAAGCGGTTAAGACACCGCCCTTTCACGGCGGTAACACGGGTTCGAATCCCGTATGGGTCATTATTATTTTTTTGAAGTGAGATTGATAGTTTAAGTGATGTAACTTCATTAAAATATTATGCTAGAAAGTTATTTTACTATCGCAATTCAAGGAAAAATATTTTGCTAGCGCAAGGCAATGAAAGTTATTTTGCTAAAGCAAAAAACTCTGGTCCGGTAGTTCAGTTGGTTAGAATGCCTGCCTGTCACGCAGGAGGTCGCGGGTTCGAGTCCCGTCCGGACCGCCATTTACATATTTAGTTCTTTAAACGATATGGCTCAGTAGCTCAGTTGGTAGAGCAATGGACTGAAAATCCATGTGTCGGCGGTTCGATTCCGTCCTGAGCCATCTTACAAAAAGTACTGCGACGACTTTGACTCTCGTAGTACTTTTTTATTTGCCTTTGTAACACCAATGTAACAATACACAATCGTTTTTCTCTAAATTCTACCATGATTGTTTCAACGACTAATCCATCTTTAGACCCACGCAATTCCCACTGTGACGCCAAAAAACAGTCAAAGCGCTTTCATTGTTCACTCATTAATTATACAGTTTTATTACAATCCTGATTCCATGTCCCGGATTTCGTCGAATTATGGTAAATTAGTAAAGTACGAATTTTATAGAATTTTACTAAATTAGGCTTAATGAACTACCGTAACTGGGATTTTTGCTTTAGTTTATAGGAGGCAAGTCAATGAGTTTTGGAGAGAAATTATCACCCATTTTAGAAAAATATAAAAAACTTAATATTCGACATAGATCTAATCAATTTGTAAAAAGAGTAGGGATCACTACGCTCGCTCTTTCGACTTTGACATTTTCATCGGCGGCAGCGAATACAGGATCGGATGAAGATTTGCAAACGATCTATCATGTATACATGGGTAGTGAGTATGTAGGAGCTGTTACAAACCAGGAGGAAGTACAATCAGTCCTGGATGAGAAGCTGACTGAAGCGAAGAAGGAGTACACTGATTATCAGGTGGATTTTAATGAAGAAGTAACATACATACCTGAGAATGTGTTTACTGCTACGAAGACGAATAATCAAAAAGTAATGGAAAGCCTGAATAAATCAGTATCAGTCGAAGCTAATGCTTTTGCTTTAGTTGTTAATGATAAACCGATTGCTTATGTAAAAGACGAAAAGGCTGCTGAAGAAGCTTTAAAGTCTTTTAAGCTGAACTATGTTTCTGAAGAAGAGCTAGAGGAATTAGAAGCTAAGGAAAATGATTCCTCATCAGATCCTTTACCCGACTTAAAAGAAAATGAAACACGTTTATTAGAAGTTTCTTTTAAAGAAAAGGTAGAGATGAAGAAGACGCAAGTGGAGCCGGAAGAAATGATGTCTTCTGAAGAAGCTGCGGATCTTCTTAAGAAGGGTACGTTAGAAGAGAAGAAATATAAGGTTCAAGAAGGTGATGCTCTTGGTACGATTGCAGAAGAGCACCAGTTAACCACAGGTAAGTTGCTGGAATTAAACTCAGAGCTGAAAAAAGATGATGCTCTTAAAGTCGGTTCCGAGTTAAATGTGACCGTTTATGAACCCCTTGTCCATGTACTTGTCAAGAAAGAGGCACACAAGATCGAAAAGATTGCCTATGAGAAAGAAGTGGTAGAAGACTCTTCCATGAATAAAGGCGATACGAAAGTGAAGCAGGAAGGTCAAGAAGGCGAGAAATCCGTTACGTTTGAAACGACAGAAGTGAACGGTTCACACATCGAGAAAAATGTAAAAGAAGAGAAGAAACTGAAAGATCCAGTGAAATATATTGTCATTAAAGGAACAAAAGCCACTCCATCAAGGGGATCGGGAAACTTTGCATGGCCGACGAATGGCGGCTACATTTCCTCTAAACAAGGACCAAGATGGGGGAAAATTCACAAAGGGATCGACATCGCGCGACCAAGTGATCCTACCATTAAATCTGTAGATAACGGAAGAGTCGTTTCTGCCGGTTGGGACGATGGCGGTTACGGAAATAAAGTTGTCATTGATCATGGAAATGGGTATAAAACCATTTATGCTCATCTGGACTCGATTTCTGTTTCAGCTGGTCAAACGGTAGAAAGAGGCCAGAAGATCGGTATCATGGGTACAACTGGTGAATCGACCGGTGTCCACCTGCATATCGAAGTTTACAAAAATGGATCTCTTATCAATCCATTAGATGTACTGTAATTGTATATAGGTAATCAAGCATGGGACTGACACAATCATTTTATTTGTCAGTCCCCTTTGTTATATTTAGATTGTAGTCAAAAAGAAATGAAATAAAGGTTATGATAGAGTTAAAGATGAATTAATATGGAGATAGTGATAAATTTAAAGGAAGAATCCAATAATAATCACAACTTTATATGATACATTACTTTTTTCTAAAGGAGATCAATTGACATGGAAAAGAAAATTTTAGTCGTTGACGATGAGAAACCGATTGCAGATATACTACAGTTTAATTTGAAAAAAGAAGGCTATGAAGTGCACTGTGCGTACGATGGGGACGAAGCGGTAAAGATGGCGGAAGAAATTAAGCCGGATCTTGTCCTTCTTGATATTATGCTTCCAAATCGTGATGGGATGGAAGTGTGCCGTGAAATCAGGAAAAAGTATGAAATGCCTATCATCATGTTGACAGCGAAAGACTCGGAAATTGACAAGGTATTGGGATTAGAGCTTGGAGCCGATGATTATGTGACGAAACCGTTCAGTACCCGCGAGCTCATCGCCCGGGTAAAAGCGAATCTGCGCCGTCATCAGCAGGGTGCACAGCAAAATGTTGAAGATGAGAACAATGAAATTACCGTTGGTTCTTTAACCATTCATCCTGATGCGTATGTTGTATCTAAAAGAGGGGAAACGATTGAGCTGACACATCGTGAGTTTGAGCTTCTTCATTATTTAGCGAAGCATATTGGACAAGTGATGACCCGTGAACATTTACTTCAAACTGTTTGGGGGTATGATTACTACGGAGATGTACGTACAGTCGATGTTACCGTCAGACGTCTTCGCGAGAAAATTGAAGACAACCCAAGTCACCCTACCTGGATCGTAACACGTAGAGGAGTCGGGTATTACTTACGAAATCCTGAACAGGAGTAATCTGTAATGAAGAAAGTTGGTTTAACCCGTTCCATCCATCTGAAATTCGTTTTGATTTATGTTCTGCTCATACTTCTCGCCATGCAAATCATTGGTGTGTATTTCGTAAGGGCCCTTGAAGAAAAGCTTGTCGATAATTTCCAGACGTCTATTAAAAATAGAGTGGAATTATTAGAGTATACAATCCGTGAAGAAATAGTAAAGAAACGCGGTGAAGATGATCCCACACTCGAAGCGGATATCGCGAGAGTATTAGATGATAGCAAAACGTCGGATATTTCCGAAATTCGAGTGATTAATAATAGAAACAAAATTATTGGCACCTCAGATCCCAATAATCAGAGTTTAGTTGGTCAGGTCAGCGGAGAAAAAGAGGTTAAAAGAGCCCTCGCTGTAGGCTTGGGTCATGAGGATATCTATCTTGATGATCAAACGAAAGATCGTATCTGGGTGTATGCGGCACCAATCACTTCAAATGAAGAAGTCATTGGTGCTATTTATCTTGTCGGTGAAATAGAATCGGTTTATGACCAAATGAGTGAAATAAACAAGATTTTTACGAATGGTACATTAATTGCTTTAGTCATAACAGCAGTATTGGGTGTGTTATTGGCACAAACCGTGACAAGACCGATCTCTGATATGAGAAAGCAAGCCCTTGCCATGGCAAAGGGTAACTTTTCAAGGAAAGTAAAGGTCTATGGATACGATGAAATAGGTCAGCTTGCAATCACATTCAATAACTTGACGAAACGTCTTCAGGAAGCCCAAGCAACGACGGAGGGTGAGCGAAGAAAGCTTTCTTCCGTACTCTCTTATATGACGGATGGTGTCATTGCAACAGATCGAAAAGGACGGGTCATTCTGATTAATGATCCTGCCGCGGATATGCTGAATGTTTCACGTGAAACAGTCGTTTCCCAACCTATTGTATCCTTATTGGGATTGGATGAGGAATACACATTTGATGATCTATCCAATGAACAGGATTCGATCATTTTAGATTATAGTACGAAAGAAAAACCTTATATACTAAGGGCGAATTTCTCTATCATTCAAAAAGAGACCGGGTTTGTGAACGGTCTTATTACGGTATTACATGATATTACGGAGCAGGAGAAAATTGATATAGAGAGACGGGAATTTGTTGCAAACGTATCCCACGAACTTCGTACGCCGCTCACAACGATGCGGAGCTACTTAGAGGCATTGGCTGAAGGGGCATGGCAAGACGAAAACATCGCACCTCAATTCCTTGATGTCACTCAAAATGAGACGGAGAGAATGATCCGTTTAGTCAACGATCTTCTTCAATTATCAAAAATGGATAGTAAGGACTATCGTTTTAATAAAGATTGGGTTGATTTCATCCTCTTTTTCCATAAAATCATTGATCGATTTGAAATGACCAAGAATGTGAATGTGACCTTCAACCGCTACTTACCAGACAAAGCCATGTTTGTGGAAGTGGACCAGGATAAAATCACACAGGTTTTGGATAACATCATTTCGAACGCTTTGAAATATTCACCTGAGGGTGGAACCATTACATTTAAGGTGCAAGAAAAGGACGGATACATTGAAATCAGTGTATCCGACCAAGGATTGGGGATCCCAAAAGAAAATCTTGAGAAGATATTTGAGCGATTCTACCGTGTCGATAAAGCCAGGACAAGACAAATGGGTGGTACAGGACTTGGCCTTGCCATAGCAAAAGAGATGATTTCAGCACATGGTGGCGACGTATGGGCGACGAGTACGGAAGGAAAAGGAACCACCATCACATTCACTCTCCCATATGATTCCACTCAAGAGGATGATTGGTCATGAACTATGAAAAAATCAAATCGATAATTCTAACGTTGCTCGTATGCATCAGTATATTTCTTACCTTCAATCTTTGGACGTATCAACCAGGGTACGATACGATTAATAGCGATGAAGCGTATGATGTGTCTGTTGGAGACAAGATACCTGAGAATGAGCTTAACAGCGTTTTAATTAAACCATTTAAACTCTTCTATCATACAGGAAATCGGACAGTCGGTACTTCAAATGAAACCGAAATCGATAATGTTATTGAACAATTAAGGGGCTGGACTCTATTCGATCTGAAAGATCTTTCAAGAGAGTATAATATGACAGAGATTAAATCTGTTATACACGGTGAGAAAAAGGTCGAAATTGTTTTCCCGGACAATGTTCCACTCTCAATTTATAGTCAAATGTTAAAATTAGAAGAGAAAAACACCCTGAACGGTTCATTTAACCGAATTATTATCGATCTAAATAATAACGGTTCAGATACAGGTTCCGTCTATTTTGTTTTATATGAATCAGGAGAAAAGAAATTTTATGAAAGCCGGGTAGACCGTGCCAGTTTAGAAGCTTTTGAAGAGCGCTTTGTACAAAAAGCCGTTTATAATTTTGATGAATATATAGAACAGCCATTAAATAATAAAAAAACGATTTTTCTTCCCAAAAATCCTGAAGACTATATCAGCTATAGATATTATTCGGACCTTGATTCCCCCGAAGAATATGTGCAAGCATTGTTTAGTGATCCCAATAGTGTAGATAAGGGATTTACCGAGCAAGGGGAAAAATTCACAAATGTGTATAGTTTATTGAAAACGAATAAAGAACATAATACTTTGTCATATGTAAATCCATCCGAAGAAAAAAATGGAGGGTCATCTGCCACGGAGCTGCTTCAAAAAAGTATGGAGTTTGTGAATGACCATGGGGGCTGGACCGATGACTATCAATTTTTCTCGATGAGTCCACTTGAGAATAAAATCGTATACCGGCTGTTTGTGCATAATTATCCTGTTTTTAATGAAAATGGGATGGCTGAAATTTCTCAAATCATGGGTCAGGAGTCGATTAACGAGTACAATCGTCCGTACTTTAAATTAGATTATGTTCTGGGGATTGAAGATGGTGTAAATGAAGTTAGATTGCCCGCAGGATCCACCGTTTTATATCTTTTGGCAAAGGAAGATACGATCAATCTTGAGTATGTAGAAGATGTCATTGTCGGATATAAGATGACAAGAGATTCGAATGAATCAAACAGAAAATTCCTTGTATTTGAACCTTCCTGGTATTATAAATACGATGGTAATTGGTTACGCCTACCTTTGGAAGAACAGGAGGGGCTTGGAATTGGACTGGAGTAAAACGAAAAGCATTTTTATTATTGTCTTTCTTATTTTAGACATCTTTTTAATGTCACTGTTCATTAACAAAGTTTCTGAGAGCAATCCGGAAACGTTGAGCCAAGTATCCTTTGAAGAACAATTAAAGACTGATAAAATTGATTACCCAAAAAATCTATCAAAGGATCCCATAAAAGAAGCCTATATTAGTGCAAAAACAAAAACGTTTTCTGAGAAGGAAATCGAAAAGTTAAAAAATCAAGATGTCAGTGTCGTCACGGATAATACCATTCATTCAACCTTAGAAGAACCATTTCCCATAAGTGAAAAGTTTTCTCCTGATGAATTAAACGATTTTATGAAAAATCAGGTCGTTAACGGTGAAAAATACAGCTTCTGGAAATATAATAAAGATGAACAAACGATCATTTACTATCAGATGTATAAAGAAAGACAAATTTTTAACAACTCAAATGGTAAAGTGATACTTAGTCTAAATAAAGAGAATGAGATCGTCTCTTACAAACAAACAATGCTTGAAAATTTAGAAGAATTAAGCGGGGAAAAGAAAAGCCTGCTTACTTCTCTCCAAGCTCTTCAGGTTTTGTGGACCAACCATAAGATAAGCACGGGCAGTACGATCAAAACACCCGAACTGGGATACTACACCTTTTTATCACGTGAAAAATCCCAGGTCCTGGCACCAACCTGGCATTTTGTCATTGAATCAGGTGACAAAAAAGAAGACCTATTTATTAATGCTGTTGAAGGACAGATTTTTGAAGTCACTAAACCAGAAAAAGAAACATTGGAGTGAGAGATATGACCATGCATTTTAGTGTGCTTGCCAGTGGCAGTACAGGAAATGCGATATTCGTGGAGACGGAAGGGCATTCCTTCCTTGTCGATGCAGGCTTGAGCGGTAAGCAGATGGAAGGATTGTTCAGTCAGATAGACCGGAAGATAGAAGATTTATCGGGTATTCTTGTGACTCATGAGCATAGTGATCATATTAAGGGGATCGGCGTGTTAGCAAGAAAGTACAAGCTCCCGGTCTATGCCAACGATAAAACCTGGAATGCCATGGACGGATTGGTAGGGAAGATAGATACAGAACAGAAGTTTTCGTTTGATATGGAAACAGCCAAACACTTTGGAGGATTGAGCATTGAGTCCTTTGGCGTTTCACATGATGCGGCAGAGCCGATGTTCTATATTTTCCACCAGGGAGAGAAAAAGCTTGTCCTGGTTACCGACACGGGATATGTAAGTGATCGGATGAAAGGGATCATTTCCAATGCCGATGCGTATGTATTTGAGAGTAATCATGATGTAGGGATGCTCCGAATGTGCCGGTATCCATGGAATATAAAGCGTCGGATCCTGAGTGATTATGGCCATGTATCCAATGAGGATGCTGCCATTGCCATGAGTGAAGTGATGGGTGATAGAACCAAAGGGATTTATTTAGCCCATCTCAGCCTCGATAATAATATGAAAGACCTGGCAAGGATGAGTGTCACCCAGACACTCGAGTCAAAAGGAATAGTAGTGGGAGAACAAATTGATTTATTTGATACGGACCCTAAAGTACCAACACCTTTAGTTGCGATTTAAACCGATTCAAATGTTTACGATTTTTCTTTTGAAGGTATGAAAAAGGTGAGGGCTGCTGTCTTCACCTTTTTTGTATAGCTCTTTTTAAAAAAAGGTTGTTTATTTTTGACCTCAGGTCTGCCAAGTACCATGTAAAGAGTGCCTATAAAGGAAATCGACCACTACTCGCTTCGCAACACTATTACATAAACCATTACATTTTAAATTCCTTACCCTTTTTTCATTATTTTTTCATTTAACCTGACTATAATCATGCTTGTAAAGATAAAATAACAAAAGGAATGGAACGTAGAAAGGATGAACTTATATGGGATACTATGATTCGGATCATAACTCTGAAAGCAGGAGCAGGCAAAAGGGCAATCACGGAGGAATGTTCCTCGCTGGTTTATTGGGAGTGATACTTGGGGCTATCCTGGTCATTGTAGCGATTCCTCAGTTAACGAACTTTGACATCTTACCCTATTCAATTCAACCCGACGAAGACCTGAAAGAAACGGATGAAGCTTATCATAATGGAGCAACCCAAAATGTTTCCGTCGATGTCACCACGGATGTGACGAAAGCTGTAGAGAAAGCTGGAGATTCTGTTGTAGGAATCACGAATATCCAATCTCAAAGCTTCTGGGGACAGGGTGAAGGACAAACCCAGGATCAGCAGGCAGGTACAGGATCCGGGGTCATGTATAAAAAAGAAGGAAATAAGGTATATATCGTTACCAATAATCACGTGGTAGAAGGCGCAGATCAGCTTGAGGTGACTCTTGCAGACGGGACCAAGGTACCGGCTGAAATGCGTGGTGCGGATATTTGGACAGACCTGGCTGTAATCGAAATTGATGGAAGCAAAATCAAGAAAGATGACATTGCTGAGTTTGGTAATTCAGATAAGCTAAAAGCGGGTGAGCCTGTCATTGCGATAGGTAACCCATTGGGACTGCAATTTTCAGGTTCTGTTACACAGGGGGTTGTCTCGGGTGTTGAGAGAACGATCCCGGTCGATATTAACCAGGATGGAATGGAAGACTGGAATGCAGAAGTTCTCCAAACCGATGCAGCCATCAACCCGGGGAACAGTGGTGGAGCTCTCATTAATATTTCCGGTCAGCTGATCGGAATCAACTCCATGAAAATCGCACAGAGTGCAGTAGAGGGGATCGGACTTGCCATCCCGATCAACTATGCTCAGCCGATCATTGAAGATCTTGAGCAGTACGGTGAAGTCAAGCGTCCTGCAATGGGTGTGACACTGGAGGATGTGAATAAAATTTCTGCCTATCACCAGCAGGAAACATTGAAGCTTCCGAAAGAAATTAACTATGGGGTCATGATCAGACAAACCGTTCCAAATTCTCCAGCTGCCCAGGCAGGCTTACAGGAGCTGGATGTGATTACGGAACTGGACGGAGAGAAAATTGAAAATGTCATTGAGTTAAGAAAGCATCTTTATAACAAAAAAGACGTAAACGATCAGATGAAAGTCACGCTCTATCGAAACGGTGAAAAGAAAGAAGTAACCATGAAACTTACCGACGAATCCAGATTATAGAATGCGGATAAGCGAAAAGCAGGAAGGCCAAGCGCCCTTTCCTGCTTTTTCTTTACATGATATGATAATTGTGGATAAGTTTAGAGACTATATTTTGAATTAAGTATAGGAGGAAAAAACATGATTTACTGCTGCTTAGAGCATGTAGAATTAGCTATGGATATTGTCGTGGATGAGCATGAGGTAGCGCCACAACTGACGGAGCTATCTGAAGATGAAAAGTTATCCACAACCTGTGAATATTGTGGGAATAACGCAATATATATAGTGGCGAACTAATATTCCCATACGATATGTGGATTGATATTGTGGATATGTGGATAAAGTCTGTGGATAACGTGTTTGTAAATTGTTTGTAAAGTGAGTGTGGATAGTGAATATCACCATTGTAACGGTTGGTAAATTAAAAGAGAAATATTTAAAGCAAGGAATCGGCGAATATGTTAAGCGCTTAGGTGCTTATGCAAAGATTGAAATCGTGGAGCTTGCCGACGAAAAAGCCCCTGAAGTGTTGAGTGAATCTGAAATGGAGCAAGTGAAGAATAAAGAAGGTGAACGGATCTTAGCTAAGATCTCCCCTGATCATCACGTCATTGCCCTGGCCATCCAAGGGAAAATGCGTTCATCAGAAGAACTTGCCGATAATCTGGACAAGCTTGCTACGTACGGGAAAAGCAAAGTGGCATTTGTCATCGGTGGATCACTTGGATTGAGTGATGATGTCATCAAGAGATCCAATGAAACACTATCGTTTTCTAAGATGACTTTCCCCCATCAATTGATGCGATTGATTCTGGTGGAGCAGATTTATCGGGCTTTTCGGATTAATCGGGGTGAACCGTATCACAAGTAACATCGCAGACTAGCAACACGGAGCAAACTCTTGACCCTTTCTGAAAAATAGGGTCGATTTTTGCTTTCTCCAGGATTCTACGTCGTTGAAAACGGACTTTTCACTTTTTTAAAAGCTCTAAATAGTATATAATTATCAGATAATGGTAGATATTTTAATCCCTAAATCATTATAATAGATTATGGTATGGTTATAACTGAACAGGTGAATTCCAGGGTGGCGCCTTGCTTTAAGTGAGACCCGAGCAGGAGCGCTTACTCTTTTTTGAAAATATAAAGAGTAAGGAAGGTTTTCATGAGCAGCATACAGAAAAAAACAGACGTTATTTTAATTGGTGCCGGAGTCATGAGCGCGACTTTGGGATCATTGCTGAAAGAGTTAGCACCGGATTGGGAAATTAAAGTGTTTGAGAAACTGGCCGACGCAGGGGAGGAAAGCTCGAACGAATGGAATAATGCTGGTACGGGGCATGCGGCATTGTGCGAGCTTAACTATACGTCAGAGAAACCTGACGGATCCGTAGATATAAGTAAGGCAATTAAAATCAATGAGCAGTTCCAGCTTTCAAGACAGTTTTGGTCGTATCTTGTAAACCGCGATCTGATCGGTAATCCGAAAGACTTTATTATGCCTATACCTCATATGAGTATGGTACAAGGAGAAAAAAATGTAGAGTTTTTGAAAAAACGATTGGAAGCGCTGTCAAGTAATCCTTTGTTTCAAGGAATGGAATTTTCCGAAGACCCCGAAAAACTGAAGGAATGGATCCCGCTTATCATGGAGGGCCGTACATCGAATGAACCGATAGCTGCGACCAAAATCGATTCTGGGACGGACGTCAACTTCGGGGCTTTAACACGAATGATGTTTGACCATTTAAAGCGGCAAAATGTCGAAATAAACTACAAGCATAGTGTAAAGGATCTTAAACGTACCAGTGACGGATCATGGGAAGTCAAGGTGCAAAATATCGATAGCGGTAAGATCGAACATCACACGGCAAAATTCGTCTTTATCGGGGGTGGGGGCGGAAGTCTTCCTTTACTGCAAAAAACCGGTATCCCTGAATCGAAACATATTGGAGGGTTCCCGGTAAGCGGATTGTTCATGGTATGTAACAATCCGGAAGTAGTGGCGCAGCATCATGCCAAAGTATATGGTAAAGCCAAGGTGGGGGCTCCTCCAATGTCCGTTCCGCATCTTGATACACGATATATCGATAACAAAAAATCATTACTGTTTGGACCGTTTGCCGGTTTTTCTCCCAAGTTTTTAAAAACTGGTTCAAATTTGGATTTGATCGGTTCCGTCAAACCGAATAATGTCCTTACGATGCTCGCGGCAGGTGCTAAAGAGTTGTCATTGACCAAATACCTGATCCAGCAAGTATTGTTATCGAATGAAAAACGCTTGGAAGAATTACGGGAGTTCATACCAAACGCTAAACTTGAGGATTGGGATATCGTAGTAGCCGGTCAACGTGTACAAGTAATCAAAGATACTGAGGCAGGCGGGAAAGGAACACTTCAATTCGGTACCGAAGTGGTCAGTGCCGCTGATGGCTCTGTAGCTGCACTACTTGGTGCTTCCCCGGGAGCTTCTACTGCCGTTCACGTTATGATTGAATTATTTGAAAAATGCTTCCCGCAGCATATGAATGATTGGGAACCGAAACTGAAAGAAATGATCCCTTCATATGGGGTGTCATTGGTGGAAAATCCGGAGCTGTTTAAGGAAATCCACACTTCAACAGCAGAGACGCTTGGTCTAAGCGAGAAAGAGTTAGCTTATAGTTGATTCGCTGAATGTTTTTTATATGATCATTATAGTTAAAAACCCAAGTCGGGCATTCCGTATCGACTTGGGTTTTTTTGTACTCTATTAGATTTTAATCGTGGTACCGTCAAATTTTGTGAGGGTGAATCCCTCGAACTTCTCATTATAAGTGGCCTTATAATCACGAAGGATTCCAATGGCTATCGATTCTCCAAGTTGGAACCCATTGATGCCGCTGGCACGATAGTGAACACCTGCCGCATCCCGTCCATTCGCAATATTATAGGCAAGTTTGTTCAATTCACCCCCGACAGTGAGTGGTGGTCCTTCATATCGATCCAAGGACAGGCCGTCGCTTGTGGCTACGACAGGATCAGGAATGACGAATGATTCGTCGAACAATGCCTTTAGCATTGTCACCATGGCCCCCACAAATGTAGCATGGCCTGCGGGATAGGACGGGTGTGTGGGACAACCCTCTGGGTAAGCCTGAGGTAACAGATAGGATCCGTATTTTTTATAGGTTTTTCTTACTGCCTTTGAGTTGAGGACATCGGGATGAATAGGATAATCGGCTTTACCAATCAGCATGTTGTGGATACGTCCACCGAATTCCTCAGGTCGAAGCCGTCGATGGACCAGCCATTTTTGGTACCAGGCTGCTTCTAGACCTGGACGGGCTGCTCTTGTCACAAAATCCAATATATGTGGAATTCCAAAGGTGGAAAAACCGATCTGTGTGTCAGAATCGAGATAAGGATTATTCTTATCCCATGCAGCAGTCCCATAACCAAGCAGGATCAAACAAGCGCCGAATCCACTTTCAATGGAGAGGTCCTTATGAACGAATTCGGCCATATCCCGGGCATTCCGAATATACCGAGGGGTAAGATCATAATCCGGACCTGATGGTATGGAACCATTCTGACTGGCAAGCCAATCATTGTAGTCGGTTAAAAAGTCTTTCCCTGCCTTAGTTGTTTGATAGCGTTGCGTAATGGTTGTCCCCACATAAGGGATATCTTTCCAAAGAAATTGTGAAATATACGGCCCGGTCAATGCTCCCGGGAGATTGTCCCGGAATAATGTCCCAGTGGTGACTTTACCATCGACTTTAGGACCTCGAAAATCGGATAAGGTAGATAGCTCATTTGCAGCTGCAATCGTTAAGGGATTCTCGTCATATTCGCTGAAAGGGATATCCCGTGTAAGGGCTTGCCAATAAAGCTCCACCATTTCAGCAGCAATTTCTGGACTACTGAAGGACGGAGCCGGCGGTATGACCAATTGGTGACTGTCCGGACCGACCATTTCGAATGCATATGCAGCTTGGGGGTCAACCAGCTTCCTTTCGCCAGCAAGTGGAAGATTTTCAAAATCATCGGGGGCGCCAGACTTCAGTATCTGAATATATTTGTCATAAGCACCAACATCTACTTCCCCGAGTTCATTATGTGGCAGCCCTTTTGAAAAGTTGGCTATTTTCTCAGGATATTTTACCTCGTCTCCATTATTGGGGTGGCTCCGTACGGGCAGTAGTTTATAGAATAATGATGCCCTTACACGAAGGATAAAGGCCTTCATTTGGCGTAGCCACGTTGAAAAATACTCTATTAATTTCAAATGTCTTACTCCTTTCTATATGATTTTATTACCATCGTATGTAATGAAATCAATAAGGAGTGGACATACCTACTGGTTCACTCACACATTTAATAACGAAAAGATAGGTAGAGTGGTCAAAAACTAAACGATTATGCCGTTCTATAAAATAAAGCGCGAAATCAATGAAGATTCCGCGCAATATTGATAGGGATAAGCAAGCTTTCGAAAATCCTTCACTAACACCACACAATGATTCTATAAGGTGTGGTTTGAGCAGGTATACTCATCGTGCTGGGCCCAAAAATTACAATTAGATTCCGGTTGGCAGGGTATTTTGAAAAAGATTGTCCGTTGGTTAAGACAATTTGAGTGTAGGGGGATAGATTTAATCTTAGCATGCCATCGCTGCTCTCCAGCTGTGAGTTGAAATAGTCTACCTTCACATTTTGTGAAGGGTTATCTTTTACCATAACTAGAGCGCGGTATTGGGGTGGATAAATAAGGGGAACAGGTGCATTCCCGTCATAATATCCGGTTACCCTGTCCCCTACGGCCACCATTCTATGGTCAACAAAGTAGGTGGTTGGTGACACCACAAAATTCACCGAACCACCAGATCCGTCATCAACAGATATTAATTTATAGCAGCCTTCCCCTTCACCATTTTGTCCTGTCGCGAAATCACTGATCATGGTGATGGTACCGTAGAAAGAATTAAAATTTACCATGCGAATCCTCCATTCGTATTGAATTGAGTGGTCCGGCATTCAAGCTGAATAAATCATCTCTTCCCTGCAAAATTTCAAACCAAGACAATGAAAATCTATATCCATTAACACAATATAGTTTTAAAGGAAGGAGATTATCACGGATAGTCAAAAATAATTTCTTTCTCCTTTTGTAAAGATTTCATGAAGAAAGCCCCGTTATAAAGGGTTTTCCACTGACCTCTAAGAATGTATACCTGTAAACCACGTTTCTTAAAAGGGGTGTCAAACATGAAGTGGAATGCTGCTATTCGAAAGCCTTTTCTTATGCGGGTATGGGAAAACTATCCGAAGACTTGGAAATTTATCATTGATGTAGGCATTTTAGTAAAGTACAAAACGTTGAATATAAAAAAGCTGCCTAAAACGTTAACACTCCCCAGTTCCACGGTTCTCTATATAGATTCCGAGGAAAATCGCGGAAGGGCGCTGCTGATCAGCAATGGGGTGACCCAAAAACGCCTCGCACGATTCTGGTCTGTGGCAGTCAAGGAAATGAATCCCGACCTGGTGATAGATGTAGGGGTGAATTATGGGGAGTGTATCTTCTCTATTCAATATTCACCTGAAACCAAGGTAATAGGCGTTGAAGCGAACAGCCGCTTAATACCGTTTATTGAACAATCCAAAGAAGTTCACCCTAACCGGTCACAAATAACAATCTACAACGCAATCGCCTCTGATAAAGACAATGAGGAAACGGTTTTCTTTGTCGATCGGCATTGGTCAGGTACTTCTTCAGCCACTTATGAGCCTTCTCATAAGTTAATAGAAAAAATACCTGTCCAGTCCATCACCATTGATACCATTTGCCGTGATCAAACATATGAAACAGTCCTTTTTAAGGGGGACGTTGAAGGATATGAAGCGTTTGTATTAAGAGGGATGACCAACTTATTCAAAACAAGTAAGTCGATTCTTGGCTTTATTGAGTTTAATAGCGAGTACATTGAAAAGCTGGGTATCAGTGTGGATGCGTTTCTCTTGTTTCTACAAACGTACTTTACGATCTACGTATATAAGGAAGACCATAGTCTGGTAAAGGCAGACCATTATAACCACATGGACCTGAAAAACTTGTTTGGAACGGATTATATTCATACTGATTTTTTATTGGTAAGCGATGAATCATTTATCGAACGAATGCATCTGCACAATGTGTGAAGTCCCATCTCATCCAGGGGTGGATTTCTTCAATCACGATAGGATAGGTGATAACCCACCCTGAATTGAATTTGGAAGCACCAAAATAAATCCGTCTCGATTCTAGACGGATTTATTTTGATACCACTCATAAAACGTACCCGCTTCTTCTCTCGAGACTCCAAACAACATACTCTCATGAAACGGATTTTCCCTGATTCAAGAACATGATGATTGCCGCTCCGAACTTCCGGTCCAGCCTCTGCCTTGAAAGACGCTTTTGTAAAGAAAATTTCAGTTCATTGGAAAATAATCACTAATAAACAGGTTTCATTTTACAGAAAATGTGCTACTTAACAAGTAGTTCATATGGTTCATTGTTCAAAGGAAATTGAAGCAAATAAATGAAATAGGTAATAGGAATCACTTACCCCCCGTTAAAAATAAACAGATTCTATCATTCTGACACAATTTCATCCGTGTTATAGTTAAAAAGATTGGAAAAATTTTATAAATCAGAGTATTAGAGCTTAAGTGAGGTGAAGGTTCTTGTCTTTATTTTATTACTACGGGGTGTTGAGGGAAAAACGTGAACACCTTCAAAGACTTCAGGAATGTCAAAGCAAACTTCAAGGGAACAAACAGGAATTTGCAAGTTATCGTGAATCCATCACTAATCCTGAATTATCAGCATTCACCTGGCAAGGTACACTTGCAAATACATTTGATGAAATAAGACTTGAAGGAATGCTTCATTACTTTACAGATATTGAAAATAACCAGTTCAGTGAAGTGTTCTCTATGCTGAGCAGTAAGATGCAGACCATACGAAGTGAAATCCAGGCGATTGAACATACCATTCACAGATTGGAATCTGAGGCAGAAGCAAAAGCTGAATAGATTAATGGATTAAATAGAGCGGGAGGTAGCTTGTATGGGTAATGAAATCAGGGTAGTACAAGGTGAGATAGACCATCATCTTTCAAAAATGAAATCCACTGCAGAGTCTCTTCAACCGAATGTACCTAGTAACATTGGTCTTGAAAATCACTTGGAAGTAGTAACAAAATTGAACGAGTTGAACCAGAGCATGGAACAAATGGTACAGAGTTATAAAGAACTGCTTATCCGAAATGAAGGATTGACACGACAGGCTGTCCAGGATATGGCGGATGCCGACCAGGAACTGTCTTCACATATCAAAGCCAGGTAAGGGGAGAAATCGGGATGAAAACACTGGATGTCATGTCTTTGGAGTCAGGATTAGAACAAGTCCTTCGAAAGGTAAACCAGCAAAAAGAACAGATGATTGAAATCGAATCAGCCATAAATGACTTTATTTCTCAAGATGCCTCTTTCAAAGGAAAAGCGGGGCAATCGATACGGGCTTTCTACCAGGATTCCCATCAATCCTTCCTGGAGTTCTATCAGCAAATGGCGACAACATATGAATCGACACTGAAAGCCATTAAAAATGAACTACAAGGGTTGGAGCCAGCCCAAAATGGATATATACAGGAAAACTTTTTGCAGCACGATGTGGAAAATGGATTAAATCGGGGCAGGGATGTTGTCATGGACTTAACAAGTGAGTCCAATGAAACGATTCAAAGTGTTCAGGATATCGTCTCATTACCAAGAATACAGGACGATTCTTTCCTTCAACAGGTTCACGTTGCGAAGCGGCAAAAAGATCAAACCGTCGAAAAACTCCACCAGTTTGATCAAAGTCAGTCTGCTAAGCTAGAGCCAATCCAACAGGATGTCCACACGATGAACCAATACATTCACCAGATTCAAGGTCTCTTCTCCAACGGGAAAATCTCAATCGATACGTATCAGCCCAATAGCTGTTACAACCCTCAATATAAGGCTGAGAGCGGGTCGACAAACCCTTATTTCGAGCTGACCAACAATCCCCGATTTGTCGAAAACGGCGTGGAAGCGGCAGATACCGTGAATGGACTGCAGCCTGAATGGGACCCTACACCAACGTTGGGAATCAACTTTGATCAGTGGCGGGAGCAGCCTATTAATGCAGCGACGAATTTGGGGATTGCGACTGCTGCCGGGTATGGGGCTGCGAAGGGTGTGAACCTTGCCCGAAAAGGTTTTGGTGTGACGAAAAGCAGTTATACTACCGCACAAGGTAAGGATAGAGTGAGGTTAAAGGTAGATAAGCCGGAACTATACAAAATTAATAGAAAAAGATATTCAGGTACGAATGCGACAAACTATACAAAGCTCTATAAACTAGTGGATCCCATGACCAGTGTCAAAGAGTCATTTAAGTGGGCTGGAAACAAAATTGGATACATAGGCGTGGGAACAACTGTTGTTGGTGATATCGTTCACGGGGTGCAGCATAAACAGTCCGGGAGTGAAATTGCTGGAAATGTTACTGGAGATGTAGCAATAGCAGGTGCATCTATTGCAGCATCTGCCATGGCAGGTGCCAAATTTGGAGCCATGGCAGGTGTAGCATTTGGTGGCCCTGTGGGGGTTGCCGTCGGAGCAGTAGTGGGTGCTGGAGTAGGGATTCTAGTAACGACAGCTCTTTCAGACGTTAAATTTATGGATGTTGATGGTGATGGCGAGGGTGATTCAATTGGAGATGCGATTAAAAAAGGGACCACAAGTATCATTGATAAAGTTGGATCTTGGTTTTAAACTCAATGAATTCAGTATGATTGGTCTTATGTTAAAAAGAGGTGTGTTTATTTGAAGAAAGCTAAAATAGATGAGATTACATTATCTTATTTAAGATTTCAGAATCCCAAAGAAAATAGGGGGAATATAATTGTTTTCTTTCTTATATTTTTGGATATCATCGGTGTCATTTTTCTATTAGGTGAACCAATGATTCCCTTGATATTCTGGTCAGGAATCATTCCAGTCATCCTCATACACTTATGGGCTATTCCAATACTTATTGCCCCATATAAATTTGAACAGTCATACTACCTTTTTTTCGGAGTATATGGTGTGATTAATACTTTTGTATACTTTTTAGTCATTCAAAAACTTATTTATAATGCTTTTCAAGTTGAAGGAATAGTACCTGCATTCATGGGGTTGGTCATCTGTGTTTCTCTACTTGTAGTCTTGAATTGGATTAACATACGTTCACTATATTCAGGTACATACTCACGACTTCAAAAAGGAGAAAAGACGTTTAATCTTTCGCCAATAGCTGCTGCCTCAGGTATAGGCTACGTATTAGCACAGTTTATACTATCTTCCTTTTTTGTTGAGTCGGTGAAAACACTTATCATTATAGGGGTTTTTTCATTACTCTCTATAGCTACAGCTTTCTTTTCAACGAGTATTCACAAATATTTCTTTATAAAAAGAAACATTGAAAAGGTAAAGAAGATTTATCCTGAATTTGGATTACCTAAAAAGCTAAGAAGAAATGCATAGGGAGGATGAGGAATATGTTCCTGAAAAAGAAAAAAGATGAAAACAAATATTGTATCGCCATTTTCACAGAAAAAGAAATGAGTGATAAAGAATATGACTATCAATCAAACAAGATCTTGGATGCAACAGAAGAAAACGTTGTGGTAGTGACAGAGATTGAACCTCAAAAAGAAATGATCGAGGAGTTACAGAATAGATTTCCGGACACTAATATTGAAGTACCGAGTTACGCCGTCTACAATTTTGACTCTGTAAAATTAGATGAAGAAACAAAAAAGATGGAGAAGAGGAACAAGTGGAAAAAGTTCTTTAACAACATCCATCCCGATGAGTACCTTATCGTTGAACATAAAGTAATGTACGATATCAACCAGGTTTTATATTATACGAAAGATATTAATAAGGTCATATCATATATTCATGAAAATAAAAAAACAGGTTAAAAGGAACATCGATGAAAAAACATTGTGAAGTCTCAACCTTTTACCTGCAGAATTTGCAGTTCCCCAGAGAAAACAGAAGAAACGTCATCGGATTTTTATTAATTTGCATGGACTTTGTAGGCTTATTGCCGCTCCTGAGTATTCCCTTTTTTGCCCCTCTATTCTGGGCCGCTCTTATTCCGATTATATGTATCCATCTTTGGGCTCTTTTTTATATAATAGCCCCTTATAAATTTGAAAAGTCTTATTACTTGTACCTTGGTGTCTTTGGAATTGTAAATACGTTTGTGTATTTTATGGTTATTCAGAAGTTCTTATATAGGCATATTGGCGTTGAAGGTAGCAGTTACTTTGTAATTGGGATACTATTGATGATTTTGCTCCTGGCTTCAATACAAATTATTAACGTAAAAATGCTATATTCAGGTGCGTATATTAAACTTCAAAAGGGAGAATCAAAGTTTAATGTATCTTTAATAGTAGCCGCTTCAAGTTTTGGATATATTATTGCACAATTTCTGATGTCGTATCTGGTTACTGATTCTGCCTATATGATTGCTATGATCACAGCTTACTCTGTCATATCCATTGTAACAGCTTATTTATCAACTTATATCCATCGCTTTATTTTCATTAAAAACAACTACGAAAAAGTTATAAAGAGTTATCCTGATTTCGGAAAACCGAAAACATCGAGGAAATTCGGTTAAGACATAGGTTTATAAAGGGGGATTAAAATTGTCTAATTGGATAGTGACCAGCAAGGACTTATATTTACTGGTAAAGATGTTAGGCGGGAAAGTACTGATAGGAATAACAAATCCATTTCCTCATTATCAAGAGGATGAACTGGAAAAAGAATGGGAAAAGATGTTCAAAAAGCTCAATAAGATGGGGCTGGTGGATTATATCCAAGGAGAATTAAAATTCGAGGATCAATTTATCGAAGCCATGTGGGTTCTGGCAAGAAGCAATTTGGTTGCGGAAATCGTAACAGATCATCAGGAGCAAAGTATTTTTTATTTTAGTGATGACCGGGTCATTGAATGCCTGAAAGAAAATGAAATGAGCTATAAGGTGATTCAGCACCCGTCACCCGACTATACAATGAAACAAATCATTCTTCCCCGGATGCTGATGGGTATCGAAGATCGATCTGTTCGATTAAATGATCCCCTGTATATAATTCCAAGTGATTATCATATGTACTGTGAACGTCGAGCTTTATCTAATCTTAGTCAGATATCGATAAATAACAATGTTGAAACGGATCATTTACTAGTTAAGCAGTTTAATAGATCAATACAAAGAAAGATTCATACGAATCGATTAATGATGTTCTATAGAAATAAACTTGAATGGAATATTGAAGGTGTTCATGTCCTATCATCCCCCTCTTATAATTGGACGTTAAGAATGGTGAGTAAAAACGGTATTGAGTGGTTGGAAGCTCAGCAAGCAACGGGCGATAAATTAGTAAGGGAGATCGTTGGGGTATTGGATAGAGTAAAAGAAACGGATTTAGTGAAATAACATCCCTCCCTTCTAGTAAAAGTGGTCTTTCAATAAATCAACATATCAAGATGGAAGTGAAGAATAAATTTCGCGTGCATGTCCATAATAACCCTGAAGACAGGAGGTGTGGACATGCCAAATCAAAATGATAACAAACTAAAAAAGATTCAATCTGAAAGCTTCAAACAAGGGAAATCCCAAGAAGAATATGCTGCCGAGCTTGAAATGAATAAGATGAAAAGCCAGAAAAGGAAGTAACGTTGAACTACATAAAAGAGCCATCCCGGTGTCATACCAAGGGATGGCTCTTTCCATTACAGCGATGCTTTTATCACTTTTTTATAATACAGGACCGATAATAGACCAAAGATCGAGTATAACACCGTATATAAACCCATCACGATGATCATCGGAGTCCATACTTCGGCACCGAACAGGAACCACCCGGATTGAACCGCGAAGTAACTGTGAAGGAGACCGATTAGGAGAGGGATTCCGAAGCTGAAAAGCTGCTTGGCTTGAATGCCTCTCAACAAGTCCCCCTGAGTGAAGCCCAGTTTTCTTAAAATCGTATAGTTCGGTTTCTCATCCTCACTTTCGTCCATTTGCTTAAAGTACAGGATGCATCCGGATGTGATCAGGAAGGTGAGACCCAGGAACCCGACGATGAACATGATGAGTCCGATATTTTGTTTCTGTTCGGCTTTCATATCATACTGTGAATCGTTAGCCCATCCTTCGTCGAGTTTTAATTCATGAAAGAGGTCATTTGCTTTCAAGATATCTTTTTCTTGTTCAATCGTCACCCCGATGTAGAGGGAGGATTCCTTCTGTATTGCAGGATCTAGATCATTCTTCAAGCGTTTGAATACATTGTCATCTACGATCACAACCGGTGATCCCCCTGCTGTAAAATACCATGAAATCGGGTAGTCATCCCGCATTCCCAAGTACTTGAGCTTGGTGACCTCTGTTTTTCCTTTCAGCTCCGTCATTCCTGAATCATGCAATGGAATGACCTTTTGAAGTAAGTCGCTATATCCTGTGAAGACTGTTTCGTCCTCTTTTACATCGACTCCTTCAACGTCTTTCTCGCTGATGACCGAGTTCTGCATGGCATCCAATGAACCATTCAGTTCTCCAAATTCAGAGTCTGTAATGCCTTTCAGGTTGACCAATACTTCAATGACTTCAATTTCTTCCTTCTTGAATTCGATGCCATTGTCCAGTAGGGCATCTTTAAAGTGCTGGAAGTCATCTGTATTTGTAAATGAAAAATCGGTTGGAACATTATTTTGAGCTGTTTTTTCAGCCGAATAATAGCCGATATAGCTCAGGGACAATAATGCTATAGCCAGTGCCGACACCGTCGTGATGATTGTCAGCAATAAAGCGTTCGATTTCATCCGGAACATGATGGATGAAAGGGACAGGACTTCGTTGATATTCAGATAGCCATCTTTCTTCTTTCGTATCACGTTAAAAATAAAGCTAACGGATCCTTTATAAAACAGGTAGGTCCCGATTATGACCGAGCCAAGGATGAAGAGCATGGCTCCAAACAGCTGAGGCATGGTCGTGAAGTCCCCGCCAAATAATTTGGAAGACACATAGTACCCCGAGGCAATCAGGATGATCCCGAGGATCCCGATGATGATCTCGAACTTGGACATCTTTTTCACTTTGGTTTCCGTCGATGAACGTACCCTGAACAGTGATAAGATACTTTGCCTTTTAATAAAGACAAAGTTCATCAGCATGATCAGCAGGTAGATCGCACAGAAAACAAGGATGGTCTGGATAAGTGCATGGCTTGAGAAGTGGAGTGTGGCGATTGCCTCGACTCCGGTTAGTTTGAATAAAATCATGATGATCAATTTCGAGAAGGAGAATCCGATCAAGATTCCGAGTATCAATGATCCGAAATAAAGGATGAAGTTCTCCACCGTCAAAATACGAAAGATTTTATTTTTTGTCATGCCGATTAATTGAAATAACCCGATTTCTTTACTTCTTCTTTTAATAAAGAGCGTATTCGCATATAAAAGAAAAATAGAGACGATCGCGACAAGTAAAACGGAAGCGGCACGAACAGCTGCGCCGCCTTTGATGGATCCTTTCGTTGCATCCATGGATGGATCATACTGCAAAGTGACAAAGGCAAAATACAGCGCGACACTAAAGACCAGGGCGAATACATAAAGGTAATAATTCTTGAGGTTCTTCTTCAGATTTCTGAAGATGAGCGTATTAATGTTCATTCTGTACCCCGCCAAGCACCCCTTGGGTTTTCATGATGTCCTTGAAGAAGTGCTGTCTTTCCTGTTCGCCTTTATTTAATTGAGTATAAATTTGCCCGTCTTTGATGAAAATCACCCGGCTGCAGTAGCTTGCTGCCACGGGATCATGTGTCACCATGACGATCGTCGCTTTCAGCTTTTGATTTAACTCACTAAGCTTATTTAAGAGATCAGAGGCCGACTTTGAGTCAAGGGCACCTGTTGGCTCGTCAGCGAAAATGATGCTTGGTTCATGGATGAATGCCCGGGCTGCTGATGTACGTTGTTTTTGTCCGCCTGAAATTTCGTTCGGGTACTTATCTTTCAATTCAAGAATCCCAAGCTCTGAAGCAAGGTCATTGAATTTCTGATCGGCATCCTTTTTGGGTGTCTTTGTGATGGACAATGGCAGAAGGATATTTTCTTTCACCGTTAACGTATCGAGCAGATTGTAATCCTGAAAGATAAAGCCGAGGTGATTCTTTCGGAACTGTGCGAGCTGCTTTTCCTTCATCATCGTCATTTCATTGTTCTCAATCTTTATCGAACCCTCACTCACTTTGTCGATGGAGGATAGGACATTTAAGAGAGTGGTCTTACCGGAACCCGATGCCCCCATGATACTCACGAATTCTCCTTTTTGGATCGACAGGTCGATTCCTTTTAAGACTTCCTGTTTATTGAATTTATTGCCGTAACTTTTATGAAGTTTTGTTGCTTCTAATATCGTCATCGTGAAAAACTCCTTTGATTTGATACCCTTATTATAAAAAGCAGGAAGTTTCTTTTCCTTTTATTGTTCGAACAAAACAGAAAAGCATGTGACATTTTTGTCACACGCCTGTAAGTTGGACGAAATCATTCTTCTGGGGGAAGGTGAGGGTGACCCGGGTCCCTTCGCCTCGTTTAGATGTAACATCTATAGAAATCAGTAAAGGTTCTGAAACTCTTTTGGTTAAATATAATCCCATTCCGGTAGAAGCGTGATCATTGTGGTCTGTGGTCGAAGTAAATCCTTTTTCAAAGATCCTAGGCAGGTCCCTGGAGTCGATCCCCCTGCCGAAATCTTGAATGGTGAGAGTCACTTTACCATCTCTTAATGCACTAGATATGGCAATGTCCGTTTTAGAACTGTATTTAACGGCGTTGGTCAAAAGCTGCCTGATCATAAAAGCCAGCCACTTTGCATCGCTAAGCACGTTTGTGACCTCGAGTTGAATGTCAAATCCGATCCCCTTCTGAATACACCAGGATTGCAAGGTTTTGATTTCCTTAAAGATGACAGACTCGAGATCGGTGTTCTCAATGTATAAATCATTCTCGATAAAAGTCATACGCTTCTGGTGTAGCTGCTGATCCAACAAAAGGTGGATGCGCAGCCACTCAAATTGTAGATGAGACTTTAAAGGTTCGTCTTTCATACGTTCAATCATCAAATGCATCGCCGTCAGCGGGGTTTTGACTTCATGGATCCAGGACATAAGGTCGTCCTTTTCCTGTTCGAGCATCATTCGATTCTCAGATGCTGTCTTTCTCAAAAGGTTTGCCTGCTCTGATAGGCTATTCGAAACGATTTCTTGAAATGGAGTATCCGGTGCATCCACCCCCGTAATGTTGAGGTTATGATCCCATTCTTTCAGACGCTGGAAGAATCGGGTTTCCTTCTGATACCGGATGAACACAAAAACAGTGAAAAAGAGCAGCGACAGAAAGACCATATACATGATCGGTTGTAACGGGATGGCCGAATCGATATAGGCGATAAAGATCCATAACAGGTGGAGTCCAAGAACGAACAAAATCCAGCCTTTCCGTTCCCATAAGTATGCACGGATCATGGCGAATCCTCTTCAATGGCCAGATACCCCTGCCCGACCTTCGTTTCAATGAAGCGGCCGAGTCCTATTTCTTCAAGGCGCTTCCTTAGGCGGTTCACATTGACGGTCAATGTGTTATCGCTGATGAATCGTTTGTCATCCCAGAGGCTGTTCATCAATGCATCCCTGCTGACGATTTTATTCTTCTGATCTATTAGAAGTTTTAATATATACATTTCATTCTTTGTCAATTCAATGGACCCCTGTTCATTGGATACGGTGTTACGTTCAAAATCAACGGTTGCCCCGCACCAGGTCTTGATGCTTATCTGCTCTGTATTGTAGTTATACACCCTCCGCAATGTCGCCTGAACCTTGGCAATCAGTACATCGAAATGAAAGGGTTTCTGGATGAAGTCGTCTGCCCCAAGCTGCATGGACATGACCATATCCGTCGGGTGATCGCGGGAGGATAGGAACAGGATCGGCACATTTGAATGAGTACGGATCATCCGGCACCAGTGAAATCCATCGAATTTGGGTAATTGGATATCAATGATCACAAGATCCGGTTTCACTGTGGTGAACTCCTGCATCACGTGATTGAAATCCATGATTCCATATACGTCATAGGACCACTGGGAAAGCCTCTCTTTGATTTCGTTAAATAGGGTTGTGTCATCTTCGATTAGTAATAATTTCAATTTCGTCACCACACAATATTGCTGTTTACATAAATTGTATAGGAAATTGAATATGTTTTCCATATGACTGAAGAAAGGAACTGTTTTATTTAGAAGTATTTAGATTATTTTAACAAAAAATGGGTATTTAAGCTCTAAAAGCAATTCGCCAAATTGCGTAAGAAAGGAATTAAATCATGAAGAAGCTTCTAGGGTTATCTGTGATCACAGTGGTATTGTTAAGTGGATGTGGGGAAGTGCAGATCTCGATTAATAAGGGACAGGAAGTGGATTCCGGAGAGACCGGCAGCGATAAGAAAGATAATGAGAAGGTGGAACTGATGAATGATGGCCCGGATAGTGAAGGGATGACGGACGCCGATAAGCAAAAGGCAATTCTTCAATTCATCAACGAAGATATCTATAAGGTGGCTGAATACGAAGTAGTCGCATTCCAGTCACTGGCTTCTGTTTCCGGAGTCAACTATACGGATGATTCAACCGTCTACAATGAGTTGACCAGCAACACCATTCCAGCTTACGGGAAAGCCCTGGAAGAAGCGAAGGGCATTGAGGCGGAGATCCCTGAGCTTGTAGAAATGACGGAGCGGATCGTGACAGCGACTCAGACCTTTTATGATGCACTCCTTCTCGAAAAAAAGGCGATTGAAAATCAGGATGAAGCCCTGATCAATGATTCCAATGCTAAAATCGAGGAGTACTACAAGCTGGTGGAAGCTTATCATTCGGACATGAAGCTTCTTGCAGAGCAGTATGATGTAACGTATGAGCTAAATGAACAGAAGCAAAGTGTGGAAGAGCTTTAAAAAATGAAATAATGGACAGATATTATTGTAGTATCATTCATTATAGAAACTTATTCCTGTATAACAGGAGTAAGTTTCTTTGAATGAACAAATGCACCTTTCATAACATGACATTATAATCCAATCATTATTAAAAATGGTTTATAAAAGTAAAAATAAGGATATATAGTAAGTACTTGTAACTAATATCTGTTTTTAGTAACAGGATTCTACTTTAAATGGACTGAATTCAGCTTTCTCATTCATACTATTTCCCTAAAAAGTGAAAGTGGAGAATGAATCCAATGACCTGAAAATGATTATTCCTGTAGTTATAAAGTTTCCTTTTCTCGGTAAAAATTGTGTTTATATGTATGTTTATAATAGTATGATATTGGAAGTATGTAGACGTTAGTATAAAAGGAAAAACTTTATACTTTCAATTAAAGAGTTACATAATGTCATAGGTTTGTTTCTTATTTGGGTACTCTGATTTGATATAGATGATTACCACCAACAATTTCATTTAAGGGAGAGGAATTACATGTCAGGAATTATTCGTGTTACCCCAGCTGAATTGATTAGTATGTCTAACCGTTACACTGGCGAAAGCAGCCAGGTAGGAGAACAAATCTCACGCCTGGATAATATGATTTCAGAATTGGAAGGTATGTGGGAAGGGGAATCAAGCCGTGCGTTTGCTGAGCAATATCAAACACTGCGTCCTTCATTCCTGCAAATGCAGCAGCTGCTTGAAGACATTTCAGTTCAATTGACTAGCACGGCTAAGTCTCTTGAAGATGCAGATGCCCAAATTGCCAATCAAATTCGTGGATAAGTTTATCCCCGTCCATTTTAAACTTGAAGGAGCGCTTATCATTATGTGGCGCTCCTTCCTTATGAGGTGAACCCTGACAATGTATATTGAAATCACCATTGATTTAGAGCGATATGATGAGAAGTGCTTTGATCTTAGGTTATCAAACTATCATACTGTAAAAAAACTGATTGATCTTGTGTGGCAATCCCGGAAGCTTACAGCTGAGCCGAGGGAAGGCTATTGGATTCGGATTGTGAATAAAAGACAAGTGATTCCTGGTCACACACGGTTGATAGATGCAGGAATTCATTCTGGAGATCGAATTGAAATTTTATAAAGGAGACCAATAGAATGTCACAAAAGAGTGGATCATACCTACAAGGAAAGCTGGAAGCCGTTGTACATAGAAAAGAAAATAGAATGACTTTGATTTTTCAAAAAGAAAAGATCAAGTTGGACGAAATAGCGGAAATTCACTTTCTGAAGAACATTAACCCGGCCATACAAAAAGAAATCACGATGGAAAATGATGAATTACGCATCGTGAATACCATACCTGACTCCTTCTCTTTTTATCCCCAATTAAAGGCGAATGAGAAGGAACGGTTGATGTCTGCCTATCAACTGGTACAAAATGTACGAAATCATACCTTGTCACGCCTGCATCTCATAATTTGCCCGGACAATATTGTGTTTGACCAAGGACTGACTCCACACTTTATCCATTATGGTGTAAAGGAGAGCCTGCCACCATACGAAAAAGATGCGGATCTGTTGTTAAAGCAGACAAAAGCCATGGTCGCAGCTATTGTGGATCGCCAATATACTTTTGATGATTACATTAAGTTCAGTGAGACGTTAAAATTGTCGCCAATGACTAAAGATATCTTAGAAGCCGAAAGCATTGAAGATGTCGGAGAAGTGTTAAACCGCTCTATAAAAGAAGCCAAAAAGTCCGATTCCCTCCTCATGACTGTCAGTAAGAAGAAGTGGAAACTAAACCGGTATGTACTGCTGGGAGTGTCATTACTCTTGATACCAGCACTTATTTATTCTATTTATTCTCTTTTCTTTATGTTTCCAAAGCAGGAAAGGGTTGTAGCGGCCCAAGAGAGTTTTCTCCTTAATAAGTATAGTGATGTGGTAACAGAACTTCAGCCTTATGAGATCGATGAAATCCCGAAGGTCACTCAGTATCAACTGGCACTCTCCTATATTATTAACGAATCATTAACGGAAGACCAAAAAGAGAATGTACGCAACACCGTCTCTCTTCAATCAGACCCTCTTTATTATGAGTACTGGATTAATATCGGAAGAGGAAAGGCTAAGGAGGCATTGGAAACAGCAAGGTTCTTGGAGGACAGGGATTTAATTCTGTTTGGGCTTCTTAAGTATCGCGAGCAGGTCAAGGCTGACGGAGATCTTGATAGCGAGGAAAGACAGCAGGAATTAGATGAGATCGAAAGTGAAATAGCCGAATACGAAGAAGAAATGAAGGCTCTGCAAGAAGAGCAGCAATCACAGCCGGCAGAAACGACGGAAACGACGGAAGAACCGCAACAGACTGAAGAGAAAAACACACCTGAACAAAAACCGGCTGCTAATGATGGAGAGAATTCCACGCCTCCGGCTAAAGCTGATGATAAAAAAGAATCCTGACTAACAAACTAACTGGGGGGTGAGCATATGTATGCCCTATGGATTTTTCACGATCACTACTATCAGTCGATGATGATTGAGGATGAAAATAAAAAAATCACTGTAGGTCCACGACTGGAAGATACAATCACGATTTTGTCGTTGCCTCCGTCTGCTATGTCCATTCTGGTAGAGCATTCCGCCGATGCTTTCAGACTTCATCAGGACGGGAAAGAGGCAAGGATTCTTGAACCTGGCCGCAAAGTATCACTGCTTGCCGGTGATAAGGAAATACACATGGTGATCACGCCATTTCCGACAAAGTCTACCATCTATTATGTCGGTCATAAAGAAGAAATCTGTATATCGACTGAACAATCAGATGCAACTATTCATTATAAGGGGAAGGATACCATCCAAACTTGCCATTGGTATAAAAATGGCGATGATGACTGGGTGATGGATGGGGATGACTCCTCTCTTCTTTATCTGAATGGACACCTGGTCAAAGGGAAACAAAAGCTTAAGGTTGGAGACATTGTATTTTCTCCCTTTTTAACTATTACCCTATTAGAAGATGATTTAATCGAGATACATAGTATCGATGACTATCAAACTGCATTAATGGAATCTACACGGCCTACCTCAGAAATGCAGAAGAAATACCCGAATTATCGTAGAACGCCACGAATGATTTATGATCTTCCTGATGAAAAGGTTCAATTGTCTTTTCCCAGTCAGGAATCGAGCGATACAAACCGCAGTCTGTGGTTGATCATTCTTCCACCATTGATGATGTTAATCGTCATGGCCATAGTAGCACTCGTGATTCCACGTGGAATTTTCATCATTATCTCCATGGTGATGTTTACCACTACTTTAGTAACATCCACCGTTCAATTCTTTAAAGATAAGAGCAATAGAAAGAAATCCAAGGAACGAAGGAAACGTATCTACACTCATTATTTAGAGAGTAAGAGAAAAGAACTCCAGGAGCTTGCCGAGAAACAGGCAGACGTTCTGCAATTCCACTTTCCTTCTTATGAAAGAATGAAGTATCTTACAGAGCAGCTATCCGATCGTCTTTGGGAAAGGACTCTTGAAAGTCCGGACTTCCTTCAGTTTAGATTAGGAAGTGGGAAAGTACCTGCGAGCTATAGTATTTCAGTGAATTCTTCTGATATGTCAAACCGGGAAATGGATGAGTTATTAGAGGAGTCCCAGAAGTTAGAAATGGTTTATCGTGAAATTGATCAATTACCTGTAACAGCTGACCTTCATAAAGGGGCAATTGGTCTGATCGGTAAGGAATCCGTCTATAAAAATGAAATTCACCAGCTAATAGGGCAATTGGCTTTCTTTCATAGTTACCATGATGTGCGATTTGTCTATATTTTTCATGAGGAAGAGTATGAAGATTGGGAGTGGATGAAGTGGCTGCCACACTTTCAATTACCTCAGTCATTTGCGAAAGGGTTCATTTATAACGAGAAAACCAGGGATCAAATCCTTTCTTCCATATACGAGGTCCTTCGGGAAAGAGATATTGAAGAGGATTCAGATAAAGTTCGTTTTTCACCACATTACGTTTTTATCATTACAAACCATCAGTTAATTTCCGACCATGTGATCCTGCAATACCTTGAAGGTGAGTATTCTCACTTGGGAATGTCCGTTATTTTCGCGGCAGAAGCGAAAGAGAGTTTGTCTGATAATATTCATACCCTCGTTCGTTATATCAATGACAAGCAAGGGGACATTCTGATTCAGAATAAAAAAGCGGTTAAGATTCCATTCGAAATCGATGAATACTACCATGAAGGCAATGAGCAGTATGCAAGGACCTTGAAGACGCTTAATCATCAAATCGGTATGACAAACTCCATCCCTTCAAGTGTTTCCTTTCTGGACATGCTTCGAGTAAGGGATGTTGATCAGCTTCCCATTCAAGAGAACTGGCTATCCAGGGAATCAGCTAAATCGTTAGCTGTTCCCGTTGGTTTGAAAGGAAAGGAAGACATCGTCGAGCTGAATTTACATGAAAAGGCTCATGGACCTCATGGACTGCTTGCCGGAACAACCGGTTCGGGGAAGAGTGAATTTTTACAAACATATATTCTTTCATTGGCGGTTCATTTCCATCCTCACGAAGTAGCCTTCCTATTAATCGACTACAAGGGTGGAGGGATGGCTCAGCCATTTAAGAATATCCCACATTTATTAGGGACGATAACGAATATTGAAGGAAGTAAGAACTTCAGTACGAGAGCCCTTGCTTCCATCAAGAGTGAGTTGAAGCGTAGACAGCGCTTATTCGATCGTTACGAAGTGAATCATATTAACGATTACACACGCCTTTACAAGCAAGGCAAAACGGAAGAGCCTCTTCCTCATTTATTCCTGATATCAGATGAGTTTGCTGAACTTAAGAGTGAAGAGCCCGAATTCATTAAAGAGCTTGTAAGTGCGGCCCGTATTGGCCGAAGCCTGGGGGTTCACCTTATCCTGGCAACTCAGAAGCCTGGAGGAGTCATTGATAATCAGATATGGAGTAATGCCCGTTTCCGTGTCGCCCTGAAAGTACAGAACACGGAGGACAGTCGTGAAATCCTTAAGAATGGTGATGCAGCCTCGTTGACTGTCACGGGAAGAGGATATTTACAGGTGGGGAATAATGAGGTATATGACCTGTTTCAATCAGCCTGGAGTGGAGCTCCATATCAGGAGGAAACCTTTGAATCCGAGGATGAAGTGGCGATTGTCACGGATTTAGGATTGATTCCTTTATCGGAAGTATCGACTAATCCAAGCAATCAGAAGGAATTGATCAGTGAAATTGACGCTGTTGTCGATCGAATTGAAGCGTTACAGGAACAAATGAATGTGAAGAAGCTTTCCAGTCCATGGCTTCCTCCTCTGCCTAATCGTATGTACCGTACATCCTTTGCCCAGAGAGAGGAGAATAAGATCTTACTTTCCATGATTGATGAACCTGAGAAACAGAGCCAGACCCCTTACCATTACGAGGTCATTGAGGACGGGAATGTAGGCGTCTTTGGTTCTTCGGGATATGGGAAGACCCAAACGCTTATTACCTTATTGATGGGGATGGCCACTCAGTATACACCTGAGGAAGTTCATTATTATCTTCTCGACTTTGGAAACGGTGGCTTACTGCCTTTAAAGCAGCTGCCGCACACTGCTGACTATTTCCTCATCGATGAAGAAAGAAAGATTGAGAAATTCATTGGTATTTTGGATGATGAATTAGCTCGCAGAAAACAGCTTTTCCAAAAGAAAGAAGTAAGTTCAATAAAGATGTATAACACGATCAGTGAAGATAAACTTCCGCTTCTTTTTGTAACCATCGACAATTTTGATCTGGTTAAAGAAGAGATGCAAGAACTTGAAATGGAAATTAATCAGTTTGCAAGGGACGGACAGTCATTGGGAGTGTACATGTATTTTACAGCCACCCGCGTCAATTCTGTCCGACAATCTTTAATGAATAACCTTAAAACAAAAATCGTCCACTATTTGATGGATAGCTCAGAGGCATACACGATGCTTGGGCGATTGCCTTTTACCCCGGAAGCCATTCCTGGCAGGGCGATTGTTAAGAAGGATACAGCTTTCTTTTCTCAAGTATTCCTTCCAACCGAAGGGAAGGACGATTATGAGCAGTTGAGCCTTCTAAAAGAAGAAATTCTGTTATTGAAAGAAAAGTATAAGGGATCAAGGTCACCGGATCCAGTGCCTATGCTTCCGACAGAGTTGACGATGGTCAATTTCACCCAGTATACAGATTCAGGCAGAAAAGAAGGACTACTGCCGGTGGGCTTAGACGAAGAATTAGTTAAGCCCGTGTATGTAAACTTCAAGAAGACGAAGCATTGCATGGTTTTGGGGCAGGCTCAAAAAGGAAAAACGAACGTCCTGAAGGTCTTAACCAATACAGCGTTATTGCAGGATAGTGAACATATAGCGATATTCGATTCCATCGACAGGGGATTATCCCATTTGATGAAAGAAGAAAAAGTGGTCTATATGGAAAACAAAGAACATATCTCAATGTGGCTAAACCGGGTAGAAGAATTATTTAATTTAAGAGAAGAGCAATATAACCTGTCCATACAAAAGGGAAGTGCACTTCCATCCTTCTCGCCTGTCTTCCTCATTGTTGATGGATATGCCAGGTTCCTGCAGAATCTGGATGCATTGCTTCAAGACAGAATCGTTAAATGTATGAAAAATTATAGCCATTTAGGCTTCTGCGTGATTGTTTCAGGGAACAACAGCGAATTAACTAAGGGCTATGATGCTTTAACAGTTGAGATGAAACAGATTCGACAGGCTCTTGTGTTAATGAAGAAATCCGAACAAACCTTGTTCACGCTTAGCTACGATCGAAGAGAAGCCGAAATCCAACCAGGGTTTGGCTATTACGTGGAAAACGGTAAAGAAACAAAAATTCAAATACCACTTATGGTAACGGAAAGGAAAGTACACGCATGACAGAGAAAGTAAGCCTATTTAAACTTTTATTAGCGGTCATGATGATTCTTGCCACTCCTCTTCTATTCTTCCGTTCAGTCGGTGAAAATCCACTGAAAGTGAAAGAAAATGCTACTCAGGCCATTGCCATTGTAAATGAAGACGCGGGAACAGAAGTGGATGGAGAGCCTTTGGCATTTGGGGGAGACGTGACGTCGATTCTTGAAGATCAATCGACTTTTGAGTGGACGGTCGTAGGCAGAAGTGCAGGAGAGAATGGTCTTCAGAGCTCTAAATATGATGCCGTTGTATATATTCCTTCCGACTTCTCTGATAAAGTCATGACGTATGATGAAGAAAGACCTGAAAAGACAAATTTGAATTACAAAGTCCAGGCTCAATTGAATGCAGTAAACAAGGAAAAGGTCCTTCTGGAAATTGAAAAGGCCACAAAAAGGGTCAATCATAAGATGTCCTCTCTTTATTGGAATTACGTATCAGCAGACATGGAAAATATCCGTGCTGAATTCGATGAAATTTTACAAAAAGAGCAGGCTTTCCAGGAAACGATGTTATCTTTCTACAAACCCAGCTCAAAGGATCTGGCCGGCCAAATTCAGCAACAGACGTCAATGCTAACAAATCTGCAAAACTCGATTCAGCAGGCGGATAGCCAGACACCGCAGCAGCAAAACTCGTTGGAATCCTTTGAACAAAGCCTTTCCAGTTTTGTTGAATATGTCAATCAGTATAGAGAATATCAGGATAATCAAAAGCAATTACTTGCCGATGTTCAAGCTGAATCCGTACAGATGATCAATGAATCAACTGAAAACCAGCAGCCGCGCTACTTAAAATCCAAATCACTATTCTCGGAACAAAGTGAAGCCTTAACGGCAGGTTTGACTCAGTTGAATAGCAATATGGATACAAATCAAGAGGTATTTACTGACCTGCAGCAGCGCAGGTTCGAAGAAGTCGGGAGACAAGTAGAAGACTTCTATTCCTTCCAGGAGAGAGTGTTGAATTTCTATCAGCAATTACAGGACACTACAACGTTAAATAACCTGCAAGGAAGTATTTTCGAACTTAATAATAAGCTGGCTGAAGGAGACGGGGAGATCTTCAATCCTCCTGCTCCTCCTGAGGTTCCCGGGAAGCCAAAAGAAGGAGAGGATCCTGTCCCTCAACAAGTCGTCATTTCCTCCCAGGAAGGTGAGCCCGAACCGGGGAAACCTAGCGATCCTCCTCCGGCACCACCGAATTTGGATCCGGAAATAAATGAACTGACGGCCATTTCAACAGAAATCGATGCGTTGAAAGAAACACTGACTAATTTAACAGAACCAACACCTGAAGCTATAACAGAAGCTGTAACAAATATTTCGACGATCAATGATCGCATCCTACAGGTTCGAACCCAGCTCCAAGGGAAAAATAATAGCTCGGAAAACCCTCTTCAGGCTGAGGTGGATAGGCTATTGAGAGAAGTATCAAGGCTTCTCGAAGATAATCAGACTTTAATCGATAAAATCGATGAATTGACCAAGCAGATTGAAACTCTTACCACTGAAAATCAAGAGCTGAAAGAACAGGTTAAGACATTGACTGAGACGAATGAAGCTCTGATCAACCAATTAGAGATGTTCTCAGATAATGTTTCGAATATCGTTGCCGAAATCGAGGGCAAAGAAAGTTCCATCCTGAACTCGGCTGCTTTATCCGAAAATAGAAGAAACACCTTATCCGGCTATTTTTACCGCGGGATTAATAACTACAAGCTTATGGATCTTCTGCAATATTACTCTTACCTGGATCGATATGAAGCGACCCTTAACGGTATGTTGACGGAGAATGGAGTGAAAGCGGCCGTTCTTCAAGATGAAGAGCTCAAGAATGAGGTAAATGAAATTCTGAAAGTCAGTCAGCCGGAACAAGCGGAGTGGGAACAATTAAATGCAGGGTTGCCGAATACAGAGGATGCTCTCAATACGCTCCAGGACTCATTTACCGTCTTTGCGGCAGAATACAATCAAACCCTTGATGACCAGCAATCACAGCTTACAGAGAGCCTGAATGCGATTAATCAAGAAGCAACAAATGTATTGACTCGGATACAACAGCCGGAGCAAACAGCTCCAACACCTGCATCAGGTGCCGCTGGCCCTGATTTGGTAGGGAACCAGAAGCAAATTGGAAGTGAAATCAAGTCGATCCATTCCTTCCTGGATACTGTGAGTGAAAGCCAAAATACAATCGTATCCTATACCAACGAGCTTCAATCGAATGTATCGAATGTTCAAAGTGATGCAGATACACTGAATAATAAGTGGGCAACGAATGTAGCTTCCACTCAGTTAATTCGTGATGATGTATTTAGCGTTCTGGGGAATGCGTTCGTTGACGGACAATCCAATGGATATGTCTATGATTTCTTGACGAACCCCCTTAATGTAAAAGGAGATGTTCCGGAAGAAAAGAAAGCAAGTGTTCTTCCACCGGTGGTTATATTGTTTATTATCTTGTTATCCAGTTTGCTTATCGGATATACGAGTTATTACTTCCAAAATGCTCCTCTCTGGATTCAAGGAGTGATTTTCCTCCTGCTGAACCTGATTGTTGGATTTGTCATCAGTCTGTATGGATTGGATATCTATCCATTGGTGGAATCGCGTTCAGTTGAGTGGACGATCTTCACCATTCTCCTTTTACTGGCGGGTTCAGGACTCATCCGGGTCGCATTTGTTACACATCGTTTGTTAGGATGGTTTGTTTCGGTGGGAATCATCGCCCTGTTTGTGACACCGTTACTGGCATTAACAACGCCTAATTTTAATTTCAAGGATCCAATGTCCACCGTGTATATGTCGATTCAATATGGGTCAGACAGTTTATTCAATCAAGCGGTCATTGTATTAGGCTTAGTTGTTATTGCATTAACTGTTGCTCAGGTTTTATTGGATAAACGCTCTAATTCGACCGAAGATGAGGGAACGGAAGCGTATGAGGGTTAAAGTACTTGTTCAACTGGCTCTGGTTGCCGGCATGATCATGATGTTTTCCCATCCCATACTTGCCAATACCGACATAAATGACTTAATCCCTAACGACTATCAGGAAAATAAATTCAAAAAGAATAGTGACCTCATCCATGATCAGTCATCAACTGATCAAAAGATAGAAATTCCTGAAGAACAAAAGAGCCTGACGTTTGAAGGTGAATCAAGTAACGGATTAAACGATTTGAAAGAAAAGATATTTCAAAGTGAAGAAAAAGATACAAATACGATAAAAGCTAAAGCCGAAAACCTGAAACTTTTTAGTCAATCAGGATCGGAAAAGTTAAGGAATCTCGAAGAAGAAAGTACTTCTTCTTCCTCCCTATCTTTATTGATTGCTGTATTTGTAGGTATTTGTGTATTACTTCTCATCGTTGTTATTGTTATTTGGAATAGAACAGCTCAAGGTAAAGTTTGAGTAAAGAACGAGAAGAGGGGCCCGCTTAATCGGGCCCCTCTTCTACTATATGTTAACCTTCATGGGAAGTAGAATAAAGTAATTGTTACATATATCACTTCGAGGACGCTCAGAAGCTATATGTTACGTCAAAATAGGCAGTGCTAAGGGTAAAGGGGGCGGGCAGGTGAAGAACCCCAAATAAAGCAATCTGGCGGAAAGTTTCTACATAAATACTCTAACACTAGTAAACTCATGCCTAAGGTGACCATACTATACAATAATATTGCAAGGAAACCTCGGCATAATGGTGTGTCGGGGTTTCCTTTTTTGTTTACTCCTCAAGGAAAATGGATTGTAATCTTTAAAACGACTAGAAGAATACCGGGTGTGTAAGCGGTAACAAAAATTAAATTGACTCACTTTGTTTCTCCGTATATCATTATTTTAATAGCGTCTATTTAACGACTATTTAGAACTGTCAAAAAATAAAAGGGGTATAGGGGGAACAAACATGAAAAAAGAAATGCCGTTTTGGATGGCCGTCATCCCGCTCAGTGTCATGATCGTGGTCATGTTCGTCACGATTGTCGTTCTTGAGCAGGGTCCGCATATTCCACTGATCATTGGAACGACGGTAGCAGCCATTGTAGCCTGGAAAGCAGGTTATACGTGGAATGAAATTGAGGATTCTATGTATAAAGGAATACGTCTTGCCCTGCCGGCTGTAGTCATCATCATGCTCGTCGGACTGACGATTGGTGCCTGGATCGGTGGAGGAATCGTGGCTACGATGATTTATTATGGTTTGAAAATCATTACACCATCCCTTTTCTTAGTTTCCATTACGATTATATGCGCTGTTGTCGCATTGGCAATTGGCAGCTCATGGTCAACGATGGGGACGATTGGAGTTGCAGGTATGGGAATCGGTATAAGTATGGGGATTCCAGCACCCATGATTGCCGGGGCGATCATTTCCGGCGCCTACTTTGGGGACAAGATGTCACCGCTTTCTGATACCACCAACCTTGCTTCTGGATTAACGAATACAAATTTATTTGTACATATTCGTCATATGCTTTATACAACGGTGCCGGGATTACTCATTGCTCTAATCGTTTATGCCGTCCTTGGAAGAAATTTCGGTTCAAATAAGATTAATACCAACGACATTGAACAAACAATCAATGTGCTTCAAGATAGCTTTGTGATTTCACCATTTTTGTTATTGATCCCATTGATCGTCATCATTTTAGTGGCTAAAAAGGTACCTGCCATTCCAGCTTTAGTAGTGGGGATCCTGCTTGGATTATTATCCCAGGTGTTTATCCAAAGTGGATCATTTTCTGATGCATTTGCTGCCTTACAAAGTGGTTTCGTCATTGATTCAGGAAATGCAATGGTGGATGATCTTTTTAATCGTGGTGGACTGGATTCAATGATGTATACGGTTTCCATGACCATTGTAGCGATGACCTTTGGAGGGATATTGGAGCATACAGGTATGCTGCAATCCATTGTGAACCAGATTTTAAAGGTTGCCAAATCAGCGAAAGGACTGGTGGCATCCACCGTTGTCTCTTGTTTTGCAACAAATGCCACCTGTTCAGAACAGTATATTTCCATTGTTGTGCCATCTCGAATGTACGCTAAAGCATATGAGGAAAAAGGTTTACATTCCAAGAATTTATCCAGGGCACTTGAAGATGGGGGAACCTTAACCTCTGTCTTTATACCCTGGAATACCTGTGGAGTGTTTATATTTGGTACGTTAGGCGTTCATGCCTTTGAATATGCTCCTTATGCCGTGTTGAACTTTGTAGTGCCTTTACTATCGATTGCATACGCGTTAACCGGTTTTACCATTACAAAACTAACGAATTCCGAATTAATGAACTCCAAAGATGAAGATGAAGTGACCTTAAATTCTTAAGTTCTAATAGGGGAGATGGAGTTTGTAAATGGAACGGGGACGACCTTGTTGATAGGTCATCTCTTCTCCTACTACCTTGATCGAACCGTGATCTACCAGTTTTTTGATTATACGCTCAGTTGAGCGGCGGGTAATTTGAAGATATTCAGTCAACTCGGCAGCAGTAAACTGTGAGGATGAACGCTTTCTGCTGAATTCCATCAATTTAGACAGATTTCCCGGGCTTATTTTAATTTCCTTGGCAATATCAAAGAGTTTCGGGTCATTATTTTTAAGTCGCTGTAACTTAGTTTCTTTCGGATAAGGACCAAGAAGGTTTTTATCATCTGTTAAAATATATCCACACTTCCCTAAAGGATCATTTAGAGCAAAGCGCAGGGCAATTCCAGCGTTTTGCTCTGCTTCTATTGCCGTTGTCCCATAGCCGAATCCAATTTTCATTCGGCCATCCCAATTGGAAATCAAATCATCGAAATTGTGATGAGAGACTAATGACTCTATATGACCAACAGTGCTATAAAATAAGTAAGTATGGTGATCAATTTTTTTCCCCGAACCTTGAATATTATGGGTGAATGATTGTAACCATTTCTTAGAGTCCTGACGTGATTGATCATGGGATAGATAGATGGCTGAAATCATAGAAGCTTTTCTTTTGTTTAGTAGAGCTAAAGATTTCACCTTCTGAAAGCCGTTTAACAAAGATCTAATGGGGTCTACCATTCTTTCTGCGGGAACTCCAAGTTCTTTCAGGCGGTCATATACGGCATGGATGCTAGTTATGGCCATATCCGTATTTCCTGACTGGTGAAGTGAGTAGTGGAATTGAACAATGGAGGTTAGATCCAGCTGATAAGGAAGCTGTTCTTTATACTCCAACACATGAGCACCAGGCATGGAAACTTTTATATCCATCGAGACATGTTGGGTGAATATGGCATCCATCAAATCAATCGATATCCGGTCAATCGGAATTTTTTTGTGATAGGTAATAGACAATAATGTAGAGGCGACGGCCATTTCATTCTGTTCCAGGAATAAGGAAGGAACAGATAATTGGTCACAAATATCTTTTGAATAATAATAAGGTAATGCACCTGAGAAAAATATGGCATCACAAGGCTTTAAGTGTTGGATCAGTTCTTTGGATTGATATGGATCTTGATAAGTGTAGGGTTCTATTTCGATGTCAGTCATGTGAGGTTCTAAGGGGTGTAAATCCTGGATGAAATCTTGAGACCCGATAACGGCTATTTTTATCTTTTCCATGCTTCCTCCTACTTTCGATTTAATTAACGACTATTTAACGACATTATAACCATTGGAAAATGATTGTGTAAACAAAAAAGGAGTTGTATATCTATGAAAATAACCGGATTAAACTTGTATGCTATTCGTCTGCCCCTTCACGTCCCTTTTGTGGTGAGCTACCATACGTATCATGATATGCCTTCCATCATCGTAGAGATGGAGACCGACGAGGGGATCACTGGGTACGGCGAAGCAGTCGCAGATGAGCACGTTACAGGAGAGTCCTGGGAGAGTACCTACCATGTGTTAAAGAGCACGTTAGGGAAAGCTGTGTTAGGACAGAATCCAATGAATATAGAGAAGCTTCATGAGATCATGAATGAATCCATTTATGGCGTTCCAAGTGCAAAAGCGGCCATTGACATCGCCTGCTTTGATATTATAGGGAAGAAGCTTTCTCAGCCTGTTTATCAATTGATCGGGGGCCGTTACCATAATGAATTCCCCCTCACACATGTATTAAGTATTGCAGAGCCAGAAGTGATGGCAGATGAGGCAGCAGTCATGGTGGATAAAGGGTATCTTTCTTTTAAAATGAAAGTGGGCACGGAAATAAAAGCAGATGTCGAGCGCATACAAAAGGTTCGTGAAAGGGTAGGGAATCATATTGCCATCCGCGTTGATGTGAATCAGGGATGGAAAAACAGTTCGCAAACATTAAGAGCTCTCCGTTCATTGGATGATATCGAGTTGGATTGGATAGAACAACCGGTTCTTGCTGATGATATTGACGGGATGGTGACTGTGAAGTCCAAGACTTCTTTGCCTTTAATGATAGATGAAGGTCTTAAAGGGACAAGGGAAATGAGAGAAATCATCCAAAAAAAGGCAGCAGATAAAGTGAATATCAAATTAATGAAATGCGGTGGGATCTACCCTGCTGTAAAGCTTGCCCACCAGGCAGAAATGGCAGGAGTAGAGTGCCAGGTAGGCTCCATGGTAGAATCATCCATTGGCTCTGCTGCAGGCTTTCATGTTGCTTTTTCAAAAAGGATCATAACAAGTGTGGAGCTCACGGGACCACTGAAATTCTCAAAAGATGTGGGAAACCTTGTCTATGATGTTCCTTTTATTCGTCTTTCAGAAAAGCCCGGATTAGGGATTGAGATAAATAAATCGATATTGAAAGAACTGACGCAATTTCAAGACTCGTTAGGATAAGGAGGACAGCGTGTGAACGCACTTCATGAAGGAAAGTTAATCAAGGAGAACAGGCTGTATACTGTTCATAAATTATCTATGTTACACATAGAAAACATTCTTTTATTACAAGATCTGGTAGTCACTGATTTAGAGGATAAAACACGTTTACAACCCCTTGCGCGAGATGAATATGAGTATATCCTTAAGGGAAATGGCGTGATGGTTGGTGCTTTTCTGGAACAGGAGCTCATTGCACTTAGAGCGCTTCTTATACCGGAAATCGACGATGAACATCTGGGATTGGATATAGGATTAAATGAAGCTGAGTTAAATCAAGTAATCTACCAGGAAATCTCCGTTGTCCATCCCTCTTACCGGGGAAATCGATTGCAGCAAGTGTTAGGCACAGTCATTATGGAGGAACTTAACAACCTTCCCGATGATTTCACCTATATTAGCTGTACCGTAGCCCCTTTTAATATTCCAAGTTTGAAAGATAAATTTGCTCAAGGCATGGAAATAGCGGCTTTGAAAAAGAAATATGGAGAGCAAATGCGCTATATATTTGTTAAAGAAGTAAACAAGCCATCTGCATCTACGGAACAGAAACGGTTAATTATTCCAATGGACGATTTTCACACGCAGCAATCACTCCTTCTTACAGGCTGGCGGGGAATTGGAATGAAGAGGCTTCAAGAGAACGACCATGTCGTGTTCGTTAAATATCAATGAAATGAACTTTATCAAATGCAAAAATTTTTCATTCATAGGAGCAGTCTCATATTATGAGGCTGCTCTTTTTTATGCTGCCTAGTGTTAAAGGGGACAGTATCAAATTATAAAAAACAACCTAAATAATTTAATAGATTACTAGAGTAGTGGGTTGATAGTTACAAACCTTCTACTAAAATATGGTTGTAAACAAAAATGTATACATGTACACAAATAAGTACACAATTGTACACAAAAATGTATACAAGTATACAATCAAGTACACATGTTGGTATGCATGAATGTGTACAAAATATGTATACAACGATACAAATTGTATACATTCTACCCCTGATGCCGTTGGGAATATTCGATAGAAAAGTAGGATTGACCAGAGACGGGAAATTGTATACTCTGAGAGTAAGAGTTGAAATTTTTTGACAAATTCTTACTCATGATTGAAAGGATGATTTTAATGACAAATTCACGAATTGCAGCCATTGACGTTGGTAATGATTCTCTTAAAGGTATTTTTGGAAAGATGGACGCCGAGGTGAATATTCCGAACGTCATCGCTAGAGATGTTGAAGACCGTCCTATCATCGGTATCGAGGAGCTGGATACACAAGACCCACTAGACGGCATACATATCCGTGTCCACTCCCCTGCCCTTAAAGACAATAATGCAATTTATCGTGTCGGTAATCTTGCGACAAAGAGCAATAACTCTACTGAACTGGATCCGGGCAGCAGTAAATCAGAAGAAGATCAAACATTGGTCATGCTGTTTGCTTCTATCGCTCTGGATGCAGCTCGTAATGGATCAGATTTTAAAAAGAATAATAATGTAATCGAAGCAAACTACACGCTGGGAACAGGTCTTCCCCTACGTGAAGTAAAGGAAGGAAAAGATGTTGGATACCGTTCAAGATTATTAGGTTCGGTTCACCAGGTCGAGTTCCTTGTCACTCCACGCTATCAAGGTATCAAAGTAAATATTAAATTTGATGAAGTGAAGGTTTATCCAGAAGGATTCGCTGCTTTCATTAACCTAGTGATGGATAATAATTCAAATATCATCAACAAAGATTTGATTGATAAGCGCATCCTGATTCAGGATATAGGTGGATTATCCACAGATATCGCGGTTATCAAAGATCGTAAAGTAGACGACGATAAAGCTCAAGGGTTTAACCTGGGTGTATCTGAATCACTTGAATTGATCCGTGAGGAAATCCGTTCAAAACACGGGATTGAGCTCGACAGTCGTCGTGATGTGGTAGAAATCATCACGAAGAAAAATGACCGCAATCATATTATGGTTAAAGGAAGCCGTACAAGCGTACATGACATCGTTGACCGTATCATGCTTGAACTTGCCAAGAAGCAATATCGTCACCTGCGCAATATGTGGCAAAAGAATTCTCAAACTGAAATCTGCTACTTCATTGGCGGAGGATCAAGTGTCCTTAAAGAATATATTAAAACGCTCAATAACAATCTTGACGGTTACAATATCGACTTCTTTGAAGATGAGAAAGAAAGCATTTGGATGATGGCGAATGCTTATTATAAGCTTATTGCAGACTTCTCAAGAAAGAATCAAAAACAAGCCCAAAAAGAAGATCAAAAATTAGCGAAAACCAAATAGGGTGATGGTATGAATCAAAAAGGGATGTCGAGGGGACAGCCGATTACGTTTCGGATCCCTTCTGATACACCTGACCATGTATTAAAGCATTTACAAAAGCTTAAGGAAACGGAAAAGCGAAATTTCTCCAGTAAAATTGCAGAACTTGTATTGAATGGAGTAAATGATACGATTTCCAAGCAGCGGGAAGCTATTACGATACCCCTTCCAAAGGGTTTGGATAAATCCCAGCGTGATTGGCTGAAGCATGAACATTCAGAAGCGCTGTTAGGCAGCATCGTGTACCAACTGTTATCAAACCCGGTTCGTACAGCCTCCCTTCTAGCTTCCTTAAGCAGTAATTCGTTGGATATTGATGAAGCCCTCTATCTTCAGGAAGAATCTGCCGCAAGTCACGATTCTTCAAGTGAGTGGTCCCTTGATCAAGTGATGGATGATGCTCCAGAAGAAGTAGAAGATGAGCGCTCATACTCTACTGACGAAGAATTGGACAACTTTGACTGGGACAATGCCATGAAGCCCCAGGAAACCGTTGAAGAACCTAAAGAAGAAACGATGGAAGATCTCTTAGGCGACTTTCTGTCCCAAATGAATAAATAAGAAAAGAACCAGAAGCGAAGCTGAAAGGCATAAATGCTTCTGGTTCTTTTTTTGTAGGTTATTCATGAGAATCATTTCCTCCCCTCCCTACGATGTAAAATCACACTTCTCCCCTAATTTCAACCCGGATTTTCCTTTAGAAACTGTAATCAATTTGTCTTATTTGAATTAATTATTCTGCAAAAAACCTTACAATCCATATAACTGTAAGAAAGAAATATTACAGAATGGGAAAAACATCATGAAACATATATAAAAAATGGCAGTTTAATTCAAATGATTCCCAGGACCTAGTTTACGGTAGGTGCAAAACGAGGTAAACACCGATTAAACCGAATATAAAATTTGCACACAGTCATTGGCTACACCAATTAATGAGGAGAGATTCGATGAGTATTCAAAAAAGTAACGATAGCTCAAGTCTCGCAGAAGTAATTGATAGAATCCTGGATAAAGGAATAGTCATTGATGCATTTGCCAGAGTTTCCTTGGTAGGAATTGAAATCCTTACTATAGAAGCACGAGTCGTCATTGCAAGTGTAGATACATGGTTACGATATGCAGAGGCAGTTGGGCTCTTAAGAGATGAAGTTCAAGAAGAAGGCTTAGCCAAGCAGGAGAATGAAAGAGGAGCAGCGTTTAGCGTTTAAACAAGTAAATAAAATATAGTTTTACTATTTTAGAAGAAAAGAGGATGAATATGGCAGAAACAAAAAGCAGTCAACAAGTAGAAGAAACGAAAAATACTCAAGAAAACGAAGAACAAACAACTGAAAACAGACAATCCATGAATTATGCGATTATCGGTGGAGTAGTCGGAGCGGGTATCGGGTTACTCTCAAACCCGGGTACAGGAAAGAAAGTAGTGGACAGTCTAGGGAAGTCAGAAGTGATGAAAGCAGCTAGTAAAGAATTGCGAAGGTCGGCACAGGAATTCCTGACAGAGCAGGCCATTATCACCTTAAGACAATCGGCTACCGGATATATGAGCAGACTGGAAGGCGGTTTGCTTGCACCTAAGAAGAAAAAAGAAGAGGTATCGGAAAACACTGAATCCAAGGCTGATAACAGTGAAAATTCTTCAAATCAATCAGAAGAATTGGAAGAAATCAAAGAAGAAAACAAAAATTTGAACGAACGTTTAGAACGTATTGAAGAAATGCTGAACAGCTTAGTGGAGTCTAAGAAATAATCGCATCCCTGAAGGGGGCATTACATGAGTAAGCCAGTGAAAAAAGCAGTTGGCAAGATGGCTAAAAAAGCATATGATCACGCCCCGGAACCCGTGAAAGAAAAAGTGAAAGATACGATGAAAGAGAAGGCGAAAGAAACATTTGTGAACAGTGTTGAAGGTGGAATTCAATCAAAAGCCAACGAAGCATCTGAGAAGTTAGAGAAGGCAAAAGAAAAAAATGCTGATAATGTTCACAACAAAGCTGAAGAAGCTAAGGAAAAAGTACAGGATGTCCTGCTTTCCGTACGGGAAAAGCTAGGAAATGCAAAAGAAGCAGGAGAAGAATTCCAAAAGAAAGTCTCTTCATCGAATGATAAAAAGACCAGAATTAAAGGCGTAGAAAATATTAAAGGAGCAAGTGACATTAAGAGCTCCTTGAAAATAAAAAGTTCTACAGAAATTAAATCGTCGAAAGATATAAAGACCATCTGTTCTTAAACACCGGAAGGAGAATAACAATTGGCTATTCAAAAGAGTAATAATAGTTCGAGCTTAGCAGAAGTAATTGACCGGATTCTCGACAAAGGTATTGTCATTGATGCCTTTGCAAGGGTATCTGTCGTTGGGATTGAGATCTTAACGGTTGAAGCAAGGGTCGTCATTGCCAGCGTAGATACATGGTTGCGTTATGCAGAAGCTGTAGGCCTGCTTCGGGATGATGTCGAAGAAAACGGTCTTGCTACTCAGCAGAATGAAAGAAGCTCCCAGTTTAGTATTTAAGCAGGGGCAGTACAGTAAAGAAAGTGAGAAGGGGGCCATTATTGGCACCCCTCCCCCTTTCATAACAGGTAGAGTAGGAGGCGACTATGGTTATCAAAGAGATTATGAATAGTGTTACCGACTTCTTCAATGAACATGTAGCCCCGGTCCATAAGATTACTTCAGTGGAATTGACTGAAGATGAAGGGTGGAAGCTTCAAGTCGAAGTCATTGAAGAAAAGGAATATATGAAGAAATATGCTAAAGACGAAATGCTTGGAACATATGATGTTCTTCTTAATAAAGAAAAGGAAGTCACATCATTTAAACGACGGGATATCCGTTACAGAAGTGCCATTGGACAGGAAATGTAGTGGATGAGCGAGTAGGAGGGAATTGTACGTGACGGTCTTAACAAAACGGATCAAAAAGGATAGCAGGGCATTAATACAAGACGATGAAACGAAAGAATTGCTTTCGCGCTCATTACAATACCTTAAAGCTGGATATCCTGTACATTTTACAGGTCCTTCCGGAGCCGGGAAAACGTCTCTTGCTCTAGCACTTGCCAAGAAGAGAAAAAGACCGGTTATGCTCATGCATGGTAATCATGAACTGAATAATAAAGATTTAATCGGTGATTTCACAGGCTATACAAGTAAAAAAGTGATCGATCAATATGTTCGATCCGTTTACAAAAAGGATGAAAGTGTCACCGAGACATGGAGAGATGGCCGTTTACTGGAAGCAGTAAAGAATGGATATACCCTTGTATACGATGAATTCACACGATCACAGCCTACAACGAATAATATCTTTCTATCCATTTTAGAAGAAGGGATCATCCCTTTATATGGATCGAAGCTAACTGAACCCTTTATTCGCGTACACCCGGAATTTGCAATCATATTTACTAGTAATCCTGCAGAATACGCAGGTGTTTATCAAACACAGGATGCTCTCCTGGATAGATTGATCACCATAAACGTAGATTACAAGGGAGCTGAACAAGAGGCAGTGATTGTATCGGAAAAAGCAAACTTGGTTATGAGTGAAGCAAGAGCGATTACAACCCTTGTCTCTACACTACGCGATCAATGTACCAATGAATTAAATGGACCGAGCTTGCGTGCTTCATTAATGATCGCAAGGCTCGCCATTGAATCAGACATTCCCATAGACGGTAAGGATCCAGATTTTCAACGTCTATGTATTGATATAGCAGCACACAGTGTAAGTCGATGTATCGACGGAGAAAACCCACAAGAAAAAGCAGAACAATTGATTATAGATGCATGCAAACGTATGAAGGTATCTGAGGAATAAAGGAGAGTTTCAAATGAGTAATGAAGAAATCGGGATTTATATATTCTGTGCCATTCAAACAGAAGAAGACGATCGATTTGGTTCCATTGAAATAGAAGGCGAGGAACGGGAGACGTTCACGATCAGATATAAGGACGCCGCAATGGTAGCAGCGGAAGTACCGATGAAAATCTATCATCCTAAGAAGCAGAATTTGCTCATGCACCAAGGTGCCGTATCACGTGTGATGGATCAAAAGGATACGGTCATCCCGATCAGCTTCGGGAATGTCTTTAAATCAAGAGACGATGTAGAGGCCCTGCTTGAAAACCTTTATCCGCAGTTTGAAACTCTTTTCCCGGCAATTAAAGGGAAAATCGAGCTGGGCTTAAAGGTGATCGGTAAAAAGGAATGGCTTGAAGCCATGGTGAAAGATAACCCGCAGGTAGAAAAAATGGCCTCAGCCGTTAAAGGGAAATCAGAATCGGCCGCTTATTATGACCGCATTCAGCTTGGCGGAATGGCTCAGAAGCTATTTACTTCCCTGCAAAGTGAGATTAAGGAAGAAGTTTATGCACCCCTTGGGGAAGCAGCAGTGTCGGCGAAGGCAAACGAACCTTCAAGTGAGAAAATGCTCCTAAATGCCTCTTTCTTAATTGATCGGGATCAGGAAGAATTATTTGACCAAAAGGTCAATGAAGCCCATGAAAAATGGAAGGATAAGGTCGAATTTAATTATAGCGGCCCTTGGCCGGCTTACAATTTCGTCAACATACGCCTGAAGGTTGAGGAAGGCTGATGATTCATAAATTGGTGAGTGCACCAATTAATTTAGTCATTAAAGTCGGAGAAAAGATTAAAGAAGAAGCAGACAAAGAGTTGTACGACCTTCCTACCATTCAACAAAAATTGATTCAGCTTCAAATGATGTATGAATTAGGTGAAATTCCTGAAGAAGCTTTTCAGGAAAAAGAAGATGAGCTCTTAACAAGGTATGAAATTGCGAAACAGATGGAAATGGAACAATGGGAAGAATTAACGAAAAAGAAATAAGGGTGATCAGATGAGCGATTTACTTTATTTATATGGCTTAATCCCAACTAAAGAAGCAAATGAAAAATCCCTTCCCTCCATGAAAGGCTTCGATGGAGAAGGTGAACTATATACAATTGAAATCGGTGAAGTGACAGCCATTGTTTGTGATCTGCCACCGAATGAATACTCAGAAGAGACCATCAAAGACAAAGTCGATAACGACATGGATTGGCTGCAGGAAAAGGCGTTTCATCATCATGAAACGGTATTGATGGTTTCAAAGATGTATACCATCATCCCTCTGAAGTTCTGTACATTGTATAAGAATGAGGATAGCCTTAAGTCCACGATTGAAGGGAATCGAAATAAGCTTGAGACGACATTCAAACAGCTGGATGGGAACGAAGAATGGAACGTCAAAATCTACTGTGACGATAATCTGCTGAAGAAGCAGGTAAGCGAAAGCAACCCTTCTATCGAAGCCAAAAGAAAAGAAATCAGTGAATTACCAAAGGGCAGGCAGTTCTTTGAAAAGAAAAAAATCGATCAGCTGATAGACCGGGAGTTAGAAAACGAAAAGAATCGTCTCTGTGAAGAGGTTCATGAAAAGCTGAAAGAGCATTCCCTCCATGGAAACATCAAAAAAAATTGGAGTAAGGATGTCACTGGCCGACAAGAGCATATGGCTTGGAATAGTGTGTTCCTTCTTCCAGTATCCAATGTTGATGATTTTGTTGAGGAAATTAAGCAATATGAAGAAGAACTGGGACACGCTGGTTGGAAAATTGAAGCATCCGGCCCTTGGCCACCTTATCATTTTTCTAGTTTTTCTTAATCACAAAATAAGGAATGAGAAATATGACAGTCAGAGAATCGATCGAGAACAAAGATATAGCCCTTATAGATATTTTAGATGTCATTCTCGACAAAGGTGTGGCGATAAAGGGAGATTTAATTATATCCATTGCAGGTGTCGACCTCGTGTATCTGGATTTGCGAGTGCTGATTTCCTCAGTAGAGACATTAGTTCAACATAAGCAGGGAACACGTAAAACGGTAACGTCCGATCAATTCGATAAAGAAAGGGAGGGATTGATTCATGCAACAGGCCAACGGGACAAATGGGCGAATTAATTTCGACCCGGAAAAAGCAGAACAAGGACTGGCACAGCTTGTATTGACCGTTGTAGAACTATTAAGGCAAATCGTCGAGAGACATGCGATGCGGCGTGTCGAAGGCGGTACTTTAACGGATGAACAAGTGGAGAATCTGGGCATTGCCCTTATGAACTTAGAAGAGAAAATGGAAGAGTTAAAAGAGGTATTTGGTCTTGATGCAGAAGACTTGAATATAGATCTTGGTCCTTTAGGGAGCTTAATGTAATGCCGATTAAGGAGGTTACATGATGGGAATGGAGCATCCGGTACAATCCAACACAATCGTGGATGTATTAGAGAAGATTTTAGATAAAGGAGTTGTCGTGGCAGGAGATATTACGGTGGGAATCGCCGATGTCGAGCTCCTCACGATAAAGATCCGCTTAATCGTTGCTTCCGTAGATAAAGCGAAAGAAATTGGCATGGACTGGTGGGAAAATGATCCTTACTTAAGTTCCAAAGCCGCCGATAACAACACGAAAGCACTGGAAGAGGAAAATAAGAAATTGCAGGAACGTTTGGAATCACTTGAAAAGAAACTGGATACAAACCGTCTTAATTCGGCGGAAACAAACTAATTGGAGGTTTTACCGATGGCAGAAAAAAATACGCAAAGCACAACAGTTGAGAATCAAGGACAAGAAAAGAATTCAACAAACGAGAATAAAACGAGAAGAAGCGGCCCTATCAAGAGAACCGTAGCTGGAAGTCTGTTGGGAGCAACTGTAGGATATCTGGCAACACCTGAAAATGGAAAAAAACTATTAGATCGTATTGATCAAGAGAAAATAAAAAGCAAAAGCCTGGATTTCGGGAAAGCAGCAAAAGAAAAATCCCGAAAAGCAGCTGTGACACTAAAATCATCAACAGCTAATCTATTTAAGCGCGATAAAGAGGAAGAAGCCTCAGAAGACACGGAAACGGCCGTAAATTCAACAGAAACGAACAGCCAAGAAGAAGAGTCGAATCAGGACTATGAAGCTCTTAAACAGGAAAATGAAGAGCTTCAGAACCGTTTACAGCAATTAGAAGAGAAAATGAATCAAATTGCCGCGACGCGTGAAGATGGAAGTGAAGAAGAGGAAGATGAAGAAGAAGAAGAAGACGAAAAAGAAGAAACCTCTTCAAGTAAGAAAGCTTCTAAAAAGTCTAAAGAAGAAGCGACAGATGAAGAGGATGACGATGAAGAAGACGAAGACACTAGTGAAGATGATGAAGATGATAGCGATGATGAGGAAGAAGCTTCGAGCAAGAAGAAATCAAATGGTAAATCAAGTACAAAAGGAAAGAAGCGTTCTACCCGCAAGTCTTCAGCTAAAAGTAAAAAAACTGCAAAAAAAGATGATGATAAAGACGAAGATCAAGAAGAAGATACAACACTCTCTACCGAGGACGACACAGTAGCTTAACTAGAAAGGAGACGTGAAAATGAGTGTAGAACCAGGTACAGGAAAGGATAGCATCTTAGAATTTTTTGTACAGGCATCAAACAAGCATGACTTTTCATTAGACATCACGTTAAACGTCAAGGGTGCCGTGATAACGGGTACCTTAGTTTCCGCAAAGGAATACTTCGATTCATTGAGTGAAACCTTTGAGGATGGCAGTGAAGTGGCTCAGAAGTTGAGTGAGGAGCTTGCCAGAGCCGGGGAGTCTGTAGAAGAAAACCAAAGTGCTGAAGCCCACTTTATTCACTTGAAGAACACAAAGGTGTATTGTGGCGACAGCAAACCGACCCCATCAAAAGGGAAGATCATGTGGCGTGGTAAATTAAGTGAGATCGACGGATTTTTCTTAGGAAAGATTTCGGAATCAAAGAGTAGTAAATAATAAAGAGCAACTGAACATACAGTTCAGTTGCTCTTTATTATTTGAAAGAACGATAATTTGAATTATTCCCCAGGCAGAACACAACTTCAAAAGAATAAGCTCCTTCCAATATTGAATGGAAGGGAGCTTTATATCAATGTTTATTTCTTTTGTACGATGAGCGTTTCCGAACTGTTTGCTGGAATGGTAAGTTGTACTTCCAGATACTGCTTACTGCCGGATGCGTAATTCTGAAGTATATTACCTGTTGATACATTGTAATTTCCTTCTGTCATATATAAGGGGATGGTGACAGTTAAAGGTTTGTGTAAACGATTTGTCACCTCCACCTGTTGTGAGGAAGCACTTCCATCGTTACCTGTCTGATAAACGGCATCAAAGGACATTGTTCCACCTTTCGTGTCCCCATCTTGATACACAGGGGTGGAGTGGCCGGGTTCTTCATAATTGTAGGATTCGATCTGCCCACCTTGAACAGAAAAATCCCTGAATCCGACCCACGGCTTACCAGTCAATTCAATCGCTGTCGTCGTTGTATATAAAATGCCATCTTCTTTCGTCACGTTATCAATATGAGTGTGTCCATGCAGACTAAGGGTTACATTGTTTTCCTTCATTACACTAATTAATTCTTTCGCATTTTCCCCATGCCATTGCTGATCGTATTTGATTCCCAGCTTTTCTCCAAGAACCAATGTTTCCAAACGCTGAGGATTATGCTTTTCATCATATTGCTTCCAATAATTTTGTACCTCCGGGTCATCCTGTGGCCATATTTCCCGGTCGCGCCACAGTGGGTTGTGATGGGAGAAGAGTCCACGGATTTGCCCGCTCTCTGCAGTCTGGCCATTGCGTTGTAAGTCTTCTTTCACCCAATTGAGTTGTTCCTCACGTATTTGGCCACCCCAGGTTGGAACAGAAACAGTTCCATTACCACTTCGATCGAACTTGTGCCAGTCAAAGGAGTTGTATCCGATGAAGTGGGCATAAGGGCCGTAATCAAAGGAAAAATATTGAGGACCGAAGTACTTCTCCCAGTATTTCGCTCCATCTGTTAGCGTAGCATCCTGGGCGTAATAATCATGATTACCAGGAACTATATACACGGGTACATTCAATTTTTGAAGCATTTTATACGTTTCTTCGTATTCATAAATATACTCCTGAGGGTTCATTTGACCATACATAAGGTCTCCTGTTACAACAACGAAATCAGGGTTTTTTAAATTGACCTCTTTAATGGCTTTTTGCAAATATAACCACCGTTTTTTTGGATCCGGGTCCCACATGCCTGCTTCTTTGGCGAGAGCAGGGTCTATTGAGGAAGGATCTTCAGGATCACCGAGATTTCGAGGGGATCCAATATGAGTGTCCGTTAAATGCAAAAAGGTGAAATCCTTGTTATATTCGTCCACAACTTTAACAGAATGAGGTTGTTCATCAGTGGTCCTTTGACCATTTCCTGTGTAGGCTACTTCTAAATCATAAAGCTTTTGTGGAGTCCCTTCTGGAATTGTCACCGTAACATTGACGATTGAAGAGCTGTCTTTCCAATGAGAATCCCCCTGTTGTATTGATTTAACAGGTAATTCATATTCACTGTTTAGAGAGGAGTGATTGGTCTGCTTTAATTTGACACTCCATGATCCAGCTTCTTTCCCTTGTGTGTCGATTTTCAAGGTGAGAGCCTCACCTTTCTTTTTTATGGCTGGTGTTGCAAATAGAGGGTAAATAATCTGGTTTACCTTCTTATCCAGGGAGATATTTGGAGCGGAATCCAGATAATGAGTACTGTTACCGATACCGCCATCCTTTACACCAGCTGAACTTAAAGGGGTTTCCAGTGCTTCGGTTGATAGAGGAAGAATCGAAAATACTACAAGTAAAGCGAAACTTTTTTTGAACCATTTTTTCATTTTGACTGCCTCCTTTTCGAATATAAGAGTATCAGCCATATGTAAAGGCAGTGTTGATTCTTTATAACAAATGAAGATCGGAAACGATTACCTGTTTTGGTTGGATATAGAGGTTTCCCATTTCCTTATAGCGGGTAAATACTATACAAAGGAGGTTACCTGCATGAAACGTTTAATTGGAAGACTGATCAAATGGGGACCTGTTATTTACCCGATTTATAAGAAGTATCGAAATAAGAGAAGACATAAAAAGTCAATGACGTACTAAGAAAAAGCAGCCTGCAATTGGCTGCTTTTTTCTTGCCCGGACTCCTTGATATATTAAAAACCCCTTGGATGGGAATCCATTCAAGGGGTTTACTGATATTAATGAGAAGTTCTTCTCATTCCTCTAAGCAGTAAGCTTAACAGGAATACAAAGATGATCGCTCCGAGTAGAGCTGGAATGATAGCAATTCCTGCAAGTGATGGTCCGAAGCTTCCTAGAAGTTCTCCTCCGATCCATGCACCGATAATACCTGCGATGATGTTTCCGATGATTCCACCAGGAACGTTTTTACCTAATATAAGACCAGCTAACCAACCGATGATTCCACCTACGATTAAGTACAAAATAATACCCATTTTTCTAACCTCCATTTTATGTTTTTTGTGATGTGTTGTTACTGATTTATTTCCCTTTTATTGTGGAATTAAAACCTAATAGGTCGTCACTTGGAAAATTTTTTGCAAGATATACATGACATATTTAAAGGCAGGCAGTTTATCCTGATATTTCTCATACTTAACGGTGTAGGTTCCATTTTCGTTGTTCCAGATCCTTTTGAAATATTGATCAACTTCACTCATGATATTACTGTCTGAAGGGGCTACTAACTTAATATTCTCTTCTAAGTTATAGTCATCCATATTACGGGAGGTATAGTTCCCCGATCCACCAATAACGGTACTTTCATTTTTCCCTTTTACGTAAATGAATTTTGTATGATATTGTTCTTTATTGGTGTTGTACCAGCGAATCGTAATATGATCGTTGTCAAGGTTGTGAAGCTCTGAGGCAATAGGCAAATTAGGCAACCCGATTTTTTCTTGCCCAAAGGCGTTTTGGTTGGGATCGAGAACCAGTCGCACGTCCACTTCCCGTTTTGCAGCATCTTCAATCGCGTCGATGATATCACGGTCTGCCAGGTAGAACATGCCAATCCACGCTTCGTCTCCTTTTTTGGCTTTGTTTAAGGCATTTACGACACCTTTTTGAATCTCTCTCTCTGTAAGGATTTGCGCCTTAACACTTGCTTCACCTGGATCGGGCTTTTTTATTGACTCATTCAACTGTTCTACTGTAGGAAAGGCCACTGGATCGCCACCTGAAAAAGCTGCCACTGCCTTTTCAGCTTTTACCATGTCCTTGAGGATTTCCCCCTTGACCTTGAATCCAATGTTAGAGTGAAACCCACTTGCATCGTGGGGATTAGCGGATAAGATTAACCCAGCATCTTCCGTGATGACGACCTTTCTGTGATTCGCTTTAATATTCAACAGTTTCAAGTAAGATCTCATGGTTACCTTAGGTGCTGAAGGGGCCATGGGGTTAGGGAGCCATCCATAGCCATCCTGACCAAACCAGCCCAGTGCAGCCCTCCACACGCCTGAATATAGGATGTTAGGATCTCTGAGGCGGTTTAAATCGGTGTAAATGACTTCAGCTCCAAGATCTTCTAAAGGCTCTAATTGTTTAGCGGTATGGGATCCATAGGTGGTGTTGACGATATCACTGATGAAGACGACCTTTAGACCAGGTTTCTTTTTCATCTGTTCCTGAATCGTTTTCGATAATTTTTCACTGATTCTCGGGTAATCACGATCACCCTTTGTATATCCATTTACTAAAAATAAGTCCAAGATAAGAAAATCTTCTGCTTCTTCAATGGTTTGGTATACTTCATCAAAGATCGAATGATCATAGAGTTCTTTTCCATCCTTCTGGTACGTAAGGTCGTATAGGAACTCTACATCCTCTTCAGGTATGGTATAGGTATTGCCGGCATAGGATATTCCCGGAGGCAACGGCTTAACGCGGTGGTAAACCATCACGACTGTAAGGATCAATATGATGACACCCCCGATCCACCAGTTTTTCCTCTTATACCACTTTTTCTTTGTTTTCAATTGAATTCCCCTGTTCTACTGTTTTTTTCTTACTATACCCTTAATGGTAGGTGTAGAATCCGTTTCAACCGGGATGAGGAAACAATTTTTTACCCTGAACAAAAAGATAGGTCCAAGCAGTGATAACTGCATGGACCTATGAGTATTAGTTGTTGATTTTCCGTTGGTATAAAAATAAGAGCAAAAGGGATATGGTCATCAATCCAATGAGAACCAAAAATGTATTTTGAAAGGAGCTTACCGGGAAGTCAGCTCCGCCCATTTCCACTATGATTCCACCAAGGACAGAACCAGAAGCACTGCCGACATAATGTATCAGTTGTTTCATCCCGATCCCCGAAGCGGTTAATTCTTTACTTAAGACCCGTGATACCTCGTTCGTCGAGCTTGAAGAAAGACTTGAGAAACCGAAGCTAGTAAACATGTAAGCCAGCATAATCATGTATTCACTGCCAGGGGATAAGAAATAGAAAATCAAAGTGGAAATAATGAGAAGGATATGAGCAAGAAACATCACTCTCATATTTCCGTATCGATCGATTAGTCTCCCTACATAGATGGCAGCCACTGCTGAAACCATGGCCCCGGGAAATATAATAAATCCGACAGTTGTAGGGTTTTTACCAAATACGTGCTGAAGCATTAAGGGCATGACGATTAAAATGGCAAAATGAGTGACAAAACCAAGAAAACTCATATAGAGAATCTGACGGTATCCCTTATCACGAACCAGGCTGGGCTGGATAAAGGGTAAGTCAATCTTATGGATGCGAATCCACAGGCCACCAAAGATCATGACGGAACCTGCGAAATAGTACCAGTGAAAGGTTGAGATGAAAAGGAGGAAAAAAGTGATCCCTATACCGGTCAAGAGCCCTCCCCATATGTCAAAATACCCTTTTTTGGTCTTTTCATCAGGCAAATAACGATACAAGATAGGAATCATTCCAAGGACGCATAACGTGATCAGAAATAAATAATTCCAATTCAAATAATCCGTGATCACCCCACCGACAACGGGACCCAATCCAAATCCGAGGGAAGAGGCAGAAGCGATCATCGCCAATGCCCGTCCACGCCTTGCCATAGGGACAAAACGCCCGGCAAACACCATGGATAACCCAGGGATCGCTGCTGCCCCTGCCGCTTGAAATAATCGAGACAGCAATAGCCAGGTAAAGGTATGGGCAAAAAAGCCTGTGAATGATGCGATTCCAAAAACGGTGATGCCTATAATGAGCAATCGCCTGATCGGGATGTAGTCTGCCAGGCGGGTGTACGTAATGGTGCAGATTGCAAGTACAATGGAATAGCCCGATACAATCCAGGCTCCTTCAGAAGGAACTAATGAGAAATCCTTCAGGACGTTGGGCAAAGCTACATTGAACATAGTCGTATTCATGACAACGAGCCAAATAGTCAGGCTCAGGAATAAGATTGTCTTTGTATAGGAAGGTGATGCCTGTGCGTGTTGTTCTTCAGTCACTTATGACCACCTCCGATGGATATTTAGATACTCGAAGTAATATACCATAAATGGAGGTGATTTGAAATGAATTCGCCTGTTTTACAATCGGCCAATAAAAGTTTAATTTTTTGAAATCAGTCTATTATATAAGGAGAATCTGTGAGGAGGATACCTATGTCAAAGCCTACTATTAAAGCTTTTGTGTTCGATGCATACGGGACATTATTTGATGTTCACTCGGTCATCGAAAAGTGTAATGAACTCTTTCCTGATAAAGGGGAGGAAATCAGCCAGGTATGGCGTCAAAAACAATTAGAATACAGCTTTTTAAGACAACTCATGGGAACGTACACGACATTTTTCTCTATTACGAAGGATGCCCTGCATTATGCTTGCAAACAAGTAGGAGTCGGTCTCTCTGAGAAAAAAGAGAAAGAACTACTAAGTGCCTATTTAAAATTGAATCATTATGAAGAAGTAAAAGGTGTGCTGGAAAAACTGAACCCTTACCAAAAAGCGATTTTTTCCAACGGTTCCTTGGATATGTTATCACCATTGGTGGAGCATTCTTCTTTTGGACATTTAGTAGACGATGTTTTAACAGTCGATGAAGTCAAGCAGTTCAAGCCGACACCGATGTCTTACCAGCTGGTACTTGAAAAGCTTGGTGTCAGGAGAGAAGAAGTATTGTTTATGTCCTCTAACCCATGGGATATTGCAGGGGCGACCAACTTTGGTTTCTATACGGCTTGGATCAATCGTCAGGATAAGGTAATGGATGAATTAGGGGTAAGACCACATTATGAATACAAGGATTTAAATGGGATCCTAGAGCATTTAGGTTAATGAAAAGGGACTGTTCTTCTTACGATTAGAAGATCAGTCCCTTTTTATTTGGCTCGATCAAATTCACCGGATTCAGACCTTGTCTTAGAGTGTTCTACGATCAATTTCAAGAATCTTCCCCTCCCTATCCCATACTATTCATTGTATAGTACAGATAGATCAATAGATTAGAATGTATAGGTAATAGATAACTAGTTTAAGAATCCTGTAGGAAAATCGACTATATTTATCGAAATCTACTGCATGAGGGGGATGAACATGACTGAAAAGTTGATTGAGGTACGTGGCGTAGAAGTAGACTCTAAGACGAAATGTAAGCATTACCGAACCCAAAAAGATATCATCGCAATTAAATTTAAGTGCTGTAACACCTATTATCCTTGTCATAAATGTCATGACGATATCGCAGGTCATGATCCAATTATTTGGTCAAAGAACGAGTGGAATAAGAAAGCGGTTCTTTGTGGAGAATGTAAAAATGAGTTGACCATCTTACAATATATGAATTGTCAATCAGTATGCCCTCATTGTCAGGCATCCTTTAACCCCGGATGTCAGAATCATTATCATCTTTACTTTGAGGGATGAAAAAGGATGAAAGCTCTATAATCATTTAATGTTTCACGTGAAACGAAAGAGGTGAAGAAATGGAGCAAGCGACGTTTGCCGGGGGCTGTTTCTGGTGTATGGTGGAACCTTTTGATGAGAAGGAAGGAATTGAGCGTATTGTCTCCGGTTATACAGGAGGGGAAACGGCAAACCCGACATATAAAGAAGTGACATCAGGGAACACAGGGCATTATGAAGCTGTGCAAATCACATTTGATCCGGACCTGTTCACGTACGAGAAACTGTTGGATCTTTACTGGAAGCAAATTGATCCGACTGATGCAGGAGGACAGTTTAAGGATAGGGGTGCCTCCTACCGGGCAGCCATTTTTTATCATGATGATATTCAAAGGAAGCTTGCAGAAGATTCAAAACGGAAGTTGGAGCAGAGTGCTGTGTTTACGAAACCTGTCGTTACCAAGATCCTCCCTGCACAAGAGTTTTATCCAGCCGAAGAATACCATCAAAATTTCTATAAGGAAAATGCCTTCCGATATGCCCTATATAAACGTGGATCTGGGCGAGAAGACTTTTTGAAGAAGTATTGGCCAAAAGATCGATCCTATTTAAAGGGAAAGTTAACTGAAATGCAGTTCTTCGTTACTCAGGAAAATGGAACGGAACCACCGTACGAAAATGAGTATTGGGATAACACGGAAGAAGGTTTATACGTTGATATCGTTTCGGGTGAACCTTTGTTCACTTCCAAAGATCAGTATGATAGTGGGTGCGGCTGGCCCAGCTTTACAAAGCCCGTCATGGATGCGAGCGTCAAAGAACAATATGATCTCTCTCATCGTTCTACAAGAGTAGAAGTAAGAAGCAGGGAAGCTGATTCTCATCTCGGGCATGTGTTCACAGATGGACCCGGTCCTAAAGGTCTTCGGTATTGTATCAATTCTGCTTCTTTACGATTCATTCCCAAGGATAAGTTAGAAGAGGAAGGATACGAAGATTTTTTAATTTTGTTTAAAGGCAGATAAAAAGACATGGCAGCATAGGAGCCGCCATGTCTTTTTATCTTTCTACCTTCTCTTCAACCTTTTCCCAAAGATTTTCGATCCCTTGTACACGCTTAATCGATGTAATGGCGCCCTGGTGTAACCCCTCATGCCAATTAGCAAAGGAAAGAACTTCAGCTAAAGTGGTTAACGTAGTATGTTCACCAAGAACAAACGGCTTTTCTCCTTTATCATCCAAGCGACCGGAGAATGCTTCTTTCATTCTTTGCGGTTGTGCCTCCAATTTCTCACGGAGTTCCTTCAGTGTGGGGGGTGTGAGTGTATTCCAGGTGTCTGGGCTTGTATTGAAACCAAATAGCTCCCCATATTCAGGTTGAAGTGTTTTACGGTCGTTTTCCCCTGCAAAGGAGAATAACAGGTTTTCCTGAGAAAGCAGGATATGTCCTAAATTCCATCGGATTGAATTTCTGAAGCCAGGAGGCATTTCATCCGCCTGTTTTTCTGTTGTCGCATCGAGAGCAGCCAGTGTGCGAAGTCGTATGAATTCCATTTGTTGAAACAACATTTGTTCTTGCATTATCTAATCCTCCTATTCAATTTCTCTTTAACGTATTCGAGGTCGGCATTGAGATTCCTCTACGAAAAGATGAACGGATCAGGAGAAATAAGAAAAGAATAACCTGACGCAGTGTTCCTGCCGGTTATTCTTCAATCAATCAGCTAGTCGTTACTAGTCTTGTGGTCGGTTTTTCTTCGTATTCGCTTGCCCGGTTGTAAACTCCACTAATTCAGAACTTGTTCGATTTTGTTTAGCATTCGTATTACTTTGAGCATTACGGTTACCTTTTTTAGTACGTCCCATTCAGAAATCCCTCCCAAAATAGTAACTCAAGCCTTTATAGTTTGAGACATAATCGAGGAAATATTCTTCTGCGAGATGCGACAAAATATGTCAAATGCTTATTGATCCTGTTTATTTCCCAGGCTATATTCGACAATAATCGGGAGTTCTTTTCCATAGGTCCGTCCCTTAATCGTTCACTTCAAACCTGGTGAGAGGTTTCTTCGCAGGCCCTTCAATCACTTCCCCATCAATGGAGAAGCGTGATCCGTGACAAGGACAGTCCCATGTGTGGTCTCCGTGGTTCCATTCGGTTTCACAGCCGAGATGGGTACAGGTAGTGTCTACGACGTGCAGCTTTCCTGTTTCATCCCGGTATCCTCCACAGCGTCGCCCGTTCAGGTTCACGACGTCGCCCTCGCCTTTTTGTAGCTCTTGTACCTTTTTAGTTGGAATCTGAAGCTTTCCTTTAATGAGTTGTCCCGCTACATTTACGTTCTCTTTGAAGAAATGTTTAATGCTTGGATCTGCGACAAAACGGGAAGGAGTATAGACGTCAGCATAAATATGATGATTTCCTAAAATTTGTTCAGATAGAATTTGCCCCGCCAGAGTACCTGACGTCATTCCCCATTTATTAAAACCGGTCGCTACAAAAATAGCAGGATGTTTTTCTGTTAATTTCCCGATGTAGGGTACTTTATCTAATGTGATCAGGTCCTGGGCAGACCATCTATAACGGATTTCTTCAATGCCGACGACTTCTTCCCCGAAATCCTTTAAAGCCTCATAGTGATCCATAGTATCTTTTCCTTGCCCGGTTTTATGTTTATCCCCACCGATTAAAATGAGTCTTTCCCCATTTTCATCATCTTCATAACGTAGGGAACGGGTAGGGTCTTCTGCACTTAAGTACATACCGCCCGGATAGTCCTTTTTAGCTTTTACTCCAAGAATGTACGAGCGTTCTGCGTACATTTTTGTGAAATAAAAGCCCATACCATCATAAAAAGGAAAGTGAGAGCAGATGACGACATGTTCGCTATCCAGGTGAAAACCGTCTGCGGTCACAACTTGAGTGGAGTCTCCTTCGTTAATGGTTTTAGCGGGTGTTCCTTCAAATATTTGACCGCCAAGGCCCGTATAAGAATCAATCAAGGCTTTTAGATATTTTAAGGGGTGAAACTGTGCCTGGGCTTTCATCACGACAGCGTTTTTGATAGATAGATCAATTGGGAGTTTTTCGAGGAGCTCTCCCATAATTTCTAACTTCTGATACGCCTCGTATTCCTTCTGGATTTTTGTAGCGTATTGATCAGTAGTCGCGTAAACATACGAGTCCTCTTCTGTAAAATGACAATCGATTTTTTCACTGGAAATCGTGTCTTTAATAAACTGAAGAGCCTTCGTCTGTGACAGATAATATTTCTTTGCAAACTCTTGTCCAAAATGTTGGATGAGCTCATCATAAATCAATCCGTGCTGGGCGGAGATCTTAGCCGTTGTATGCCCCGTTGTTCCGTTCAATAAGTGGTCAGCCTCAATCAGCGCCACCTTTTTTCCGCCTTTAGCTAACAGATAGGCAGTGGTGATGCCTGCTATCCCGCCTCCAACAACGGTCACGTCCACTTTTATGTTTTTATCAAGCTTTTTAAACAAGGGGAGTTTAGCCGTTTCCCTCCAATAGGGCTCCGGTGTTTTGGAAAAAGCATTTTGGTGTTGTGTGTCCATATGAACGCTCCTTTATCTTTCTATTCCTTACCATTCTTTCCTGAAACGTAGAAAAAATAAGTGAAAAATAGGAAAAAAAGAGACTGACTCCTTTGACGAGTCAGCCTCTTACCAATTATTGTTTATGAATTTTGTAGAACAGAACCGTATTTCTCAGCAGAATCAACGGTCTGTTTTAATAGCATGGAGATGGTCACAGGGCCCACTCCACCTGGTACAGGAGTAATCGCGCTTGCTTTTTCATAACATGCTTCATAATCGATGTCTCCGACGTTCCCTTTGTTATAGCCGGCATCAAGAACGACAGCACCTTCTTTTATCCAGTCCCCCTGAATGAAGTTAGGTTTACCTACTGCTGCCACCACGATATCTGCAGTAGCGAGGATGTCAGGCAGGTTCTCTGTATACGAATGACATGTCGTCACCGTAGCGTTTCGATTCAACAGCATCATGGAAACAGGCTTTCCTAGAATCGGACTTCTTCCTACAACGACAGCGTGTTTTCCTTCAAGAGACACACCATAGTAATCGATGATGCTCATGATTGCAGCAGGTGTGCAGGAAGGATATTCACCAAAACCCAGTGAATTTTGACCGAATCCGAGGCTCGTGACGCCATCAACATCTTTTTCAATGGAGATTGCTTCAAAAGCAGAACGCTCATCAATATGATGAGGAACAGGATGCTGCAAGAGAATCCCATGGACGGAAGAATCTTGATTAAGCTCATGGATCACGTCTAACAGTTCATCCGTTGTCGTTTCCTTAGGAAGATGAATTCTTCTTGATTCCATCCCGATCTTCGCGCAGGCATTACCCTTCATCTTCACATACGTAGCGGAAGATGGATCGTCTCCAACAAGTACAGTCGCAAGACATGGGGTAGTCCCATTTTCTTTTAGAACAGCGACTCTCGACTTTAGGCTTTCTTTTACTTCAGATGCAACAAGTTTCCCGTCTAATACTAGTGGTTCCACTGCAATCCCTCCTGATTATAGTAAAAGAAGACAAGGGTATCCCCTTGCCTCCTGCCCAGGCGAACGGCTAATGGCTCATGATTTATAAGATTCGCAGCTCCCTTGTGGTTGATTCCACATTTTCGCCAGTCACTGCTTTATTTATTTTCAATTTAATTATAACACGAATGTAAATCGTATTTCCAGCATTAATGTTCGTGTTTTTTACAAAACTACATCAAAAGGCTGATAGTCTGCTACATCTAATTTTCCATTACCCATGACCCCCTTTAGACGATTTGTTGAAAGGGGACTTTTCATAAACTATGAGTAATAAGAGTTAGGAAAGGGGAAATAAACATGTTGAAAAATAAAGTAGTCATGATAACCGGAGCTTCAAAAGGGTTGGGAAGGGCCCTCGCCTTACAATTTGCCAAGGAAGGGGCAAAGCTTGCGATCTGTGCCCGGACGAGTGGACCCCTACTGGAGGTTGAGAAAGAATTGAAGGCGTTAGGGGCAGAGGTGGTTGCATTAAAATCCGATGTTTCTGATTCCCGGGATGTCGACCGTTTTGTTTCTGTCACGGAGGAAGTGTTGGGGGGAGTCGATGTTCTTTTTAACAACGCATCCGTTTTTGGCCCTGGTCCGCGTTTGTTGGCCGATTATCCTGAAGAAGAATTTCTTGAGGTGCTGAAAATCAATGCATTGAATCCATTTTTAGTAACGAAAAGAGTCCTTGCTGGAATGATCAGCAGGGGGAAAGGTTCAATTATTAACTTAACGTCAGAAGCGGGTAAAACAGGCTTTGCTGAGTGGGGGGCTTATGGAATTTCGAAGTTTGCTGTCGAGGGTTTAACCCAAACGTGGGCCGATGAGCTGAGTGATACAGGGGTGCGGGTGAATATGGTCGATCCGGGGGAAATGGATACGGACATGCACGACAAGGCTGTCCCGGAATGTGATTATCCACTTGCGGGTCCCAATGATCACCTTGACGTCTTTTTATATCTTGCATCCGACGCTTCAGAAAAAGAGAATGGGAATCGATTTGAAGCGCAGGAATTTCGGATGGAATCGGGGCGGGGAGAATGAATGAAACGGCTAAGACTTTTGATATCCCTTCCCATTTAAACGCATCTACGCCCATAGAGCTTCAAGGATTTGAAAGAGACGAAGTAAGGTTGATGGTGTTGAACCGTGAGACCGGTAAATGTGATCATACTCGATTCAAGCAGTTACCCGATTTTTTGAATAAGGGGGATGTACTGGTTTTAAACAACAGCCGGACCATTCCTGCCTCTCTAAAGGGGAAGCAAGGAAACAGATATTTCGAAGTTCGTTTATCCAGAAAAATAGATGATGACTGTTGGGATGCGCTTATCATAGGAGACTTCTATCAAGCGGGGGAACCGATTTGTTTCTCAGGTGGAGTTCGGGCCAACATGGTGGGTGAAGGTAGTGAAGTACCGCTGGTGCAATTGAAATTTAACAGAAGTGGTGTTGAGCTTTTTGATTTTCTTTACAGAAACGGAGAGCCGATCCGATATGAATATATCGATTCTCCATGGCCGCTTGATTGCTACCAAACCGTATATGGTTCAGTCCCCGGATCTGTGGAAATGACATCTGCCGGCAGGGCCTTTTCGTGGAAGTTGATGCAATCCTTGAAGCAGAAAGGAATTGAGATCGTGTTCATACAGCTTCACGCAGGTTTGAGCTATTACGGAGATGATCGCTGGCCGACACCAAAAAACCATCCCGAAGAATACCATGTAGGTTCAGGGACAGTGGACAAAATCATTAAGGCAAAGAATAGTGGAAAACGGGTCATTGCAGTGGGCACTACAGTTGTTCGTGCCCTTGAGACCGTCATGACTCAATATGGACAGCTAAAGCCTTCTGAAGGCGTAACAAACTTATATATATCGGGGGATACGCCCCTCCGACTCGTAGATGGTCTCATCACGGGCCTGCATGAACCGGAAGCAAGTCATCTGGATCTCTTGAAGGCTTTTATTTCAGAGGAAAAATTAATGAACGCCTATCAAACTGCATTGTTAAAAAACTATAAATGGCATGAGTTTGGTGATATGAATGTAATTTTGTAAGGAGAATGGATATGAGACTTCATCATATTGGAATGAATGTAAAGAGTTTAGTTCGGTCGAAAGAATTCTATCAATCTTATTTTGGGTTTGAGGAGGAAATGGTTTTCGAATGGGGCAGTGAGAAGATACTATTCTTGAAAAAGAACGATTGTCGATTGGAGCTTATTGAAGAGCCTGGGGAAGATAACGGTTCGAAGCGGACATTTCTTCATTTAGCCTTGGCAGTCATCGATCTGGAAACGGAGATTGGTCTATTAAAGGATAGCGGGTTAGTACCTGTTGAGGGCCCTGTTGTTCTTGAGAATGGCTGGAAAGTGGTCTTTTTCTTCGGTCCTGACGGGGAAATAATTGAGTTGGTTGAAGAGTAGAGAATTTTTTTGATGCGTTGAGCTTGTTTCATGGAGAAATATACTTTCTTAGCTTGGAAACTCAGTAGTTTATATTGATTTATTTATGAAGAGTGAAGAATTAAGGGAGTTCAAAGTGTCAAATGTTTTATTGGGTGTCGCGAGTTAGTGAATCCAGCGGAAATAGCTGAAAATCCAGCCGTTTTTCGTGAAAATCCGGCCGAAATCACAAATAATCCGGCCGTTTAACAAAAAATGTAAAAAGAGGAGGGGCCCTATACGAAATTTTCACCAGTAAATTATCCCCACCAACCCCATAGGTTTTATGAAATTTTTTTGTTTCTTATTCTGTGATACATTTATCCGGGTAATCAATGAAATGACTATGGTGTAGGAAGGGATTTTCATGAATAGAGAATTAATTTTACGTTGGTCGTTCTTCTTTACAGGACTCCTTGTACTTGCATTTGGCATAAGCTTGACGATCAAAGGGAAAGACCTTGGAATCGGACCTTGGGATGTGTTTCATTATGGGCTCTTTAAGCAGCTCGGACTGACGATTGGTACATGGTCCATTATTGCGGGCTTTGTCATCTTGTTCGTAACGGGAATTGGAACGAAGTCATTCCCTAAAGTCGGTGCTTTTATTAATATGCTGTTAATCGGTATTTTCATAGATTTATTTAATTATGTTCTTCCTGATCCTCAATCTTTATTGGCACAGTCCATTGTGTTTGCTATTGGGATTGTGGTAATCGGATACGGTATCGGACTATATGTGTCGGCTGATTTAGGGGCAGGACCCCGTGACAGCCTGATGCTGCTCGTAGTTGAAAAGACGGGCTGGAAAGTTCAGTGGGTAAGGAATGGAATGGAGATCATTGTATTCTTCTTCGGCTGGTTACTTGGTGGTCCTGTCGGGATCGGGACGGTCATTATCGCACTGGGCCTCGGTTCCATCGTTGGTTTTTCATTACCACAAAGTAAAAAGCTTCTTCACTTTCTCCTTATGAGACAAATGCCAAAAAGAGACAATCCTTTAGCAAGCTGAGGGTTGTTTCTTTTTTGTTTAAAAGAGGTATTCTCCCACATTAGAAAGAAGTAAGAATAGAGTTAGTGCAGACAGGAGAGGATTAAATGGAAATCAAGCTAGACTATCATATATGTGCAACGAACAAGCTACTACCTTACTTACGTGAGAAGGAAACAGTAAAAGAATGAAAGAGCTGGTAGACTACTGTTATCTCTGTCGGAAGCCACTTTATTGTTTAGATGGTTTTTTTAACGGTGTGCAAAAGGAGAATGGAAAAAGCAGTTGTTTTGAATGCGAAGAACAAAATCAAAAGGTGGAGAAAAAAGATGGGACATGAGTATTCTGATAAAATCATCACTCTATTAAAAAAGCATCAAAATAGTGAAAACCGGGAAGCCATGGAAGCTTATATGAGGAATCAATTTCAGTTCTATGGAATCAGGACGCCGGAGCGTACAGCTTTACTACGGGACTTTCTGAAGGAAAACGGTAAACCACGAGTCGAAGAATTGCCTGAAATCGTTCGTTCCCTTTGGTCTGAACCTCAAAGGGAATGTCAATATATGGCTCTTTCCCTATTAGATAAACAATCCAGATATTTAACAAAAAAACACCTGCCCATTTTGGAAGAAATCATTACAGAAAAATCCTGGTGGGATACAATCGATCATATTGCTCCCAATCACGTAGGGAAGATTTATCAAACCGAAGAAGATGACGCATACTTGGAAAAATGGATCCATTCCGATAATATGTGGTTGAACCGGATATCCATTTTATATCAATTGAAATATAAAGAAAAAACAGATCAGGATCGTTTGTTCAGATACATATCAATGCATAATGAATCAAAGGAATTTTTCATTCAGAAGTCCATCGGTTGGGCGCTCCGGGAGTATTCCAAAACGGATCCGGAAGCGGTTCAGCAATTCATTGAATCAGAGAAGCTGGCACCGTTAAGTAAGCGGGAAGGAATGAAACATATCCAAAGAAAGGCTAAGGAAGGGAAAACCGTTGAAAAGTAGTGAGTGTAATAAGCATCTGGACATGAAACTCATCTACATTAAGTAAGGGGAATTCCTCTTTTAAAATTAGGTATTCACCCTGTCCTCATTCTGGTATAAAGTAAGGACAGATATATGTGAGAGGGGCATAAGGTTATGAATTGGAATGATTGCATCGAGAGAACGAATACACACTCCGTTAAATGGTCGTTTCCTGCCGAGGATGTAATTCCTATGTGCATCGCAGACATGGACTTTCAAGTGTCGCCTGCCATTGTCGAAGCGATGAATCGAAAGGCTCAGCATGGCATATACGGCTATACGACATTCAGCGATCGATACTTCGAGTCTGTTATTTCCTGGTGGAAGAGACGCTTCCATATGGATATAGAAAAAGAGTGGATCAGCTTTAGTCCGGGAATCATCCCGGGTATCAATGTATTGTTGTCCGTATTGACGGAACCTGGAGACGGTGTAATCATTCAAGATCCCGTTTATTATCCTTTTTACAGTACGATTGAGAACCATGGATGCTCGGTTATAAAAAATACGCTTTTCTATAATGATGGAGAATACTCAATTGATTTTGATGACTTAGAGGAGAAGGCATCCCATCCGAGGACGAAACTCCTTATTCTTTGCAGTCCTCACAATCCTGTTGGACGGGTATGGACGAAAGAGGAATTAAGGAAGATTGGTTCAATCGCTAAAAAGCACGACCTATGGATCATTTCAGATGAAATGCATGGGGACCTGGTATACAAAGGATATGAGCACGTTCCGATGTTCAAGGGGGATGAGAGCTTAAAAGAACGCAGTATCCTATGTGCGGCTCCAAGTAAAACCTTTAATATTGCCGGACTGCAAACCTCCATCCTTCTCATACCAAACAAAGAATTAAGAGATAAATATAATGAGAAGCTGACCGGCTATGGCCTGATGAGACCGAATGTGTTTGGGATTGAAGGAACGATTGCGGCTTATGAGGAGGGGGAACCCTGGCTTAATGAGCTCTTAATGGTGCTTGAAGAGAATAAACAGTATGTACTGAATTATTTAGAGCAGCACCTTCCAGAGCTGAAAGGCATCACCCCACAGGCTACTCACCTCATATGGATGGATTGCACAGATTTAGGCATGACAGGTGAAGAGCTGTGTACGTTTTTCCTGGAAAAGGCCAGAGTGAAATTTGATGAGGGCTTCAAGTTTGGTCAGAGTGGACACACCTTTGTCAGAATGAATATCGCCTGTCCGAAAGAGCGGATCGACTTGGCGTTAAGGAGGATGCACGAGGCGATACTGGAGTACAGGGTCACCCGTAACGTCATTAAATAAGCAGAGGATGAACAAATGGGATGTCATTTGTTCATCCTTTTTCTTTAAAAGAAATAGAGCACGAAGGCACCGATACTTCCTGATAACAGCACATATAGTAACATCGGAACAACGGTTATCCGGATGATCTGACCTTCTTTTCCGCTAAGCTGAACAACAGATGCAGCAGCCACTACATTCAGGACACATACCATATTTCCAGCGTTGGCCCCAAGAACCTGTAGTGATAAAACGGTTTGGGGATCTGCTCCGATTTGATCGGCAACACTAAATTGAAAGAGAGAAAACATCATGTTACTAAACGTGGCGCTCCCAGAGATGAAAGAGCCGAGTGCTCCGATGAGGGGAGCGGCAAAGGGCCATCCTTCACCCACTAAACCTGACACCAAAGTGGCAAGTTCCATTGGCATGCTCACCAAATCACTTTCGTTCACACCGGAATTAATGAAAATCCTTACCATGGGAACGGCAGCCATTAATGAGATGATACTTCCTTTAATCGTAAATAAAGATTGTCGGAACGTCTCTTTTATTTGAAGGATACTCATTTTATGAACGATAAATGTCAGGAGCATCACCACCAAAAAGATCGTACCGGGCAGATAAAGCGGTTCAAATTGAGTTGAAATATCTGTTCCTAAAATATTGCTCCAGCCTACTTTGACACTTCTGAGCCATTCCCTTACGGGTAAAAGATTCAATCTGGTTAATACCAAGAGAACAGCTACAAGTAAGTAAGGGATCCACGCTAACCAAATCGGCATTTTCTTGGCAGGAACGGATCCTGGATCAGGATCTTTTTCAGGCGGTGTTTCAAAATCCCAAGCCTCATCCGGTAATAAGAAACCTCGCTTCGCAGCAGGAACGACGATCAGCAGTCCGACTAGTCCACCGATAATGGAGGGGAACTCTGGACCTAAGAAAGTGGCTACAAGTAAAGCCGGTAATGTAAATGATAGACCTGCAAAAAGAGAAAACTTCCACAGGGCAAGCCCTTCTTTAAAGGAGCGGTTCGGACCGAAGAAACGGGTCAGCATCACGACAAGCAAGAGGGGAATGAAGCTCCCTATGAATAAATCGATACTCACAGCCTGACTGGCTACACCGCTTAAATAATCCATCATAGGTTGAGTTCCAACGGTTTGTTCCACCTGTCCCGCAAGGTTTCCTCCCTGTCTCAATCCTTGATCGATCCCTACCATAATCGGAGTACCCACCGCACCGAACGATACGGCACTGCTATCTGCAATAAGAGCCAGTGACACGGCTGCGAGGGGAGGAAACCCTAACGCCACAAGTAATGGTGCTGCCAAGGCAGCAGGCGTTCCAAATCCAGCGGCACCTTCAATAAAAGAGCCGAATAACCAAGCAATGATGATGACCTGCACACGGCGGTCCGGGGAGATCATAGAAAATCCATTGCGGATGGTTTCCATGGCACCGCTGTTCTGCAGCGCATTCAAAAGCAGGATCGCTCCAAAAACAATCCAAAGAATAGTGAAAGCAATAATGATTCCCTCAACCGTGGCAGCACCGACCTGTATAAGAGGTACCTTCCAGAATACAAGACTTAATATGACAGTCAGGAAGAAGCTGACAGGCATTGCAACAGAAGCCGGTAGCCGCAAAATCACAAGGAAAATGAGAACGGCTAATACCGGGGTTAATGAGGTTATAAGTTCAAGAACAGACATTTCCATCACCTGCTTTAACAGTATATATTTATTGTATTATAAGTTTGTGAAATATTTCACATAATATATGGATAGTTTATGACAGATGTTGAAAAGATAGGTGTTTTGGGTATATACGCTATATATACTTCCATACACCATAGGTATTCTAAATGTAAAGAGCACAGAGTGGATTGTAGCGGAAGGCACTTAACTCCTGCGGGCAATAGAGGAAAAGTCGAGACCCCACAGGGCAAGCCCGAGGAGGCTCGACTTCCTCCCCGGGGAATGTTGTGCCTGTAGCGGAAAGAAACGGTCCATCTTTTCGCTCTAACCCCATCCAAAAGTAGAAATGTTTTACTCGAGTAATTGCATGAAGTCGCCCATACAAACACAAACTAAGTTGATAAGATATATTTTGTCCATCACAAAAAAACATGTTAAACTAAGAAGTAGAATAATCATTAGCAATTATAAAGAATCAACTGATAAATAGTGTGTTTTTGGAGTGGACATTTGTTTTTAAAACGCTTACATAACGGGAGGATAAGGACATGACAAGTAAAACATTAGATCATTTTTTACAAGAAAATCTTGAGGATTTAAAATCACGAGGATTATATAATGAGATCGATCCATTGCAAGGTGCAAACGGACCGATGATTACGATTAATGATAAGAAGCTTGTGAACCTTTCTTCTAATAACTATCTGGGACTCGCTACTGATGAACGCCTTAAGAAGGTAGCGATTGAAGCGGTGAAAGAATACGGTGTAGGGGCTGGAGCTGTTCGTACAATCAATGGTACTCTTGATCTTCATGTGAGACTGGAAGAGAAGCTCGCGAAGTTTAAAGGAACAGAAGCAGCGATCGCTTATCAATCAGGATTCAACTGTAATATGGCTGCAATTTCAGCGGTTATGGACAAGAATGACGCCATCCTTTCTGATGAACTGAACCATGCTTCCATCATTGACGGCTGCCGTCTTTCGAAGGCAAAGATTATCCGTTTTGGTCACTCAGACATGGCGGACCTTCGTGCGAAAGCTAAAGAAGCGAAGGAATCTGGTCAATACAAGAAAATCATGATTATCACTGACGGAGTATTCTCTATGGATGGAGATGTTTGTAAACTTCCTGAAATCGTTGAAATTGCTGAAGAATTTGATATCATGACGTATGTAGATGACGCTCACGGTTCCGGGGTCCTTGGAAAAGGTGCGGGAACGGTCAAGCACTTTGGCCTGGCAGACAAAGTAGACTTCCAAATGGGTACGTTATCGAAAGCAATCGGTGTAGTTGGTGGATATGTGGCAGGAACTCAGAACCTGATCGACTGGTTGAAGGTCCGCTCACGTCCTTTCCTATTCTCTACATCCCTGACGCCGGCAGACGTTACGGCTTGTACAGAAGCACTTGACCTGATCATGAACTCCACAGAGCTTCAAGATAGTATGTGGGAAAACAGCCGTTACCTGAAAGAAGAGTTGACGAAGCTTGGCTTTGACATCGGGAACAGTGAGACGCCAATCACTCCCGTTATCATCGGCGAAGAGCAGGCAACCCAGGACTTCAGTAAACGTTTATATGAAGAAGGCGTATATGCCAAATCTATCGTGTTCCCAACAGTACCAAGAGGAACTGGCCGCGTGAGAAACATGCCTTCAGCAGCACATACGAAAGACATGCTCGATCAAGCGATTAAAGCATATGAAAAAGTCGGTAAAGAAATGGGAATTATCTAATTCCGCTTTATAAATAACGTGATAGGGTCTGGCTTTAAGAGTCAGCCCTATCTGTATGAATGATGAAACGATATCACCAAAGGGAAACGCAGGAGGAAATACGATGAAAAAGATTCTATTAACGGGTGCATTAGGACAAATTGGTTCTGAACTTACCAATAGACTACGGGAAGTATATGGTTCAGATAACGTGATTGCAACGGATATTCGTGAGACGGATAGTCCGGTTGTGAAGAACGGGCCTTTTGAACAACTGGATGTCACGGATGCCGGGAAAATGTTTGATATTGCAAAATCAAATAAGGTAGATACCATTATTCACTTGGCTGCGCTATTATCGGCAACAGCAGAGGCAAAACCTCTCCTTGCTTGGAATTTAAACATGGGTGGACTTGTAAATGCCCTTGAAGCAGCCAGAGAATTAGAATGCCAATTCTTCACACCAAGTTCGATTGGGGCATTCGGTCCAACAACGCCAAAAGATTCAACTCCACAAGACACCATCATGCGCCCTACTACAATGTACGGAGTAAACAAAGTGTCTGGAGAACTTCTATCTGATTATTACTTCACGAAATTCGGGGTGGACACAAGAGGCCTGCGTTTCCCTGGACTGATTTCGTATGAAACACTGCCTGGTGGGGGAACCACTGATTATGCGGTAGAGATCTATTATGAAGCAATCAAGAACAACCAGTATACCTCATATATCGGGGAAGGAACCTACATGGATATGATGTATATGCCGGATGCCCTTAATGCAATCATCGATCTTATGGAAGCGGACGGCTCAAAGCTTGAGCACCGTAATTCCTTTAATGTGTCAGCTATGAGCGTAGCACCTGAGGATATTGCAAAAGCGATCCGCGTCCACCAACCGGACTTTACATTGGATTATAATGTGGATCCCGTTCGCCAAGGCATTGCTGAAAGCTGGCCGAACGCCATCGATTCCAGCGCAGCCATGAATGAGTGGGGCTTCAAAGCAGATTACGACTTAGCCAAAATGACAGCTGACATGCTAGAAAAATTAAAAACGAAGTAAGTGAACAGATTGATCTTTAAGAAACAATAGTTTCTTAAAGATCAATTTTTTTTATTCTAAAAGAACGTTCATTCTAAAATACGACAAAATATGACAATTATTAATAGTAAAATGGAACGGAAATGTTATACTGAAAAGGAAGCAACAAACGCTGTTGTCCCTCTCTTGTTGTGGAAAAAAATGGTGAAAAACTATCTGAATTATGCTAAGATTCAGAAGTCAAAGGATTTTACATAGGGGGTTCAGATGAGAGAAAAATTAAAAGTATTCGGTATACCTATAGGAATCATGCTCCTATTCATATCTGCCTTGTTCTTTCACCAACTGCTTTTAGTGAAAGAGTTACCTCAGCCCAACTGGAGCCGTTCTCTTCCACTCGATTTCACATCCAAAGAGAAACCGCAGATCTTTCAAAATGATGATAAGCTTTACTTGTCGAGCGAAGGAAAGGTCTACGCGCTTACAATCAATGAGGACATACAGGTATCTGATGAAAAAGTCATAAATACTAAGATTACAAGAGGTTATCCATTTTGGTCCAATGGGAATGACGTGATCTATTATAAAAATGGAAATCTGGTTCTGACTCGAAACAATGAGGATCGAATCCTCTCAGAAGAGATTACAGGATTAGGAACAGCCTCAAATAAAGTCTATTATTGGAATGACAATCAACTTTATGAGTATAACGTACAAGAAGGTTCTTCTAATGAAATCTACACCTTTCAGTCTGAAATTTCTGATATTCACATAGGAGACAACGGGAGTGCCATCATTCAGGTAAAACAAGATGACACACATGACTTCGTCTACTATATGAATGAAGACCTGGAAATAAGTGAGAAGCCGTTTCTCCTGGTAAATACGGCGCCGAATAAAAAGATGGATGGTTTAACGTTTAAAGCAGCAGATGATCAGCTCACCGTTCTATACAATGAGAAATCGCGCACTCAAGGGACTCTTTCCTACAGTGTATACAAGGTCCAGGTTCCATTACAGGAAATGGGATCATCGATTTTAACCGGGAGTAAGATTGAATTCGAAAATAAAGATACCGGGGAAAAGCTGACGAGTCCCGGCGGGGTACAGTTTGTAAGCGTTGAGGGAGAAGAATTCGTGGTGTTCACTTCAGAAGGACAGCGGATTGGTGATAACAGTGCGATGAGCCTGTATGCGGCCCCTTTTCAAAATCAAGAAATCTTAGAGGGTTCTCCTATCAGTACAACAAAGCATGTCACATATTCTCCAGTGCAATTAACAGATGAGGCACTGGTTTGGTTTAATTATGATGGTGGTACATATGAACTATACGGGGCATCTCAGAACGATCAAGTTGTTTCAGAAAGTACGAACTGGTCGAAAAGATCCGTGAAAGAGGCACTTAACAACGGCATTCTCATGATGTTCAGCAGTCTGGTGACGATATTGACATCCTTTTACTGGGTGCTTCCATCACTCTTTTTATTAATCTTATTGTACATATTCAGACCAAATGTGTTTGAAAAAGACGGAATCAGTTGGGCCGAGTATGCATCGATCATCATTTTTATGCTGATGCCGATCAGCTATACAAGCAATGCGATGAACGCTTATTTTTACCAGGTTGCTCCGGAATACTTTGTGTTTCCCGGAAGCGGGTACGCACTATTATTGTTGATTAGTGCGATCAGCTGGGGAATCTGGAAAATAGGTCGTGATCCTGATTGGGGATCCTTTGCAGGTGCCTTTTACTTTATGGGAATCTATATTTTATTTTATATTACTTCGATCGGTCCATATATATTTAACTTATATTAACGAACAAAAGTATGAGTGAGACGGGTGACGGGATGAGAGAGACAAAGAATCGCATAATAAAACACACATTTTACAACAAAATAATGATTGTCATGGCTCTATTTGTCTTTCAGCTCATCGCTGTACTCATTCTGGATAAGCCATGGAATGTAATCGCAGCCCTTCTATCAACCATTGTGGGAGGAGCCGTTCTCGCACTCTCAGTAAAAGAAGGGAAGTCGTTTCTTTCAGAGCATCAAAAATTACTGGAAGAAGAAAACCAGCTTTCAACTCTTCTTCATTCCTTGCCGGATTTTGTGTGCTTTAAGGATGGAGAAGGACGTTGGTTAAAGGTCAATCAATTTGGTCGTAAGCTGTATAATCTTGAGGGGATCGATTATGAAGGAAAGACAGACAGTGATCTGGGGAAACTCGTTCCATTCTTTAAGGACGCCTTCGACTATTGTATTGACTCCGATGAAAAATCGTGGAAAGCGGAAAAGGTAACGAGATGTGAAGAGGGATTCTACCTTCCGAACGGTGAATACAAGACCTTTGATGTCATTAAAGTCCCATTATTTCACTCGAATCACACAAGAAAGGGGTTAGTCATCATCGGCAGGGATATTTCACAGCAGAAAATAGCAGAAGAGATGCTATTAAGAAAAGAGAAGCTCTCTGTGGTCGGAGAGCTTGCGGCAGGAATCGCCCATGAAATCCGGAATCCCCTTACAAGCATCAAGGGGTTCATTCAACTGCTGGAAGAGAATGAGCATGTACCCGACCACTATCTTACCGTCATGTCCTCCGAGATGGACCGTATCAATCAAATCGTCGGAGAGCTGCTCATTTTATCTAAACCTCAAATGAGGGAATACCGACACTTTGATATGAGTGAAGTGCTTAATTATGTGATCAAGGTAATGGGACATGAAGCGATCCTTAAAGGAATCACCTTAAATGTTGAAGTGCCATCCTCTTCGATTTGGGTATTTGGAGATAAGAATCAATGCGTGCAGGTCTTTATTAATATTATTAAAAATGCGATTGAATCGATGGATGAAGGAGAAATCCATGTCGATTGGAAGGTATTGAACGATACGATCGTTATTGCAATACAAGATCAAGGGGTCGGGATTCCCTCTGATCGTCTAAAGAGACTGGGAGAGCCGTTCTTCACCTTGAAAGAAAAAGGAATGGGGCTCGGGCTGACCATTAGTCAAAAGATCATTGAAGACCATAAAGGGTCTATACTCATTGAATCAGAAGTGAAAAAAGGAACAAGAGTGGAAGTAACCTTGCCGGTGAAAAATAAGTGAAAGTAAAGGCTGCCTCATTCTGGTGCAGCCTTTTACTATGCATACAGGAGGAATACTGAGATGAAGAGGACATTGCAAGCTGTCATTTTTGATATGGATGGAGTCATTACAGATACCATGCCCTTTTATTTTCAAGCCACCAAAGAGCTGATGCGGCCTTATGGGATCCATTATACTGAGGAGCAAAATAATAAACTAAAAGGAATAGGTAGAAAAGAAACGGTTCAACATCTGTTAAAGGAAGGAAATGTTCAAGTTTCAGAGAGAGAAATCATCGAACTGGCCAATAAGCGTAATGAGATCTATCTATCTCTGATTTCAGATCTTACATCAGAGCACGTTTTACCGGGTGTAATTGAATTTTTAGAAGAATTGATGAGGGAAAACGTACCTGTCGCACTTGCTTCTTCAAGTCGAAATGGACCCTACGTACTGGAGAAAGTGGGGTTACAGAAGTACTTTCCTGTCATTATTGACCCGACCTCATTAAAAAAAGGAAAACCAGATCCTGAAATTTTCTTGAAGGCGGCACATGCTCTTGGGGTACCGGAAGAAAACTGTGTGGGCATTGAAGATGGCGAAGCAGGGCTACAGGCTCTCCTGAATACGAAAATGTTCACAGTCGGAGTAGGGGCAGATGACTACATGAAACATGCTCATTGGACCATCTCTTCGACTAGTGAGCTCGTGTTGGAGAAGTTAAGGGAGCGGATGAAATAGGATTAATGAATAGGAAAGTACACGAATAGGATGAAAGGAACGTCCATACAGGCTTGCTCGACTAGATATAGTCATTTGCTCGCATTCAAAAAATAAAGGAGATGTGAATCATGACAAAACCAACCGTCCTCCATTCCTTTCATCCATTGGGCCAGTTAGAACAATTCCGGAAGGATCCCCTCCTGTTTTTAGAAGAGATGGGTGGGAAAGACGAAGAAAAAGTTCAGTTTCGTTTTGCCAATCGAACTGTTCATTTACTCATGTGCCCAGCATTGGTGAAAGAGGTACTCGTCACCCAGTCAGATTCCTTTCATAAATCAAAGCAATTCAGGGAACTGTCCCTATTGATTGGAGAAGGACTTGTGACGAGCGAGTCGCCGCTACATACAAAACAGAGAAAAACGATTCAACCTTATTTTACCCCGCGTCATATTCAGCAGTATACGACTGAAATGATCGAGTCTGCTTCTTTTATGATGGAGAGCTGGGAGATGAACTGTTCCCGGGACATCTCAAAGGATATGATGGAGGTTACCCTGGCGGTCATTACGAAAACCATGTTTAATATGGATGTTAGAGATGGCCATCAGAAAGTTGGTGTGCACCTTGAAACCATTATGGAGACTGCAACAAAACGAATACGCTCCTTCCTTAAGCCACCGCTATCTTGGCCGACTGCTGAGGTGAAGCAATATAAGACATCCATTCAAGAATTAAAGCGTGTGGTGGAGGAGATCATCCATCAAAAAGAGTATCATCGAGATGGGAAAGAGGATTTACTTCACGCCTTACTTCATGCCCGGGATGAGGAAGGCAACAGTATGTCCAGAAACCAGCTCATGGACGAAGTAATGACCATCTTTGTGGCTGGCCATGAAACGACAGCGAATCTCCTTTCCTGGTTCTTCTATGCGCTTGAGTGCGATAAGAAGGTGAAAGAACAAGCTTATGAAGAAGTCGATAGAGTAGTAGGAACCGATGAATTAAGTAGTGAGCATCTCTCGCACCTCCATTATACGCGGCAAGCTCTTCAGGAAACACTACGCTTGTATCCTCCCGTTTGGATGTTTGGAAGAATCGCTGTTAAAGATGTCATGATTGGTCCTCACCTTATAAAAAAAGGTGAGAACGTCCTTGTGTCACCATATCTGATGCATAGGAATGAGAAGTATTTCCCTGATCCTTTAACATTTGATCCTGAGAGGTTTCTAGAAGCACATGCCAAAAAGACTCCGCCCTATGCCTATTTTCCATTTGGAGGAGGACCTAGAGTCTGTATTGGCAATCATTTCGCTCTACACGAAGCATTGATCATTGCTACTTTATTCGTACAGCGCTTCACGTTCAAAATGCCGGATAGTCAGAAGGTGGAATGTCACCCCCTTATTTCGTTAAGACCTAAAGGTGGATTAACTATGAAGATTGAAAAAAGGGATAACTGCATGTAAATTAAGACTGTTTTGTAAAAGATTAATGTTTAATAGAGGTTAAAAAGGGTTTGTTTGATAGTTTGTTTATCATCTAATCATTTATATAAGCAGTATGAAGGTAGGAGCACAGAGTGGATTGTAGCGGAAGGCAATTGACTCCTGCGGGAAATAGAGGAAAGGTCGCGACCCCGCAGGGCAAAGCCCGAGGAGGCTCGACTTCCTCCCCGCGGAAAGCAACGGTCAACAATTTATTCACACTTACATTCATTTTTTGCAAAGCAATGGGTGAGAACCAGCGGTAAGCGAGCGACTGAATAGTTTAATAGTAACAATAGAAAAAACCCAGGTTCAAATCTGAACCTGGGTTTCATTCATCCATCAAAAAATCATATGAGCAATCGCCACAATGACAAGTAAAGTCAAGAATGTACGCTGTAAGAAGATGATCACTAAGTCCTTGAAATCAACAGGAATCTTTGAACCTAGTAATAACCCACCCACTTCTGACATGTAGATTAATTGTGTCACAGATAAACAAGCAATGACGAATCTCGTTAAATCACTTTCAATTCCAGATCCGAAGATGGCTGGAAGGAACATGTCTGCAAAACCGACAAGGATCGATTGAGACGCTTCTGCTGCTTCTGGAATTTGTAAAAGCTCCAGTAATGGAATAAGCGGCATACCGATATATTCAAAGAACTTCGTGTTTTCCGCTACGATAAGTGCCGTTGTACCGATCGCCATAACAATTGGTGCTACACCCATCCACATATCCAACACATTCTTCATGCCATCAGTGAAAAATTTAGAAGTACTATTGTTGTTTTTCGCTTGAACAAGGGCTTGCTCATATCCATACCCAACGCGGCTGTAGCCTTCAGGAATGACCTCCATCGTGTTCTTGCCTTCTTGTCCATTATAGTAAGTGTCAGGCTTACGGGATAGAGGCGGGATTCGTGGCAATACAATTGCGGCAATAATCCCTGAAAGAGCCACTGTAAGATAGAATGGAATGAAATAGTCTCCAAGACCAACCTCTGAAATGACAACTAAACTAAATGTAATGGATACAACGGAGAAGGTGGTACCGATGATGGCTGCTTCCTTCTTGGTGTAATAGCCTTCCTCATATTGTTTGCTTGTCAGTAATACCCCGATCGTCCCGTCTCCCAACCAGGAAGCTAAACAATCGATGGAGGATCGCCCCGGCAGACCGAATACAGGACGCATCACTTTTGTTAAGAGAGCACCGAATAATTCAAGTAGACCGAAATTTAATAATAAAGGTAGAAAAAGTCCGGCAAATAAAAATACAGAGAAAAGAATGGTGAGAAGTCCATCCGGGTTTAGTAGGAGTCCACCCGTTGCGTCAGACCATACCCATTCAGGTCCTAATTTGAATAGCGTCATGATTGCAAACACAGCACCAAGGACTCTGACAAAAACCCATACAGGCCTTACATCGAATAGACTTGTGAAAAACGGTGATTTTTCAATGAAGGCTGGATGTAAGAGCTTTGTGATCAATGTTCCCAATACAGTAAGGATGATTAGTCCCGTCATGATCGCAGGTATATAACTCCCGATCCAGTCCTGTAATAGCCCTGAAAGAACCGCAATCGGTATGGTGATTCCGTCCTCCTGTGGAATCGGCACCATAAAAAGAAAAATTCCCAATAGGGAAGGAATGATAAATCTTAAATGACTTGTTAATGTAAAGCGATGTTGTTGATTCATAAATTCACCTCAGATGTAGTTATAACGGAAAATGAAACAATATTCATTTTAATGCATACATATAAATTTGTCCATAACAAGTTCCCACAAGGGAGATTATGCATTACCTAGCTGTTTTTCCCAAAAGGTGTGAATGTGAAACATGAAATGCCGAATGATCGATCTTGTAAATAATGTATACAAAAAAGAAAGCGCTATCTTTTAGTACCTCTCTATTTTACTAAAATTTTTAAAAATTTCAATTATAAGCTGAAAAACATTTCATTTATTTATTTTCATAGAGTTAAATCTGGGATATTATAGTTAAAAAATAATTAAATATTATGATAATTAGGTTTATGTATTGATTAAAAGGGTATTAGGAATTCATACCTTTGTAAGTCAGGAGTTGTAATTGATGACATCTTTAACGAAACTTACGGAAGAACAATTGGCTAATGTCTACCAATTAGCACAAGAAGAAGGGTTGGAAGAAGAATTTATTGAGATGTTAGAAGGGGAGCTGGAAAGAAGAGAAAATGTTCGATAGAATGGAAGCGAATATAGAACATAATGAACTGTCATACATAACGGCTGGTCTCACAGGAGGTCAGCTTTTTATTTTCATCATAAAAAGCGCCTAGAACTGTCTCACCATAGGAGGAACGGTTCAAGGCGCATGTGACTTTTATATTATAAGAATAATAATCCCAATGAAATGACGACTCCACTAACGACAAGGATGATTACACAGTATCCCATAATATCCTTTGCCTTTAATCCCGCAATTGCCAGAGCAGGCAATGCCCAGAACGGCTGAATCAGGTTTGTCCAGGCGTCGCCCCATGCCACGGCCATAGCAGTCTTTGCTACAGAAGCATCAAGGGTTTGAGCCGCATCAAGCATAATAGGAGCTTGGACGGCCCATTGTCCTCCTCCTGAAGGGACAAAGAAGTTCACAATCCCGGCGCTGAGGAAAGCGAAGAAGTAAAAGGTCACATCATTTGAAATCGATACAAAGGCTTCAGACATGACGACAGCCAGACCCGATGCCGTCATCATCCCCATGATTCCAGCATAGAAAGGGAATTGAATGACAATCCCGCTCGCTCCCTTGATCGCTTCTTGAACAGCCGCAAGGAAGCGTTTAGGGGTCCCGTGAAAGAGAATGCCCAGGAATAAGAATAAAAAATTGACGATATCTAAATTAAGGGCGAAACCATTTTGAATAAAGTATGAAAATAAGAACGCAATCCCGAGAACAGCAGCAATAATCGATAAAAACATACTGTTTTCCAGACGCTCAGCAGGTGTTAACGCCCCTTTTTCAAGAGTGGCAGCTGTCTCATTAAAGAGCTCCGGATCCACGGTTACCGTCTCTTCTTTAGAAGGCATCAGCATTCTGTTTATGATGGGGAGAACAATAAATAGTGCTAAGACAATCAATACATTGAACGTAGCGAATATGGTTTCACTCGTGGAGATGACACCGATCATATCCTGGAAAGGATGATCTGCTGTTGCGATGGATAGCGGAATGGAACCTGAGAAACCTGCATGCCAGACAACAAATCCAGAATAGGCACTGGCAATCAGCAAGCGATAATCGACACCTTTCACCCGTTTGGCAAGCTCTTTCGCAAATAATGCCCCAATGACCAGCCCGAAGCCCCAGTTGATCCAGCTTGCAATCATGGAAACGATGGTAACGATGACAATTGCGGAACCGGGTGACTTCGCAAATGATGCCAGGAAGCCGAGGAACCGTTTAAACAATGGACTGCTTGCCAGTACATACCCTGTAACAAGCACGAGAACCATCTGCATGGAAAAGGCAAGCAGGCTCCAGAAGCCGTTGCCCCAATACTGAACCATCTCAAGGCTCGAACTTTCAGTGAAAATAAGACCAAACCCGAATACAACCAACGTTAAAATGACAACAAATAAAAATGGATCAGGCAGATAGCGTTGCATAATCTTGTTCGATAATGATATAAGTGCTTTCAATTCATAATCCCCCTTATTTAATACACACCCTTTCTATTCTTCTATAATTGCATTTGAAAACCCTTTCAATTTAGTGAATTAACAGAAAAATACTCCGCATGTATTAATTTTGTTAAGAGTAAGGTACATCAGTACAAGAGTGTAAATATTTCATGATACAATGGCTAAATTAAGAATACTTAAACGTAGAAAGGTGTCTACTTATGATTACATGTATTGCAACAGATATGGATGGAACCCTTTTAAACGAAAATCAAGAGATCAGTGAGGCCAACAAACAAGCCATACTGGACGCTCAGCAAAGAGGAGTAGAAGTGATTGTTGCCACAGGAAGATCGTATGAAGAAGCCAGATATGTCATAAAGGAAGCCGGCATCTCATGTGATATTATTTGTGCCAACGGTGCCGAAGTTCGAAATCAGAATGGTGAAATCGTTTATCAGGCCGGTATTGAATCAGTACGGGCGAAAGAAATTGCCGCTGCACTAAACCAGACAGGTATTTACTTTGAAATATACACAGATCAAGGAACGTACACCGAAAACTATGAAATGGGCATCGAGCTGATTGTCGACATTTTTACAACAGCCAATCCAAATGTGTCGGAACAGCAAGTGAGGCAGGCAGCAAAAGAACGTTTTGAAAAAGGTCATATTAAATTGGTAGACGATTATGGGATCCTTTTCGAGGATTCTTCTCAACTTGTTTACAAATTTCTTGTTTTCTCTTTTGATGAAAAGCAATTAACAGAAGCGAACGAAAAATTACATGAAATAGCTGGCATCGCGATCAGCTCATCTGGTAAAGAAAATATTGAAGTGAATAGTCTGGAAGCTCAAAAAGGTGTCGCTTTGGAAAAACTCCTGAATGACAAAGGGCTTTCAGTCAAACATGCAATGGCCATGGGTGATAACCTCAATGACCTATCCATGATGAAAGTAGTTGGAAGACCAGTTGCCATGGGAAATGCCCTGGATCAAGTTAAAGAATTCTGTCCGTACTCAACCGCAACCAACCGTGAGGACGGTGTCGCAAAAGCGATTCAGGAGGCTCTTCAACAGACAGCAAAGTAATGAGAACATCTCCCCTTGTCCATACTGGTAAAAAAGAGAATATGGGAGCTGAGAAATTGAGAAACCGAAAAAATCGCAGTTGGTTCTTATTTGTCATTGGTCTTAGCTTGTTACTCAGTGCCTGCTCAATGGGACAGCCGGATGTACAGCAGGAAGAAAGTGAATCCGTCAGCAAACCGAGTGTCGAAAGCAACGTGATCGCCCACGACCTTTCCATTCCCTGGTCGATAAATAGACTCGGAGATGAATTCTACCTCACCCAAAGAACGGGCGATATTGTTGAAATAAGGGATGGAAAAAAATCCGTTGTGAAAACCAACCTTTCAAAACCGTTATCGAAGCGTCCTGAAGCGGGGCTACTGGGATTTGTGCTTCATCCGGACTTCAAGGCGAATCAGCAGGCTTATGCCTACTACACGTATGATGAATCAGGAGACCCTTATAACCGGGTAGTGGTATTACAACGAAAGGAAAACGGGTGGAGTGAGGAAAAAGTACTGCTCGACCGAATCCCAAGCGGTCAATACCACCACGGGGGAAGACTTGAAATCGGTCCGGATAACAAGCTCTACATTACGGCAGGGGACGCCACTCAACAGGATAAGGCCCAGGATCTCTCCTTTCTTGGCGGGAAAATTCTTCGGATGAATCTGGATGGGGGAATACCGGACGACAATCCATTTAAGGATTCATACGTTTACAGTTACGGCCATCGTAATCCTCAGGGACTCGCATGGAACGAAGCCGGGGAGCTATATGCAACGGAACATGGACCAAATGGATATGATGAAGTGAATCGTATTGAAGCCGGCAACAATTATGGCTGGCCAAAGATTACAGGGGATGAAAAAGGGGATTCCTTGGTTTCGCCCCTCGCTCACTCCGGCGAACCTTCATGGGCCCCGTCAGGAGCGGACTTTTGGAATGAGGACTTAGTGTTTGCATCTCTCGCTGGTCAAAGTGTGAAGAGATTCGACCCCGAAACCAGGAAGGTATCTGACTTGCTTACAGGTTTCGGCAGGATTCGCGATGTATTTGTGGATGGGGATACCCTGTACTTTGTCTCAAATAACACAGATGGCCGTGGAATTCCCCGTGAAAATGATGATAAATTGTATGAAGTGGATTTGAATTCGCTTAAGCTTGAGGAATAGAGATTTAAAACCTTCTTTTGCGTTGAGCAAGGGGAGGTTTTTTCTTTGCAAAAAAATAACACGCTCTTCAGCGTGTTTATGAATTCTTATTCTCATCATTGTCTTTATATTTTAGAATAGCGATCACAAACATCCCAAAGCTGAGCATCAGAGATAAAACTTCAAATGTATTCATATATACACCGCCTCCTTACTTTAAGGCTTCCCGGACTCAGGATTGTCCTATACCCTTTGGGAAAATAAAAAAATGAAACCTTCTTTTGATTTACGGAATCGACTGATATCCCGCTTCAGCGGTATAGAAAAAAGGTTGAGCATCAAGGCTCAACCTTTTACATGTGTTTCTCTCACGTTAAGCAAGATGATGCTCAGTGAAAGTAGAACCAATGTAACCCAATAGTTGTTATTCACTAACAGGAGAGTAATTCCCGAGCAGCTTAGCAATATAGCGATGAATCCCCATACTAATTTGATCAAGTTACGTATCCTCCAGCTTCTGCTATTTCTCGTTTTTACTATACGCTTTAGATAGGGATTGGATGGCCAATTCGAGTTGCTCCAACTTCTTCTCCAGTTTCACTAATAAAAAGAGTGTGACGGCAATGGGAAATCCGAAGTTTCCTAGTAATTGAACAAATACGGAATAATCCATTGAAACTCCTCCTTAGGTGCAAGCCGGCCTGAGCCAGCCTGCGTTTTGTTACGATTTGAGGTTAAGTGCTTTTGCTATTCCAGCTGCAATGGCATTGGCTAATCCAGTAAGAAAGATTGGGTCTTTTAAGAGATTCGTATCATTCACGCTGTCGATAAAGAGATTCTCCAGCAAAATAGCAGGCATGGCCGTTTCTCTTAAGACAGAGAAGTTCGCTTCCTTTTGTCCACGGTCTCTTAATCCATATGTTGAGTAAAAATTCATCATCTCCCCATGGAGGACATCTTGTCGTCTTCCTGTTTCAGAAGCTGCTGAACCTGGGTAAATAAAGCTTTCGAACCCTGTACCGCCACCTGCATTATGATGAAGGGATACAAAGTAAGCGGCGTCTAGTCCATTCGCATAATCCGCTCGCTCTGATAATCCTGCATATACATCCGCTTCTCTTGTTAAACGAACGTCCACTACAAAGTTGTCTTCCAAAACCTTCTGAACCTTTAAACCGATATCTAGCGTGAGATTCTTCTCCTGCAGTCCGTTTCCAATAGCGCCTGGGTCTGTTCCCCCGTGACCTGGATCAAGTACAATGATTGGCATAATCTTATTTCCTCCTTCCTTAAGCCCAGTAAAATGATTGAGAACCATAAGGATACTCGATACGGCTATCCACATGAACGAATGTTGTATATTTAATAATCCCGCTAAAGCCGCATGTTTTGGCGATTTCAGCCACTTGAGTAGGCGTTTTCCCTGACGGATCAACATCAGCTGCGATTCCGTAAGTGTGCATACTATTAGAGGCACCGCCGACATTCCGGTTATGAGTGATGCTTCTGAATCCGGAATTGATCACAACAGGCGGGTTCCCCAATTTTTTACGAAGAGCTTCAAGCTTGTACATTAATCGGCGTACATTTTCCCTAACTTGAGTAGAGCCGACATTTCCTCCCGAGAAGCCGCTTCCGTCCTTCGAATAGAATTCACTGAAAGCAAAGTTGATCGTCGAGCCGTCGCTTGCTTCAAGGGCATTCAATTTGCTATGTGTTTGCGGTCCTGCGATTCCGTCAGCTGAAAGGCCATACGCACTTTGGAATCGTTTGACAGCCGCTTCCGTTCCCGGTCCGAATGCGCCATCCACCGACACATATGTTTTGGAAGGAGAACTTGCTGCCCATCCTGCCACCCGGATCTGAAGTTCCTTTACATCGCTGCCTGAATCACCTTGTCGTAATGTTCTTGTCCAATTCATTGATCATCGCTCCCTTTGTATGTTTGAGGCAAAAAGGGATGAAGAGTAAGAAAGACCATCCCAATCTCTCTCACTCTGTTTTGTTTGCCTTACACTCTATAAAGAAGAAGTGGAGGGAGAAATGACAACCTGGAGCAGTAAGTTTTATAAAAAGCTTTTTTCGTGAATGTTTTAAAAAGCGAGTACTGGTTGATTACAGCGAGAGTGCTCGCTTTAGAGAGAATAAAAATAGATCAAGCATTGAAAAAGGACAAGTACCCACAGGTTTTGTGGGTGCTTGTCCTTTTTTATTGTTTATTTAAATCAAATAATCCCGGTACATTCTCTAATGAATAGTCCCTGACATATCGTATTACCTTGATCTTTAACTCTTGTTCAAGATCATCTCTATTTTCTACCCTGGTTAAATACAATGATTTCTTTATCTTCGGTTCGAAGGTTTGGATGACGTTCGTTTCATATTCTTTGTTGCATCGGGCTTCTTTTACAAGGTCATATAATATTCCCATGCTTTATGATTCTCCTTTTTCCAAGATTGATTTTAAAGTGCTTAACGCTTTTCGATGGGTTTTCGACACAGCCTGTTGTGATATGCCAAGAATCCGTGATATTTCAGTATCATTGAATTCCTGAATATAAGCTAAGTCCAGGATATGCTTTTGTTTGTCCGTTAACGCTTCATAAGCCTGTAGCAACTCTTCATTCTCCAGGCATTCTGTTAAAGTCGAATAGTGTGAAAAAGGGGGTATTTCTGCAGGGTCGGGCACAAGATCAATAAAAGATCCGCCTTCGTCTTGATCGACTTTGTTATCAAGGGTCAAAGGGTGACGTTCACTATATTTCCTAACATGTTTGTCAAAGTTCACACTGTGAAAATAGAGGGACGAACTGACGTATGAGGTGAACCGGATATCAAAGTAATGGGCTTTAAAGGCTTCGTTTAAATGTTCTTCCTTACGCTCACTGGGTTGACGTAAAAAATCTTCTATTAACTTCTGATTTTCCGATTTACTGATAAAGGAATCAACAGCTTTATTATGTTTGAGATGAGGATAATGACGATAAAATTCACTAATTAACGAATCCATTTTTTCACCACCAATAGAACGTATGTTCGATTTTAAAGTAAAAAAAAGAGGAGAAAGGTCTCTCTGCTTTTACTTTATAAAGAAGGGGAAGGGGTCGATTCCACAACCTTCTTTTAAATTATCGTTCCATAGTACTATTTATTAAAACATAATTTACTGAATGGTGTAAGTGATGAATGCACTAAATTTTACTTTTTAACCACTTATTAACTTACTGAGGGAACACCGTTCGTGTTTGAACGGTGTTCTGTAAAGGCTTATTATCGCATCACACTGCCTCCTGAAATCTTCACCGACTCTCCAACAATGTTCACGGCGGCATCACTTAATAGATACACAATCGTATTCGCCACCTCGGTCGGTGAGGTCAATCGTCCAGAAGGGATACTGTCTTTCGCGATCTCTAATTGCTCCTCGTAGCTCCTGCCTTCTCGTTCGCCTTTTGATTTGATGGCGTTTCGTCCCATTTCCGTATCTACATAACCCGGGCAAATGGCATTCACTCGAATATTGTTTTCGATCGCTTCAGTGGCAAATGCCTGTGTAAAACCGGTAACCGCAAACTTTGATGCACTATACGCACTGTTACCGTGAGTTCCTCTCAATCCTGAAAGGGAGGAGATGTTGACGATGGAGCCTTTCATCTTTTCCTTCATTTGATTATAAACGGCCTGTGAGAGTCGGACCAATGAGAAATAGTTTAACTCCATGATCTTTCTGGCATCTTCTTCCGATAACTTCTCTACGATGTCACCACCGCCTATTCCGGCAGAGTTGACGAGCCCTGTGATGGGACCATGCTCTTCGATTGCGGATGATAGCAGTTGCTCCAGGTCCTGTGCGTTTGTAAGATCCGCCTTGTACATAAACACCCGTTTTGGATCCTGACACTCATTCTTTAATTGCTTCAGCTTTTCCTCATTTCTGCCTGTGATCGTCACCTTGGCGCCTGCCTGCACTGCCACTTTCGCTGTCTCGTATCCAATGCCTCCCGTTGCACCAGTGATGAGAATATGTTGATCTTTCAAGGTATTTTCGTGGAAAAGAAAACTCATGGTTCTACCTCCTTGTGATGTATAGTAGGTTTTACCCGTTTATGGCAGGGGGGAAACGAACGGAAGGTAAAGTCATTCAGGGTGAATTGAAAATAAAAACGGGGATTTGAAAAGAAAGCATGGAAAATTGAAAATAAAATCGTAAATTTGAAAATAAGTGCTCTGGATTTGAAAATAAACTCCTCCAGATAAGTATGAGAGAGGTTAAATCAAGCTCTCAAATGGCTACTTCAGTCCTGGTTCCCGTTTTCTAACCAAAAAAAGAGCTCCAAATCGATTATTTGGAGCTCTTACCACTCATTTATCCCTTCCCGATCCCATTCACAATCATCTGCACCGTCATCTCGATTTCCTTCTCATCATCCCAATCTTTTTCAGGAAGGAAGAGGTAGCGGACCAGGAGCAATCCGAAGATACTGGAAGCTGAAAATCGGACGACCGCCGGGGAAGGCAAGTCTATTATTTGTCCTTTTTCCTTATAATGATCGACGAGCCGGACAAATTTCCCGAACACTTTATCAGCGATATGCTCTTTAAATTGTTCTTTTAATTCCGGATGAAAAGGGATTTCCTGTATTAAAATCTTAAAAGCCGTCATGTTCTCTTTTAAAAATTCCTGTCGGTTAAGGATCATGGCTTTAAGGAAATCCTCATACCGATCATACTTCGCATCTAACACTTTATTAATATCCCGGATCACAAAAGGAGCAATCAGTTTCGCCATCGTAGGAGATACGATGGAAAGAAGCAGGTCCTTCTTCGTTTTATAGTGCCTGAAGATGGTTCCTTCTGCGACGCCGGCTTTTTTGGCAATTTGGCTGGTAGAGGTGGAGGCATAGCCTTTTTCAGCAAACATTTCAATGGCTGCTTCTACTATTTTCTGCTGTTTCTCAGTCAGTGTTTCCTCTTGGTCAAATAGATGCTTGAATAGATTATTATCTTCTAACATGCTTAAACCCCTAACTTGTCGTTTCTCACCTTATATTTTACGGTATTTTCTGAGGGCTGCAACATTAAGAACAATAAAGAGTAAAGAAAATCCAATGAGAACGGATAGGTTAAAGAGCAGGTCTTCGAAGCCAAAGCCCCGTATCATCACATCTCTCAATGCATCCGCTGCGTAATAAAGAGGGGTGATCGGTCCAATCCAGCTTAGCCATTCAGAAATCGTATCCAGGTTAAACAGTCCTGAGAAGAAGATTTGTGGAACGACAACTATGGGAATGAACTGCATCATCTGTAATTCATTCTTGGCAAAAGCAGATAGCAATATTCCTAATGTAAGAGCGGTAAACGATAGGGAGACAATGATGATTAACAGATTGAAAAAGCTCCCTTTCATCATCATGTCCAATACATAAATCGAATACCAGGAGATCAAGGATGCCTGTAAAAGGGTGACGATGCCGAATCCAATCACGTAGCTTGCGACCATCTCCCAAATCTTGATCGGTGAAGCAAGCAACCTTTCGAGTGTACCAGTGGTTCTTTCTCTCAAGAAAGATACCCCGCTGATCAAAAACACAAAGAAGAAAACGAAAAATCCAAGAAGAACAGGTCCAAAGGAGTCAAACATCTCCATGTCCTTGCTTCCGTACACAAACTCTATCTGATCTGATAGTTTTTGAGAGTCGGAGGGAAACAACGTTTGAACCTTCTTCATCACAGCTCCGTTGATAGTGGGGTCACTTCCTTCAATGACAATGGAAGGACTGGATGGGTCATCGAATGAAATATAGCCGTCCAACTTGCCATTTTTAATATCGCTTAACGCTTTATCCGTACCTGAATAGGTTTCAAAATCACTCGTATCGACCTTTGCTTCAAGCTGCTGCGGCAGATTTAGAATCGCCACCTTGGCATCGTAATCATCAGAGTTAAATACGAGGGACAACATACTCAGAATCAACAGAGGGGCTAGAAACATCAAGGCCAATGTTCGTTTATCCCTTAGTAGTTGTTGAAGAATCCGAATGACAAAACCTCTAATTCTCAATGGAAACACCTCCGTTTTTCAAGAATACATCTTCAATCGAAGACACCCCATACGTTTCTTTAATGGCATCAGGCGTATCACTTGAAATGATTTCTCCATGCTGCAGGAGGCCCAATCGGTCACATCGTTCTGCTTCATCCATCACATGGGTTGTAATGATAAGGGTTCTGCCTTCTTCCTTAAGGCGGTGAAAGCTATCCCATATTTCCTTTCTTAAAACGGGATCAATCCCGACGGTCGGCTCATCCAAAAATAAAACCTCGGGATCATGTAAGAGGGCAATGGCAAGGGACAACCTTCTCTTCATGCCTCCAGAATACTGGTGTACAGGCTTATGAAGGTGAGCCAGCAGATCGACGGTAGTCATCACTTTTTCAATTTGCTCGTTCCGTTTCGCTTTTTTTAATCCATAAAGAGATGCCATGAAAGATAAATTTTCCTTCGCTGTCAGCTCATCATAGAGGGCATCTGATTGGGCCATATATCCGATGGTTGGGTACAGCTCTTTTGCTTTCAGCTTGTTTCCTTTGAAGGTTACACTCCCGGTTGACGGTGTTTCGAGACCGATCATAAGTTTGATCAAAGTTGTTTTCCCTGAACCAGAGGGTCCTAACAATCCATAGATATCCCCACTTTGGATGTTGAGAGATATGTTTTTTAATACTTCTTGAGAGCCGAATGATTTAGACAGCCCGTTCAATTGGATGATGGAATTCAATTGAATCACACCTTTCAGAAATAATGAGTGATTACTCACTTATAATATAAAGTATGTCGGAGGAATTGTAAAGTGAGTAATCACTCACTAATTAGTTATATCTATTCTATTCAAAAAATCATTCCATAGAAGAGCAAAGGTTGTTGTTTTTAACAAAAGTTCTGCAAGGCTCTGTCAAGTAGTGTGCGTAGGATGGTGAGGGGAACTGCTCCGCTTGCAGCTAGCGTTCGGCCGAGCCTCCTCAGCTTCGCTTCCGGGGTCTCGGCACGCCCGTACTTCCGCAGGAGTCTGCGCAGTTCCCCTCACCATCTTTAACAGATTTTTTGTGACAGAGCTTCAAAATGTGCTATAAAACCATGTAACTAGAAAAAATAATTCTTCTTCCTTAAAAGGACAAAAAAATAAGAGCTTGAGCAAAGCCCAAACTCTTTTCATCATCATTATTTTACTGTGTCATTTTCCCATTGGTAACTCCAGAATCTTTCCACTGTCACCCATTTTAAGGCTTCAGGGTCATTTTGTTGAATGCCCTTCTCCAAATCCTTCAGCATCCACGCTGTTTGAGAGATATGAGCCTTCATGGCACCGATTTTTTGATCTTTAACAGGTGTGATATCTACAAGGATATCAGGCTTCCCTAATTCTTGTTCACAATCCTTTGAGAAAGCAAGGCAGTGAAGCTTCGGTCTTGATTCTTTTGGCAAGCGTCGAACGGCACGGACCACGGCTCTTGCTGTTGCTTCATGATCGGGATGAACAGAATAGTCCGGATAGAACGTGATGATAAGAGAAGGATTTAATTCTTCAATTAACTCTGTCACCATGTTTGAAAGTTTCTCATCATTTTCAAATTCCAGGGTTTTATCCCGGTATCCCATCATGCGTAAATCCTGAATCCCCATCACATCGGCCGCTTTTTGTAACTCTTTTTTGCGAATCTCTGGAAGCGATTCTCTTGTTGCGAAAGGGGGGTTTCCTAAGTTTCTTCCCATTTCCCCTAACGTAAGGCAGGCATAAGTAACGGGCGTTCCGTTTTTCACATGGGTGGAAATGGTTCCTGATACACCAAATGCTTCATCATCGGGATGTGGAAAGATGACAAGTACTTGTCTTTCTTTTTCCATTTTGACCTCTCCTTTTAAATTTGGTTCATATCGTTTATTTGAAAGGTGTCGGGCTGATTTCAAGGGCAACGGCCAGTTTCCCGTCGGCACCGTGTCCTGCAAGTAACAGGCGACCTTGTTCATCCAACTCATAATGAGTCAGTCCTTCAGCATAGATCCAGCCGATTTCGATTTTTAAACCGACACGGTAAGGTCCGTCCCCAATGATTTTCCCGTGTTCATAGTTGACTTTCGCGTTGCGGATATAGGCTCCAGCGGAAAAGAAGCCCTCATTAAAGTGAGAAGCATAGGCTCCGTTGGTGGTTTCTAAATGTATATAAACGTCCTGACGGGCAAGTTGAGTAATGATCCCCTGGACATCGGCAATCCTGATCGGTTCCATTCTTTTTCCTCCTTAGATACAGAAAAGACTCTTAACCATTATGTACTATCTTACTAAAATTCATGAGTGATTGCGAAAAGTATGATTGAGGAGGAGAGAGGGGAATTAACAGTAGAGGTCCGTCCCTCTAAAAAAATGCCAGGCACGAAATTTTTCTTTCGTGCCTGGCACCGATACATATTATTTTTCAAATCGATTGTAAGCCCCATGCATGACTGGACCTACGTATTCATTGAGTTTGAATCCGTGTTTGATGGCTGCTGTAACAAAGGTTTTCGCGTTTTGGACTGCTTCTTTCACGTCTTGTCCATTTGCAAGGTTTGACGTGATGGCTGCTGCGAATGTACAGCCTGCACCGTGGTTATACGTCGTTTCTACTTTTTCTTCTTCTAGCAGAGTGAATTCGTTCCCGTCATAGAATAAATCAAGAGCTTTGTCGTGTTGTAATTGTTTTCCACCCTTGATGACAACATTTTTCGCTCCAAGGTCGTGAATTTTCTTGGCTGCTTCCTTCATTTCATCAATGGTTTTGATCGGCCCTGACCCGGCAAGCTGACCTGCTTCGAATAGGTTTGGGGTTACCACAGTGGCACGCTTGAGCAAATGCTCTCTCATGGCATCTGTTGTTTCAGGGTTTAATACTTCATCTTCCCCCTTACATACCATTACAGGGTCAATGACGACTTTATCTAAACCGAATGCATCCATTTTCTTCGCTGCAAGCTCGATGATTTCGACAGTACCGAGCATTCCTGTTTTCATTGCATCAATTCCGACAGAAAGGACGGTTTCCAATTGTGCTTCCAGTGTATCGATGGATAATGGGTGAACTTGGTGGTGCCAATGGTTGTTCGGATCCATCGTCACAACCGTTGTAAGGGCTGTCATTCCATACACGCCATGCTCCTGGAATGTTTTAAGATCTGCTTGGATCCCGGCTCCACCGCTTGTATCGGATCCGGCGATCGTAAGGGTTTTTTTCAATGTCATGGTTGCATTCCTCCTATGAAAGTAACTTCGCTATAAATGTAAAAGTCTGACTAAAGAATATAATAACCGGCGGCTAAATACAAATCCTTTTGGCTTTACAAAAAAAGACGCCGGGAATGATTTCCCCTGGCGTCTTTAGGAATTGAATGGATGGTTAAAACTTAGAATGGTTTCGCATTATTATTTGTTGCTTCTTTGGAAGCGACGATGACAAGTTTTCCTTTATCCAGTTCTTCTTCATAGGCATCTGCTTCTGCCTGGTTCATCCCCACGGACTTCATTTTCGAACGTAATTCATCTCCGCGGCTATTGAATAGATTACCCATGGACTCAATGATTCCTTGTTCTTTAATACCGGTGGATTCCGTATGGGTCGCCTCGGTAATGTGTTCAGAACGATGCTTGTCATGTGCGAACACATAGATTTCATCTTTAGAGTAACCTTCACTTGTAAACATTTCGATTTCTCTTTTCGCTTCTACAACATTTTCAGCAGTTTGAACTTTATACATGATCGATACCTCCGTGTTTTTATTTAATGTCTTGTTCCTTCTTTTCCCGGTTGTGGCAAAATCAAACTTTCCATAATATAGAAATGGTTTTGAGAGAATAATTGTTTCCAAGATTCTACATTATTTCCTATAATAGAAGAGAGGAAGGTGAAGCATTTGACAAATAAATATAAGAAGATACAAGAAATTGAATCGATTTTAGCAGATTTGAAAGCGAATGAGAGAGAATCCAGTGCCTCATTGGCGATTGAAAATAGAAGCAGTAGACATATGCCGGCTTTGAAATTAACAACATCCGTTCTGTCCTTTTGGAAGAATAGAGTGTTGTTGATTCTCCTTCTTTTCATCCTACTAGTAGGAGGTGTATCCATTGGGGTCTATTCGTGGTTATCCGGCTCCACCTTTACAGAAGAGAAGGGGTCGTTTGTAGAGCGGATCCAAGAGATGAGTTCATTAGCGACGGCTCAAGGGTTTGTAAAGGCCGTGATCGAGCAGGAGGATAATCAATTATTCGGGAAAGACATCAATACAGATCTTCCCGGGACAAAACGAAAGCTTCTGATGGTTGTTCCTGGAACCGTGCTGGCAGGTGTTGATTTACAGGGAATCGATAAAGACGATATAGTAGTCAATGAAGAGAAGAAGGAAATACAGTTAACCCTGCCCCGGGCTGAGATTCTGCAAGATCCGTCCATTGATTCCGAGAACATTAAGACCTTTTCGGTAGAAGGGATTTTCAGGAATGATGTGGACTGGAATGAAGGGTTTGCCCTGGCGGAAGTGGCAAAGGATCAAATTAGTCAGGAAGCGGTTGACCAGGGATTGCTTCAAGCCGCAGAGAAAAACGCTGAGAAATCACTGAAGGGTTTCTTTGAACAATTGGGCTATGACATTACGATTCAGTATCAAGACTAGAAAGGATGTCTAACAATGAAAACGATTTTTCACAACGATTGGGCAGACATTCTGGAAGATGAACTTCAGATGGAATACTATCAGACCTTGAGAGGATGGCTGAAAGGGGAATATGAGGCGAACACGACATATCCTTCTATGCATGATATCTTCAATGCTTTTCACTACACACCTTACGAAGATGTAAAGGTGGTATTGCTTGGGCAAGATCCATATCATGGGCCTAATCAGGCAGAAGGTTTAAGTTTTTCTGTCAAAAAAGGAGTCAAGATTCCTCCGTCATTACGAAATATGTATAAAGAGCTTCAGGATGATATTGGATGTCCGATTCCTGCCCACGGCTCCCTGGTGAAATGGGCAGAGCAAGGCGTCCTCTTATTAAATACCGTCTTAACCGTACAGGATGGGAAGGCGCACTCCCACCGCGGGAAAGGATGGGAACGATTCACGGATCACGTCATCTCGATCCTGAATGAAAGGGAGAAGCCGATGGTGTTTATTTTATGGGGGAAACCCGCCCAAGCGAAGCAGTCATTCATTGATTCTTCTAAGCACCATATTGTGACGGCTCCTCATCCGAGTCCGTTATCTGCACACCGGGGTTTCTTTGGAAGTAAACCATATTCAAAAACAAACGGGTTCCTGCGGGAACAAGGGATAAAAGAGATTGACTGGTGTATCGAGTAACCGGATGTTTCACGTGAAACAATGGACAGCCCCTCGTAATGGAGGGGTTTATTTTGTAGAGGAAGGGGGCGCCAAGTGAAAAATGAGAAGCGGATCAACTGTTTTCAATGTCATTATTTCTATACAACCTGGGAGCAGGCACATCCCCGGGGTTGTAAAGGCTACGGGTTCAAAACGAAAGCCATGCCTTCCATGGTGGTCTTTCAATCCTCGGGGAGTCCCTGTATGAAATTTAAGCCTAAACAGAGATGATGACAAGAAGACATTTGCGAAATCCTTCATTTAGAATTAGGATAATGATGTAGGTTCTAAAGAGGAAGTACATACTGTATGCAAAGAGATAATATATACGGGAAGACTTGTGGAAGGAGTCATCAATCGTGAATATCCCACATCAATCATTAATAAAGAAAATAGAACATGAACTCGGAAAGGCAAAATCAGCGGAAAAGTCACAGCAAATTCGTGAACATGTGTATTCAATAAAGGCTTTATGCGAGGTATTATTGGAGGAAAACCATGGGGCGGTTTCTGCACCATCTCCGTTTCAGACCCAGCAAACGATGCCTTATTTTCAAGAATCCCAGCCGAGTCAGAAGCCTGTTTCCATTCAGAAAGAAGAGCCTTTGGAAACGGATGACGGAGCGAATGGGAATTCTTTATTCGATTTTTAATCATTAAGTAAAAGAAGGAGCAGGAGGGCCATTATGAAAACATTTATTATCATTGGAGCAATCAACGCCTTTTTATCTGTCGCTTTAGGAGCTTTCGGTGCCCATGCATTGGAAGGGAAGATCTCCCAGAAGTATATCGACACATGGAATACCGGAGTCCTGTATCAAATGTTCCACGCCATCGGAATCATCATCGTCGGGGTCCTGATGGGGAATGTGACACCAACATCCTTACTGTCCTGGTCTGGATGGTTGATGCTGATCGGAACGATTTTATTCTCAGGAAGCCTGTATGTACTTAGCCTTTCCGGAATTAAGGTACTTGGAGCGATCACGCCTCTTGGTGGCGTAAGCTTCTTGGTTGCATGGGTGCTTCTGATCATGTTTGCAGCGAAAACATTATAAAAATGGAAATACCCTGTAAGGAAAGTGATTTCCTTACAGGGTATTTTCTTATCGTTGGGAATAGCCTTGCATAGAGCCTCCTGCCCCAAACGGATATTCATATTCAATTTCTTCATCAAATGTAATATAGTCTAAATAAATCATTGGAATGAGGTACCGGGTCCCGGTTTGTGGATCACTCAGGATAAGATGATCCCGGCCAGCAGCTTCGATGATTCCTTTGAAAATCTTTGCATTCCATTCCGTATTGTTTTCGAATGTAGTATACACAGTCGCTACTTTTCCTTTATTCAACCTGAGAATATTCTCGATATACGATTCTTCTATCGGAAGCATCCCTTGAACATTTTGAGAAGGCGCCTGAGTACTCATCGGCTGAGGTACCTGAAGCCCCCCGACACCTTGCTGCTGGGGATAATATTGACCCTGAGCCTGACCTTGCCCGCCACCGTAATACTGACCATATGGATTATATGCTGATTGATTATACCCTTGCATATACGGGTTTGATTGTTGATTCGCCAAACCGAATACCTCCTTAAAATAAAGTTAAAATACTTTTGGACAATCACCTTTAGTGGGTTGATAGAAGCAGTGGGACTTGAATCGCCCTGAGTTTGCCTGGTTATACCATTGAGGAGGACAGTCGCCTCCTGGTTTGAAGAACCATAGAGAGAATTGGGCAGGGTGATATCTGCTTCCTTTAATGGTCTTTCTTGCTAAATCGATTTCCTTTTGTCGTGCCCGTTGATAGAAGTAGCCTTTTTGGGTGGCCTCGAATCCACCGGGACTCTGAAACACCATGTCTTGAAGAGAAGCTAATTTCTTGAAGTCAAGGCAATCGGATCGTACCCGGTTCACCCCGACATTCCCTACCATCAACATGCCTAGCTGTCCTTCTCCTTCTGCTTCAGCCCTCATCAATCGAGCCAGAAGTTTCACTTCCTTTTCGTTATAAGGAATAACTCCCATATTCCCACCTCACTTTAGGAGATGCTATATGTCTCACTATTTCATGTCTATGTGGGGGGAGAAAAATATATTCGTTTGTTTTTGGAAAGTGAATAGGGATATGAGGGGACATAATGTTATAAAAAAACGACAAGCCTCAGGAGCTTGTCGTTTAGAGTGTATTTAGTTCACGTGAAGGAATTTTGAAATCGCTTCTTCTTTTAATAGATTTCCTACGTAGAAGGTACCGAATTCGCCGTAGCGTGCGCTTACTTCATCAAAACGCATTTCGTATACAAGCTTTTTGAATTGAAGCACGTCATCAGCAAATAAGGTAACACCCCACTCATAATCATCAAAACCAACAGAACCCGTAATGATCTGTTTTACTTTTCCTGCGTATTGACGACCGATCATTCCATGACTTCTCATCATGTCACGACGCTCCTCCATAGGCAGCATATACCAGTTATCGTTCCCTTGGCGACGCTTGTCCATCGGGTAGAAGCAGATGTGGTTCGCTTTCGGAAGGATCGGATAGATACGTTCCTGTACATATGGGTTCTCATAAGGGTCGCCTTCAGAAGGCATGTAGTTACCAAGTTCCACAACAGAAACATAAGAGAATGTAGGGATCGTGAATTCAGCGATTTTCAGCTTGTTGAATTCATTTTCCAGCTCATTTAATTCTTCCATAGTAGGACGAAGGATCATGAACATGAAGTCTGCTTTTTGACCAACGATGGTGTAAAGAGCATGACTCCCTTCTTTTGCGTCTTGAGTGCTGTTTAACTTATCTAAGAAACGGTGGAATTCTGCAATCGCCGAGGCTCTTTCTTCACTCGGAAGCATCTTCCAGGTAGTCCAATCCATCGCGCGAAAATCATGCAGGGAATACCAACCATCTAATGTTTGTGCCGGTTCTGCCAACGTAATCACTCCTTAAAGTACTTTTTCCAACTTTACTATATCATAGTTTGACCTTAGAGTAAGAATACAAAACCCAATGTCGATAAAATGGCACAAATGTTGGATAGGCGAGGGATTTCTGGAACACACTATCCTCGTAGATTGTTACATAGGCTTAACGTTGATGAGGAATGGGTAAAGGAGAACGGGAATTGTTAGAAAACAAAGACTTTTATGGTGAAACCGATATCATTTCTCCTTTTCCTTGAATTCCTATATGAGAAGAGTATTCTAAGATTGGATATGTATAAATCAAGGAGGTTCCTCTATTGAGCAACTTATTTACAACACTAACAGATAAAGTAAAAGGCAAAGAGTTAAAAATCGTTTTCCCTGAAGGTACAGATGAACGCATTCTGGCAGCAGCGTCCCGTTTAGCGGCCGACGGCATCTTAACACCTATCGTAGTCGGAAACGTGGATGAAGTAAATGCCAAAGCGGATCAACTGGGTGTGAAGCTTGATGGTTGTGACGTTGTCGACCCGGCATCATTCCCTGGAATGGACGAGCTTGTAAAGGCATTCGTAGAGCGTCGTAAAGGAAAAGCATCAGAAGAAGATGCGAAGAAAATCCTATTAGACGGAAACTATTTCGGAACGATGCTTGTTTACACAGGACAGGCGCACGGCCTAGTAAGCGGAGCAGCTCATTCAACAGCTGATACGGTTCGCCCTGCTCTTCAGATCATCAAAACAAAAGAAGGCGTCCGCAAAACTTCCGGTGTGTTCATCATGGTTCGTGAAGATGAAAAATATGTATTCGCTGACTGTGCGATCAACATTTCACCTGACAGCCAGGATCTTGCTGAAATCGCGATTGAAAGTGCGAAAACAGCTGAAATGTTTGACATCGACCCACGCGTAGCAATGCTAAGCTTCTCTACAAAAGGGTCGGCTAAATCACCGGAAACAGAAAAAGTGGTTGAAGCCGTTTCTGTAGCAAAAGAAAAAGCACCGGAACTGACGGTCGATGGTGAATTCCAATTCGACGCTGCCTTTGTCCCATCTGTAGCAGAGAAAAAAGCACCTGGTGCAGATATCCAGGGTAATGCCAACGTATTTGTATTCCCAAGCCTCGAAGCAGGAAACATCGGGTACAAAATTGCCCAACGCCTAGGAAACTTCGAAGCAGTCGGACCGATCCTTCAAGGACTGAACGCACCTGTGAACGACTTATCCCGTGGGTGTAACGAGGAAGATGTATATAAATTGGCTTTGATTACGGCTGCTCAGGCGCTGTAATTTATTGCGAGCTGGATCCTTTAGGGGATCCGGCTTTTTTTTTCGAGTATTTTATGGTGCCGGTCACATAATATTTGGTGGTGCCGGGTTCGATAGGATGGGCCGGTTCTTTGTTTGCCTGTTAAATATCGCGCGTTTTTTAACAGACAAACAAACCGGTTTATTCACCTGTCAAAGTTGCCCGATATTTTAACAGGCAAAAATACGGAAATATTCACCTGTCAAAAATTCCACCCCTTTTCTAAGCAAACAACCTCAAGTCTTAATCAAAATGTGAAACCCTTGATTGTCCAACCCCTTTTTAGCAACCCCCTCATTATATGATATAATGAGCTCGCATGTTGTGAGTGAAGGAGAAGCGTTATGGATAAGGAAAAAGCATATGCACTGCTTCGTCAAGATAGATGGAGAGTGATTGATCAATCAAGTTTAGGACCGATGTTTGGAGCCCTGCAGTCGTTTGCCATGGATGATACGTTGTGCACGGTGATTGGAGCGGCACAGTCCGACCCGACGGCACGCTCATGGGTTCACCATCAAACGGTCGTACTGGGCATTCAGGATACAAAGCTGCCGTTTCTTTCAGATGCCTTGAAGGTCTTGGAAGAAGAAGGCTATCAATATATTGTAAGAAATTCCGGAGGCCTTGCGGTTGTATTGGATGAAGGAGTATTGAATCTATCATTGGTTTTCCCCGATTCTGAAAAAGGGATTGATATTAATCGTGGCTACGATGCCATGTGGTTACTGGTTGAGGATATGTTCAAGGACTTTGACGTAGAAATCGAAGCGAAGGAGATCACCCAATCGTACTGTCCCGGCAGCTATGATTTAAGCATCAATGATCAGAAGTTTGCGGGTATTTCCCAGCGCAGGATCCGGAGCGGAGTAGCCGTACAGGTGTACCTCTGCGTCAATGGAAGCGGTTCTGAACGGGCGAGGCTGATCCAGCGTTTTTATGAGACCGGGTTGAAGGATGGAACGACGAAATTCACATTTCCTGTTATTGATCCTGAAGTGATGGCTTCTTTATCGGAGCTGCTTGGCGTCGAGTTATCGATTCAAGATGTGATGCTCAGGTTCCTGCAGTCGTTGAAAGGGTTCAGCGGCGAATTTTACAGCAGTGCCCTTCAAGGGGAAGAGTATGGAATGTATGAAATGTATTATCAGAGGGTCGTTGATCGGAATGATAAGTTTTTGGGATAACAGATAGGCTGGACTTCTTATGGGGTCCAGCTTTTTAGATTGGATGTGTGAATTGTATCTGGTTAGCTGGATTTTATTGGTGAAAGACGCAATAAATCCGAAAGCGACGCAATTAAGGTCCTTTTTGACGCAAAAACCTGAAAAACGACGCAATCATCAATGATTTTGACGCAATTAATCCACAAACGACGCAATCGGGCTGCTACTCTACCTATTCGATGCCAACTAGAGGGTCCTGACAGCTTAAAAAGGGCTTATGGTCACTGTTTTTAACCAAAATTGGACACATAGAATGATCGGTTTTTCATTCTTTCAGTTTGGCAGAAAGGCATTATTCATAATTTTACAATCCGATCGCCTTTCCTCAATTAAAAACCCAACGCAAACTCATCGCACCCCCATCGCACCCCCATCAAGGACCACCACATCAACCAAAAAACCAGCACACCAATAGGCGTACTGGTTGAGAACTATATCATTCAGCTACTTTCTCTAAGTTACCGTTGCGATCCATCTTAAAACGGGGTGCCTTTGACTCGTCTTCATCGAATACGACAAGCTTTCTGGCCCGGTTCATGATCTGCATCAGTGTTTCGTAGTCTTCCTGCATGGTGACGGAATTGTTTTCAAGGGCTTTGACTTTCTTTTCGAGCTCGCTGTTTTCTTTTCTGAGTTCGGCGATTTCATGCTTTAATCTCTGATTCTCTATTTTCACATAGTCGGAGTTCATGTTGGTCTGAGCCAGGTTTTGAAGGAAGGCAATGACTTTTTCGAGTGTCACTTCACCTTTTAGTCCTGAAGGCTTTACCACATGGTTTGCGGCAGGCGCCTGCTGTGGAACGTAGGCTTGTTCTTCACTTGCTTCCACTTCAAAGTTCGGAGCTTCTTCAGGTTCTTTCCCCAGTTGTTCCGTTTCCGGTACATAATTCTCGTACTCAGCGAATTCCATTTCTTCCTCGGCTTCAGACATTGATAGAGACATAGCGTCTAAATCTTCGAATGAAGGGGTAGGTGGTTGATATAAAAGCTTCTTCTTGCCGCCCTGGTCTTTACCAAGGATTCGGTGGCGCTGCTTGCGTTGTTTTTTTGCTAGTTGAAGAGCTTTCTCGTATTGGTGACGCACCACTGCGTTCCAGCGGAATCCGCATGCGGCAGAAGTGCGGTTCAGTTTGTCTCCCACTTCTTCAAAGGCGTTTAATTGTGTGCTGCCTTCCCGTACATGACGTAAGACCGTTTCTGCTAATAATAGATCATTCTCTTCCGTCCAAGCGTCCTGTCTTGTTTTCATCATCATTTCATCTCAACTCCCAAAGTTTACTTAAATGATTCGTTGGTTAAAGGATGGACAGTTTTATAGGTTTTTATACGAATATGTTAAATTTATTTTTTGTCTGCTAGTTTCGTTGTATAAGTGACGATTCCCACAAGCTGGAAACGATGTTCCCTTGCAAAACATTGCAGAAAACTGTATTCTATAAATCGATGTTTACGACGAATGAAATCCATTTCAATAGATAGAAAGGGTTGTTGACAGATGGCAAACGAATTCCGTGTTTGCGATGATTGTCAGGCCGTTAACCTAAAAACATTAATTCCCAAATTAAAAGAAATTGACCCGGAGGCACCGATCGATATTGCGTGTCAATCCTATTGTGGTCCAGGACGCAAGAAGACATTCGCGTTTGTGAATAATCGTCCTGTAGCGGCGTTGACTGAAGAAGAGCTGATGGAAAAAGTGATCAAGAAAATAAAGAAATAAAGGAAAACTTCCAGTGAGGGAGTTTTTTCTTTTCTGCGGATAAAAATAAATAAAGGTTTGCGCCTCTTTGGAAAAGGAAACTAGTTAAGGGGTAGAGAATTATTATGTAGAGGTTTTTGTCAAGCGGCCAACTTTTTTTGAAGGATTTGGAACGCTTGTGGTTGATCAATCAAAGGCCAAATACCTATTTTTTTCGACAAAATTCGAGATGAATACGAAGATAAGAGTCGCTATAATAGAAATATGCTAGTTTAGGAAGAGGGTAGAAGATGGAGTATGCCAAGCAGAAATTACATGAAGAAAAAGTATTTAAAGACCCTGTTCATCGGTATGTTCATGTAAGGGATCGCGTGATTTGGGATTTGATTGGAACGAAAGAGTTTCAACGACTTCGCAGGATCAGGCAGCTGGGGACCACCTACTTAACCTTTCATGGTGCGGAACATAGCAGGTTCAATCATTCTCTGGGAGTGTATGAAATTATCCGCCGGATCGTGGATGATGTATTCGCCGGCAGGCCTGAGTGGAATCAGGATGAGCGATTATTGTCCCTTTGCGCTGCGTTATTACATGATCTAGGGCATGGACCGTTTTCTCATTCCTTTGAAAAAGTGTTCCACCTGGATCACGAGCATTTCACCCAGGCCATCATTTTAGGAGAGACAGAGGTGAATGAGGTTTTACGTAAAGTAGGACCTGATTTTCCGAAGCATGTAGCTGAAGTAATTGCGAAGACGTATGAGAACAAACTGGTTGTCAGCCTGATTTCAAGTCAGATTGATGCAGACCGAATGGATTATTTGCAGCGTGACGCTTATTTTACCGGAGTCAGCTACGGACATTTCGATATGGAGCGGATTCTTCGTGTCATGAGGCCCCGTGAAGACCAAGTGGTGATCAAACAGAGCGGAATGCATGCTGTGGAAGATTATATTATGAGCCGCTATCAGATGTACTGGCAGGTATATTTCCATCCGGTCACCCGGAGTGCTGAAGTGATTTTAACGAAGATTCTACATAGAGCGAAGGAGCTTCATGAAGAGTTTTATTCCTTTAAGCTAGACCCGGTCCATTTTTACTCCCTGTTTGAAGAAGAGGTTTCCCTCCAGGATTATTTAAAGCTGGATGAAGCGGTCATCATGTATTATTTCCAAATTTGGCAGGAAGAAGAGGATCCGATTTTACGGGACTTATGCGAGCGGTTCATGAACCGTAATTTATTTAAGTACGTGGAATTCGACCCGGCGAAGGAATATAAGAAGCACAGTGAGCTTGAAGTCCTGTTTAAAAAAGCGGGGATCGACCCTGATTATTATTTAGTGGTGGACTCATCTTCAGACCTTCCATACGATTTCTACAGACCGGGCGAGGAAGAAGAACGGCTTCCGATTCATCTGTTAATGAGGAATGATGAGCTGCGTGAATTATCGAGGCAGTCGGATATCGTCGATTCTATTTCCGGAAAACGCCGGACCGATCATAAATTATATTATCCAGTGGATTTACTATATGACGAATCAACAAAGAAAAATATTAAGAGACAAATACGTACGATCCTGGAACTAACATAAACGACACGACACAATGAGGATCTACAAACGCAATACTAGGAGTAGGAGATGACGTACATTGTTGAAAGATCATGCAAAATTAATGAGTGCCTTCTTAGCCTCAGGTGAAGTGGTGGGAAGAAAAAAGCTTCAGAAGATGATCTTCATCGCGAAGAAGCTTGAATTCCCGTTTCAGGAAAAATTTCAGTTCCATTTTTATGGACCGTATTCGGAAGAGCTTACGCTTCGGGTTGAAGAGCTCTGCAATATGGGATTCATCTCCGAGGTGAAGGAGAAAAAGGGCGGCTATTATCAATATCGGTACACCGTCACCAAAGAAGGAGAAGACTTCCTGCAAATATATGAAAAAGAAATGCCTTGCTTAGAAGATTGCCTGACGGATATGAACGTTCAATCAGCACGCTTCCTTGAACTTGTTTCGACAGTCTTATATTTTGATAACCTTCCACAAGAAGAAGTCGTGGAGAAAGTATTCACACTTAAAAGTAAGCAGAAATATACAACAGAAGAGATTGATGAGGCCTTCGCATACATCGAAGGATTAAAAATGAAAAAAATCGTTCAATAGTGGACGTTTTAATATGAATGGTGGGGATCACTCTTTTGGGGTGATCCCCTTTTTGGCAGGAGAAAAATAAAAGCAGGATCGGGTATCAATTCGCCTCCGCTTTTCGATATGTCCAGCTCCGGCGGCTAGTCCCTCGAGGTCATAAGTCAAGAACGCCAAAAAGGCAAAGAGCGCCTTTCCGGCGTTCTCGCCTTATGCTTGTCGGGCCTGAGCAAGCCGCCTCCGCTTTTCGATATGTCCAGCTCCAGGGGCTTGGGGCTCGAGGTCATAAGCCAAGTAACCCCAAAAGGCAAAGATCGCCTTTCCGGGTTACTCGTCTTATGCTTGTCGCCCCAGAGCGAGCCCCTTCCGCTTTTCTACATGTCCAGCTCCAGGGGCTTGGGGCTCGAGGTCATAAGCCAAGTAACCCCAAAAGGCAAAGATCGCCTTTCCGGGTTACTCGTCTTATGCTTGTCGCCCCAGAGCGAGCCCCTTCCTCTTTTCTATATGTCCAGCTCCGGCGGCTAGTCCCTCGAGGTCATAAGCTAAATTGGCCAAAAAGGCAAAGGGCGCCTTTCCGGCCAATTCATCTTATGCTTGTCGGGCCTGAGCAAGCCGCCTCCGCTTTTCTATTGGTCACTTAAACGCTTTCCACCAACTGCATAGTGACCTTTCGTCATTTCTTCAATGAAGACAACGATTTTTTCTTCAGGTGCTCCGGTTGTTTCGCTTACGGCTTCGGTTACTTTTTCAACTAGGGCGCGTTTTTGTTCTTCTGAACGGCCTTCTAGCATTTTTACTGTGATATAAGGCATTATGATTCGCTCCTTGCTTTTTGTTTTGGTACAATCTGTGGTAGGCTTGTTCATTCTGCCTCCCTCCCTATTAAATGTAATGGGTAGGGGATGTGAGAGCAAGTTTGTTATGATGGGAAATAGGAATTTTCTTAGTGTGGTCATGAATGCAGGAATTTTTCTGTATACTATTGAATAAGAAAGTAAACCATTTTTTAAAGGAGTACATACTTTGGATACATTTAGCTCTATTTTTGAGTCATTTTCCGTCTTTCGGTTGGAAGAACTTCCTTTTGTGGTAATTGCCCTGGTCATGGCCTTTACGGTTCATGAGTTTGCCCATGCGTTTGTGGCATACAAATTCGGGGATACGACAGCGAAGGATCAAGGACGACTCACATTAAATCCGATTCAACATCTGGATCCTCTTGGGACCATTTTAATATTAATTGCAGGGTTTGGCTGGGCGCGTCCTGTACCGGTCATGAGATCCCGGTTTAAAAATCCCCGTTTGGCAGGAGTATTAGTTTCAGTGGCAGGTCCACTGAGTAATTTCTTGCTAGCATTCATCGCATTTGGATTTTTTTATTTTTTTGTAGGAGTAACAGGTGGAGTGGGTGTTCCACCCTTTGTCATCGATCTCCTGCAGATGATTGTGTATCTGAATGTGTTGTTATTTGTATTTAATCTGCTGCCCTTTCCTCCGTTGGATGGCTACCGGATCATAGAGGATTTATCACCGAATCATATCAGGGCAAAATTGACTCAGTATGAACAGTATGGAGTCGTTTTATTTCTGATCATTGTGATTACACCTCTTGACGAGTATACGATATGGCCGTTGTTACAAGGTGGGATGACAGCAACAAACCAGGCTTTCAGTGCGATTTTTACGACTGTTTTTTCAGTCTTTAGCTAGTTATTGAAGGAGTGAAGATACATGGAAAAGAAAAAGAACATTGGATTTAATATCATCAAAAGTGACCCGACGGACGGCCACGGTGGCTATGGAGTAGGATCATTAAGTCTTGATAATGTCTCCCCTGTGATGATTGACGTCGAAGAAGGGGAAGCGACGATCGAAATCGGAGCGATGCATGCGAGGAGCCCGATCGAAAAAGGGATAAAATTCACGAATAACCGTGAGGACTCAGCAGGCGGAAAGCCGTACTGGTTAATCTGGGTGACCATTGACCGTATGGAAGACGGCCCGTACTATGCTGGCGTAACCGCTTGTGAGCTGGTCGTGAACCGTGAAAAGCGCAGAGGCTACAAGTCCATGCCGGAGCATGTGAATAATATGGATAAATCGATCAAACGTAAAATTGTCCTCGATCAACTGGATGACAAGTCGAAAGGGATTCTTACTGACTTCTTGAAAAAGCATGATGAGGGTATGTGGGAACGCTCAAAAGATGAATTAAAGGAAGCGTTAAAAGTTTAAACACATAGAAAAAATTTCTTTTGTGAACAAACTATGACATTTTTTTGAATATGTCGTTCACATCTTGCCCTTACGCTAGAAAAAAAGTACACTTAAATCACAGTTTGCACATAAACTAGGACATGAAAAACCACGGGTTCGCACAAACCCGTGGTTTTTCGTTTTTTTTATGGTTATTTAGCGTGAATGTCCAGCTCCGGCGGCTAGTCCCTCGAGGTCATAAGTCAAGAACGCCAAAAAGGCAAAGAGCGCCTTTCCGGCGGTCTCGCCTTATGCTTGTCGGGCCTGAACGAGCCGCCTCCGCTTTTCTATCAAAAAATCCAATCCTTCACTTTTTCATACCAAGGCTTATCTTCTTTTTTACCAGGCGCCTTTTCTTTTGGAGCTTCTTTTTCACCCAGATGTACATGGCAGTACTCGGTAGGTTCGGTTCCTTTTACAAAGTACGTGAAGCGCTGCACGGGACAGTCCTCTGTGGCAAGTAATCCGTTATGGGGATTCACGGCTACGCCGACGACACCCTTCGTTGGTTTGAAGTTTTTGACGGGTTCATCCTTTAGGGCTTCCTCCATGAAGTTCACCCAGATTTTCTTGGCCAAATATTTATCGTCCACAAGGGAGATTTCTTTTTCTTTATCATATCCTGTCCATACTCCTGCTGTAAGCTGAGGTGAGTAGCCGATCATCCAGTTGTCTGTGTTGGTTGTACCTGATTTTCCGGCATAGGGACGGGTGGCGTCTTTCCGGATCTGGATTCCCGTAACCGTTGAGTAATCATTGAGCTTTGGATCGAATATGCCACTCAGCATATGGGTCATGACATATGCGGTATCAGGATTCAGAACTTGTTCTTTTTCTGATTTATGTTCATAAATGACGTTTCCTGACCAGTCTTCCACACGTGTGATGAATACTGGTTTCACCTTATTGCCTCCATTGGCGAATATATTGTAGGCGTTGACCATATCGATGACTCTTGCCCCTGATGTACCGAGTGCCGAGGAAGGGTACTTCTTTACCTTAGTCGTTAATCCGAACTTCTCTTGGGCTGTTTTCGTTAAGGTATCTTGACCGATGAAAAGATGGGTCTTCACTGCATAAACATTATCTGAAAGAGCGATGGCCTGAGCGAGGGTGATGTCATCACCTGCATATTTGTTGTTGTAATTATGAGGTGTGTATTTCGCTTTGCCGTCATCAAATGTGAATGACGTTAACTCACTTTTCATGGTCGTTGAAGGAGTGAACCCTTGCTCCAGGGCAGAATAGTAAAGGAGAGGCTTAATTGTTGATCCCGGCTGACGGATGGCCTGCACTGCACGATTAAACGGGCTTTCCTCGTAGCTTCTTCCACCAACAAGCGCTGTAACAAATCCATTCTTGGGATCCATGGACACAAATCCAAGTTGAATATCAGACTCATCAGGGATTTGTTCCTTCACTACTTTTTCTGCTACTTTTTGATGGTCGGATTTGAGGGTTGTGTAAACCTTTAATCCGCCCATTTCGATGGTTCGCTCTTCGATGCCTAAGTCAGAGCGCAGAATACTTTTTACAACATCTTGAAAGTATGGCGCCGTTTCTGCCTTTTGATGTGCGTGCTCGCCTATAATGGTAATCGGTGCGGCTTTGGAGACTGCCTGCTGCTCTTTTGTAATGAAGCCGTCCCCGGTCATCGACTGAAGGATCAGCTCCTGCCGCTTCTTGGCATTCTCCATATTGGCGACGGGTGAATAGTAAGTCGGTGCTTTAGGGATTCCGGCAAGCATTGCAGCTTCGGCAACGGTCAATTGATTGGGATCCTTACCGAAATAGTAAAGACTTGCTGCCTTTACTCCATAAGCGCCATGTCCATAATAGATTGTATTTAAATAGCCTTCTAGAATTTCTTTCTTCGAATAGTTCATCTCGATTCGAATCGTGTAGAGGGCTTCTGAAATCTTTCTTTTCCATGTCTTATCATGGGATAAAAATAGATTGCGAGCATACTGCTGAGAAATGGTACTGGCTCCTTGCACCTTTGCCATGGCTTTTAGGTCCGCAAGTGCTGCTCCCGCCATACGTTTGATGTCAAAGCCATAGTGCTGATAGAAGCTTTTGTCCTCGATTGAAATGGTAGCTTCGATGAGTGCCGGGGAAATTTCCTTCAGTCCCACCCAATAGCGTTTTTCACCTGTATTGGTTTCCCCTATAACCGATCCATCTTCACTGTAGAGCAAAGTAGATTGGGGCACGGCAAGAGGCGGGGGTCCCTGAATTTTAGCGTACGTTAAAATCCCGATCAGCCCTGCCAGAAAGAGGATCATAATCAATAAAGCCCCAACGACTGCCACTCTCGCATACTTTTTTGTCTTCTCCATTCCAGCAATAAGTTCCATACCTCTCCCTGCTTTCTCTACCCGGGGTCCGTCACTTATGAGGGACGGACCCCGGATTTTATATTTATATGTTGGACTTGAATAAACATCCTATATTATGTTTAGTGTGTAGTATCAGTATGAAAAGTTTTACGAGTTTTTAAACGTCAAAGTTTTAGAAAAAATTTCACTTGAAATTTTGCTAGATTCCACTATACTTTTTCTCATGTTTGTATTTATCATGATAGGGAAGGATAAAAATGACGTCTCCTTTGGACGTTTTTACAATATAGAAGTAAAGCCCGTTATTTCAGGCTTTAGCTTGACTGAGTGATCTATTTTGTCCTTAAGATGAACGTGTGAAAACTCAAACTAGTGGTATATGATTTTTCCAGCGCAGGACGGAAACAGCGAAAAAAATCGATAATAATTGAAAACAAGAAGGGAAGTTGAAACAATGAGTGGACTTTGGTACACAGAGAAACAAACAGAAAACTTCGGAATCACGATGAAAATCAAGAAGACTTTACATACAGAGCAAACGGATTTTCAATATCTTGAAATGGCTGAGACAGAAGAGTGGGGGAACATGCTATTCCTTGATGGAATGGTGATGACAAGTCAAAAAGACGAGTTCGTCTATCACGAAATGGTAGCCCACGTTCCTTTATTCACACATCCGAACCCTGAGAAGGTATTGGTTGTCGGTGGCGGAGACGGTGGCGTAATCCGTGAAGTGTTAAAGCACCCAAGCGTGAAGAAAGCGGTTCTTGTTGAAATCGACGGAAAAGTGATCGAGTACTCTAAGAAATATCTTCCGGAGATTGCTGGAGAACTTGAGAACGAGCGCGTTGACGTACAGGTGGACGATGGCTTCATGCACATCGCGAAAAGTGAAAATGAATATGACGTGATCATGGTTGACTCCACTGAGCCGGTCGGACCAGCTGTAAACCTATTCACAAAAGGTTTCTATGCAGGGATCTCGAAAGCACTGAAAGAAGACGGAATCTTTGTCGCTCAGTGTGATAATCCTTGGTTCAAAGCGGATCTTATCCGCCAGGTGCAAAGCGATGTTAAAGAGATATTCCCGATTACACGTCTTTACACGGCAAATATCCCGACATACCCAAGCGGACTATGGGCATTCACCATCGGTTCGAAAAAGCACGATCCAATTGAAGTACCGGAAGATCGTTTCCATGATATCGAATCTAAGTACTACACACCGGAACTTCACAAAGCAGCATTCGCTCTGCCTAAATTCGTTAAAGACTTAACAAAATAAATTTGAGGGACGGACCTCAAAATTTAATAAAAATAATTCAAATTGGGTAGGGACGGGCCTCAGGAGGTGCTTAGCACTTCCTAGAGGTCCGTCCCTCTAAAAAGAGAGGTTGAAGAATATGCGTTTTGATGAGGCTTATTCAGGTAATGTGTTTATTAAGAGTCACCCTTCTTATGAAGACAGCCAGGTAGTACTTTATGGTATGCCGATGGATTGGACGGTAAGCTATCGTCCAGGTTCCAGGTTTGGCCCGGCCCGCATTCGTGAAGTGTCGATCGGTCTGGAAGAGTATAGTGCGTATCTCGACCGCGAGCTTGAAGAAGTGAAGTTCTTTGATGCCGGTGATATTCCTTTGCCGTTCGGTAACCCGCAGCGAAGCATCGATATGATTGAAGATTATATCGACGGTCTTCTTGGAGACGGAAAAATCCCATTCGGAATGGGTGGGGAGCACTTGGTATCATGGCCGGTCATGAAAGCAGTCGCTAAGAAATACCCGGATCTAGCGATTATTCATATGGACGCTCACACAGATCTTCGTGAAGAGTATGAAGGAGAGCCATTGTCCCACTCCACTCCAATCCGCAAAATTGCTGAGCATATCGGACCGAAGAATGTCTATTCGTTCGGAATCCGTTCCGGGATGAAAGAAGAATTCCAATGGGCGAAAGAAAACGGCATGCACATCTCGAAATTTGAAGTGCTTGAACCGTTGAAAGAGATTCTTCCTCAGCTTGCAGGACGTCCGGTCTACGTAACGATCGATATCGACGTATTGGATCCTGCACATGCGCCTGGTACAGGAACCGTGGATTGCGGAGGAATTACGTCTAAAGAATTACTGGCATCGATCCATGCCATCGCTCACTCGGACGTGAATGTGGTAGGTGCAGACCTTGTAGAAGTTGCTCCAATCTACGATCCATCCGAGCAAACAGCCAATACTGCAAGTAAGTTGATTCGTGAAATGCTTCTTGGTTGGGTAAAATAATAAACAGATTGAAGCCCCTTCTGTTGACAGAAGGGGCTTCAATTTAATACTATACGTTTAAAGTTTTAAACATATAAACCAATAGAGGGACGGACCTCTCGTATAAATACAAAAAAGAAAGAAGGCTGATTTTATGAATCCATCAACCGTACTCGTAACCGGCGGAACAGGCTTTGTGGCCTCATGGCTCGTGAAAGAACTGCTGGAACAAGGTCACAACGTCAGGACGACCGTCCGCAGCCTGCAGAAAGAAGAAAAATACCAGCATCTGAAAGACATCGAAAGCTCGACTCCCGGCACGTTGACATTCTACGAAGCCGACCTTTTGAAGGAAGGAAGCTTCGATCAAGCCGTAGATGGATCGGAGTACGTCTTTCATACGGCCTCTCCCTTCTTGATTAACGGTATCAAAGACGCTGAAAAAGAACTCGTGGAACCGGCGAAAAAAGGGACGCAAAATGTGTTAACATCCGTAAATAAAGCAAAGTCCGTCAATCGTGTGGTGCTGACCAGCAGTGTCGTCGCCATCTTCGGGGACCACATCGATATGAAGGGCAAGCCTTACTTCACAGAAGACGATTGGAATACGACGAGTTCCACTGAACATCAGCCTTACAATTATTCCAAGACCCTAGCAGAAAAAGAAGCATGGAAGATGATGAAAGCACAGGACCGCTGGGATCTTGTCACCATCAACCCTTCATTTGTCATGGGGCCTGCCTTGACGAAACGGACTGACTCGACAAGCACGTCTACGATTCTATCGTTTCTGACCGGCGGATTTAAAACAGGGGTACCGGATCTCGCAACTGGAGTCGTGGACGTAAGGGACATCGCGAAGGCACATATGCTCGCAGCGTTCACACCTGAAGCCAAAGGGCGCTACATCCTTTCAGGCGGGGAAATCACGTTCACCCAAATCGCAAAGCTGATTGAAAAGAACTTTCCTAATGAGTATCCCCTCCCGACCAGGGTCGTTCCGAAGCCTCTCATCTGGCTGATCGCACCTACAGTGGGCCTTACAAGACCATACGTGAGGAAAAACGTCGGGATTCCTGTGAAATTTAATACGGAGAAAAGCATCAAAGAGCTCGGCATGACCTATAGAAGTCTCGAAACTACCTTCACAGATCAGGTGAACCAGATGAAACGGGACGGTCTTATCAAAAAATAGACCATCAGAAAGAACCCCCTGCTTCCATGAAGTGAGGGGTTTATTGCCGAAATGATATAAAAAAGTAGAACTCCCCGCAGCATATTAGGCGTGTTTCTTTATTAGGAACATTGTGATCTTTTAAATAAGATGTCTTGCCCTTTATAGAAGAACCAGCATAAGTAAAATAAGCGGAGAATTTCCGGTTACATACAGAATGGAATTCGTTTCGGGGATAAATAAGCGGAGAATTTCCGCTTATGCACAGAAAAATCACCCATTTTACTATTTTTCGAAGAAATAGGCGGAATCTTTCCGGCTATTTCAGTCTTTATTGAAAATGAATTACTATTTAGCGGAATTTTTCCGTCTATTTATCAGCGCTTGTGCTTACCCTGATTGCCTAACTGAAAAGGAAATTCTTATTATCTATTAAAAGCGAAAGGATATCGCAGAAACCTGATAAAACATAAATCCGCTTACATCCACCCCAAAAAATGAAAACTCCACGTGTTCCATTGCAATTTCCCACAATACTTCTTATACTTAATTAGTTAGAAGGAAGGGACGTCTAAAAGAGGAACGGACCTATCACTTGATCGGACCCTAAAATAGAAAAGGATGTGAGTGGTTTGACGGCAAAAACAGATTATACACCTGTCAAAGTTCACTTGAAAACCAAAATCACAATAGGTAAGGAAAGTGACTCTTTTGAACTGGTGTCATTTGGTCGATACTATGAAAAAGGGGATGCTATTTTCCTGAAGTACGATGAGGTGCAAGAGGAAGGGACCACTCATACGATTGTTAAAGTTTCAGATCAGCAAGCTCTCATTCTCAGAAGCGGTGCAGTGAAAATGAGAATGGCCTTTAACGAACGGGAGGAACAAAATGGTTCTTACGAAAGCCAGATGGGTACTCTCTTACTTACAACCAAAACAAAGAAACTTTCACATACACAAAGTGACTCCAAACTGGAAGGGGATTTCAACCTTTCTTACGAGTTAAAGATGCAAGACAGTCCAGTAGGGGATTATGTTATGTCCATTCACTATAAGGAGGAAGCATAGGGATATGAATATTGTCGAAAAAGTACAAGAAAACCTGAAATCCGAAATCAAAGCAGCAGTTCTGAAGGCGGGTCTCGCAACAGAGGATCAGATTCCTGATGTGATCTTAGAAATACCGAAAGAAAAATCCCATGGTGATTACTCTACCAATATGGCGATGCAGCTTGCACGCGTAGCCAAAAAAGCGCCGCGCATGATTGCAGATGACATTATGGCGAACTTTGACCAGTCAAAAGGATCCATTGAAAAAATGGAGATTGCAGGACCTGGATTCATTAATTTCTACATGAACAATGAATACCTGACCGATTTGATTCCATTGATCCTTGATCAAGACCAGGAATATGGTCAATCAAACGCGGGAAATGGCGAGAGAGTGAACGTGGAGTTTGTATCCGCCAACCCTACAGGTGACCTTCACCTTGGACATGCCCGTGGAGCGGCTGTGGGTGATTCCTTATGTAACGTCCTTGAAAAAGCCGGATATAAGGTAACCCGTGAGTACTACATCAATGATGCAGGAAACCAAATCCATAACCTGGCGATTTCCGTCGAGGCCCGTTATTTCCAAGCCCTTGGACAAGATAAGGCGATGCCAGAAGATGGATATCATGGGGCGGACATCATCGAAATCGGAAAGAAACTGGCTGAAGAATTCGGCTCGAAATATGCGGAAGTAAGCGACGAAGAGCGCTACAAGTTCTTCCGTGAGTACGGACTGAAGATCGAAATGGCCAAACTTCAAAAGGACCTGGAAATGTTCCGTGTGCCATTCAACGTGTGGTACTCTGAAACATCCCTATATGAAAACGGCAAAATTGATGCTGCATTAAAAACACTTAAAGACAATGGTCACGTTTATGAAGAAGATGGCGCAACCTGGTTCCGTTCGACTGAACTTGGCGATGATAAAGACCGTGTTCTCATCAAGAATGATGGAACGTACACGTACTTGACTCCGGATATTTCCTACCACCAGGATAAATTTGAACGCGGACATGATGTGCTGATCAATATTTGGGGTGCTGACCACCACGGATACATCCCCCGTATGAAAGCGGCGATTGAAGCACTTGGTTTTGACCGTGAGAAATTAGAAGTAGAAGTGATTCAACTGGTTCACCTGTATAAAAATGGTGAGAAGATGAAGATGAGTAAGCGTACTGGTAAAGCAGTCACTTTACGTGAGCTTGTAGAAGAGGTCGGCCTTGATGCAGTCCGTTATTTCTTTGCCATGAGAAGTGCCGATACGCATATGGACTTTGATTTGGACTTAGCGGTATCCCAGTCCAATGAAAATCCGGTGTATTACGCTCAATATGCCCACGCGCGTATTTGCAGTATTTTGCGTCAAGCAGAAGAGCAGGGACTCGCTTCAGAAGATAAGATCGACTTAAAGCTGATCGGTACGGAAAAAGAAGTGGATTTACTGAAAAAATTAGGTGAATTCCCACAAATGGTTGCCGATGCTGCGGAGAAACGTACACCTCACCGTGTGGCAAACTACATTAACGACCTGGCATCCGCTTTCCACAGCTTCTACAATGCCAATAAGGTTCTTGATGAAGAAAACCGTGAACTCACTACAGCTCGTCTGGCTCTTGTGAAAGTGGTCCGAGTAACATTACAAAACGCTCTTGCATTAATCGGAGTTGCCGCTCCGGAAAAAATGTAATGACGATAGATGAAGAAGGTCCGTCCCCCTGGATGGACCTTTTTTCTTATATTTCTCCAGCTTTAACGTATAATATAGGAAGACATATTGTTCAGGAGGATATTATGAAAACCGTTATTTTAGCAATTGTGACCGGTTTCCTGGTTGGATTTATTTTTGCTCTATTCAAGCTTCCCATTCCGGCACCGCCTGCCTTGGCCGGAATTGCAGGAATTGTAGGCATTTACCTTGGATTTAAAGCGTTTACAGCGATTCAGCCTTGGATTGAATCGGTCTTCAAATGAAAGTTACATAGGAACCCACTCCAGGAACCGCGGTAGCTTCCAACTGCCTTGAAAGTTACCGGTTCCCGGAGTGGGCAAAAAAAAAGACGAACAACAAAGTGTTCATCTTTCATACTACCATTCCAAAGCCCCGCCACTAATCCGTTTCACTCCCCTGATGTTCGAAAGGTCCTCTATCAGCTTCAGCATGGCCAAATCCTTATGCTTTGCTTCAATCATTAAGTCAACGTCCCGATCAAACGTCTTGAGTGTTTTGAAAAACCCCTCTACGAACCCCGCATCGACCAAATCAGCGTGAGAGCGAAAGGCTTTTTCCGATTTTGGGGAAGAAATATGTATTTTGGGAACGAGATCTCTCTTTTCCCATGTGGTAAAAATGGCTTCAAGATAATCCTCCAGAGGCTTCTCACTAAGATTAGCCTCATGATGATGGATGTCGAGAACCATTGGGATATTTTCCTTTTGACATACGGCTAATGTTTCTTCAACCGTGTAGGTTTTGTCGTCATTTTCCAGGGTCATGATCCCTTTGACATCAGTCGGGAGGTCTTTCAGATTCTCATGAAAACGGACCAGTGTTTCATCCTTATCACCATAGCTTCCGCCGATGTGAATGTTGATGACAGAATCCTTCTCGATCCCCATATACTCAAGCATCCGGTAATGGTACACCATATCCTTCACGGCATTGTCCGTCACATGCTGCCTGGGACTGGTGAAGAGGGTGAACTGATTGGGGTGAAAGCTTGCTCTGATACCGAATTTTTTAATCAGTCCCCCGAGCTCCGTCCATTCATTTTTAAAAGGGGAATGGAAATCCCATTCTACTTCCGGGTGGGTGGCTAAAGGAACAAGCGAGCTGGAAAGCCGGTACACTTCAATTTCATGGGCTGCACACAAATACAGTATGCGTTTCGTATGTTCCAAATTTAATTTAGTCACTTCCTTCAAACGATCCATTCGTTCCTCTTTCGGAAGCTCGGAATATCGTTTGTAGGTCATGGTTTTGGCAGGGCTTGCGTCCCATAAGGAGAGGGAATTAGCAACAAACCCCAATCGCACTTTCATGTGGTATCCCCCTTAAAGTAAAATAGAAATGGATGAAGCGATACGTTCCTTGATACGGGTGAGTAAGGAAACATTTGCAAGATCGCTTTCACTCAGCATGTCGGATGCGTCCATATCCTTTGCCATTTCTTTTTTCAATATGTGAATGAAATCTTTGTCGAAAATAAGATTATTGATTTCAAGGTTGATAAAGAAACTTCTTTTATCAAAATTCGCCGTACCTATATCACAGAAGTGGTCGTCTACAACCATCACTTTGGCATGGTAAAAGCCGTTCATGAATTGATACACCTTTGCTCCCTTAGAGAGCAAGGTCCTGAAATAAGGGAAGGCAGCTTCCTTCACTAACATATGATCAGCATTATTTGGAATGATGATCCTTACTATAACGCCCCGTTCCAATGCATCACAAAGGGCGTCCATCAAGATGGGAGTAGGGATGAAGTAAGGAGTTCCAATAATGATTTCCTCTTCGGCTTCATCAATGAATTTCTTGAAGAAATCCTCGATATTCACACCTTCTGTAGGGAAGATCTGGTGTGGGATGCTTCCTTTTTCGGCTGGAGGAAAGTATTTCGCTTCGTCTTTAAGGTCATCTTTCGTTCCCCTGAACCAATCGATACAGAATTCTGTTTGTAAATCGTGAACGCCTTCACCCTCCAAACGGAGATGATAATCCCTCCAAGGAGACAGCTCCGGTATGTCATTTTCATCAATATATTCTTTCCCGACATTATAACCTCCCAAATACCCGATCACCCCGTCAATGACTGTGATCTTCCGGTGGTTACGCTGTTGGGAGGAGAAGAATAAGAAGGGGAGCCTGACCTTTTGACAGAAGGCCACTTCCACACCTGCGTCCCGAAGCATTCTCACCTTTGATTTAGGTACGTTATGACTCCCGATCTGATCCATTAATAGCCGGACCTCCAGCCCTTCTTGTGCTTTGTCCTTCAATAATTCCAAGAATCGTATAGCAAAATGATCATCTTGTACAATGTAAAATAAAACATGAATAGAGGACTTGGCTTCCTTCAGTTCTTTAAACATTTGATCAAAAAGCTCGGGACCCCTGGAAAACAATTTAATATTGCTATTCCTTTTTTCATAATCTCTTCGTGTCCGTGTCCGGATGAAATGACTTCTTCCCAGCTTAAAGTCGATCACCACCCACCCGAATACGGCAACTATCAATAACAGTAGGATGAACCACCACATATAATCACTCTCTCATTTGCATTAGCTTTAGTATGTCCTTAATTTTCCGTACTTTGCACTCTTTCTTCTTTTCCCTAAATGGATTCCATTCGAAACCTGTACGGGTACAAAAAGTCCCGAAATTAACGGGTGCAGGGCTGCTACTGAAGAATGATTCTCACATGGTCATGAAAAGGTTTTCACTTTTCTTGGTAAAAACCATTGACTGAATGCTCATTCATAATATAATGGATATATGAACTATTCAGAATATTAATTTGGTTTGTAAAAGTTTGAACAAAGGGGAAGTTCTAGTCAGACCAATGAAGGGGGAGTGTTTTTCAATGAATGGGTTACTCATTCTCAATTGGGTTGCATTTATTCTTGTAACCGTTTACGCACTTAGTCTGTTTGTGTATGTAGTAAAGACGAGAATTGAATATATTAAGCTCGGAAAGAAAGTGGAGTTCGACCAGCGATTCAAGGAACGATTCCAGAAGATCGTGGTCAACGTCTTCGGACAGAAGAAGCTCTTGAAGGATAAGAAGAGTGGAGCAATCCACGTCATGTTCTTCTACGGTTTCATATTAGTCCAATTCGGAGCCATCGATTTCATCTGGAAAGGACTGGCGCCAGGGAGTCACTTACCACTGGGGCCATTATATCCTGGATTCACGTTCTTCCAGGAGCTTGTCACACTAATGATCCTGGTAGCGGTTGTCTGGGCCTTCCATCGCCGCTATGTGGAGAAGCTGGTTCGTCTAAAAAGAGGATTTAAATCAGGATTGGTTCTCCTTTTCATCGGGGGATTAATGCTATCGGTACTTGTAGGGAACGGAATGGGCCTGATCTGGCACGGTGAAGAGCTTGCCTGGACAGAGCCTGTAGCGTCACTCATTGCAGGAGCACTTGGAGCCATCGGGGAAACAGCTTCCATCGTCATTTTTTATGTAGCATGGTGGATTCACTTACTATTCTTACTGGCATTCCTGGTATATGTTCCACAATCCAAACACGCTCACTTAATCGCAGGTCCTGCGAATGTTTACTTCAATCGTTTAGACAACCCTGGAAAGCTTAAACCCATCGACTTTGAAGATGAGTCAGCCGAAAGCTTCGGGGTAGGGAAAATTGAAGAGTTCACCCAACATCAAATGATCGATTTCTACGCGTGCGTGGAATGTGGTCGTTGTACGAATATGTGTCCTGCTACAGGAACAGGGAAAATGCTTTCCCCAATGGATTTAATTGTGAAACTGCGTGATAATCTGACCAATCACGGTGCGGTCGTTACGCAGAAAAAGCCTTGGGTACCGACATTTGCTTTCAATGGTACGAAAGGGAATCAGTTGGCAATGGCGAGCGCCACTCAGGCAGCAGAAGAGGCAGCAGCTGGAGCTACCTACAGTCCTTCCTTGATCGGAGACGTCATCACAGAAGAAGAAATCTGGGCATGTACAACGTGCCGTAACTGTGAAGACCAATGTCCGGTCATGAACGAGCACGTAGATAAAATCATCGACCTTCGCCGTTACCTGGTCCTGACTGAAGGAAAGATGGATGCGGACGCACAGCGCGCAATGCAGAACATCGAACGTCAGGGAAATCCTTGGGGGCTGAACCGGAAAGAACGTGAAAACTGGCGTGAAGCGAGAGAAGACGTTCACATTCCTACGGTGAAAGAAATGAAAAAAGCAGGTGAAGACTTCGAGTACTTATTCTGGGTTGGATCCATGGGTTCATTCGATAACAGAAGCCAAAAAATCGCGTTATCTTTCGCAAAGCTGCTGAATGAAGCAGGCGTGAAATTCGCGATCTTAGGAAACAAAGAGAAGAATTCCGGCGATACACCACGTCGACTCGGAAATGAATTCTTATTCCAAGAGCTTGCAGGTCAAAACATCGCCGAATTTGAAAAGAACGAAATCAAGAAAATTATTACGATCGATCCGCATGCATATAACATTTTCAAAAATGAGTACCCGGACTTCGGGTTGGAAGCAGAAGTGTACCACCATACGGAACTTCTATATGACCTGGTAAAAGAAGGGCGTCTGAAGCCGAAATACGAAGTGAACGAAACAATCACCTTCCACGACTCCTGTTACCTGGGCCGTTACAATGAAGTATACGATCCGCCACGTGAAATCCTGAAATCAATCTCCGGCGTGAAATTGGTTGAAATGGAACGTAACCGTGAAAAAGGCATGTGCTGTGGAGCTGGTGGAGGACTCATGTGGATGGAAGAAGACGCAGGTCACCGCGTGAACGTCTCCCGTACAGAGCAGGCACTTGAAGTGAGTCCGTCAGTCATCAGCTCGGGTTGTCCATACTGCCTGACAATGCTTTCGGATGGAACGAAAGCGAAGGAAGTAGAAGAAACCGTATCTACTCAGGATGTGGCAGAAATCCTTGAAAAAGCGGTATGCGGCGATCAAAAAGATCAGCCGGCTGCTTCGTAAAAAGAATATTATCCGTTTGATAATGAAAAGTCCGCTTCTCAGCAGTTGAACATCTAGGAGTGAAACCAAAGCCTCAACCTGCGTTTCACTCCTATTGTTTTTCCACAATAATAAATTTAATAGAAAAATAAAAACTTTCAAAAAAATCATTACGTTCTAACCGAATATGAAGTACAATAAAGGTATATAAGGGACAAAAACTGTCCCTTCTCTTATGGGGACTGGTTGAGCGAGCGTTCAGTCGTTTAAGGGCAGGTCACCTGTTGCCGAATTTTTTTAAACATATATGAAAGCGTATACAATTTTGCCGAATCAAATCATTCAAATATAAAGGAGAGCGATTGAGATGGGAAAAACGGTTATTTTAGATGGAGCGAGAACTCCTTTTGGTAAATTTGGCGGAAGCTTAAGCGGTTTTACAGCTTCAGAGCTGGGTGGTTTCGCGGTGAAGGAAGCCCTGAAACGTTCGGGTGTAAGTGGTGAACAAGTAGAAGAAGTCATCCTCGGGTCTGTTTTGCAAGGAGGACAGGGACAAATTCCTTCCCGACAAGCATCCCGTCATGCCGGATTACCGTGGAACGTTAAAACGGAAACCATCAACAAGGTATGTGCTTCAGGAATGCGAAGCGTGACAATGGGTGATCAAATCATCCGTGCAGGCGACGGTGAAGTCATCGTGGCAGGCGGAATGGAATCCATGTCAAATGCCCCTTACATCCTACCGAAAGCTCGCTGGGGCTTCAAGATGGGTGATTCACAGGTGAAGGACTTAATGGTTCACGACGGATTGACGTGCAGCTTCAACAATGTCCATATGGGAACGTACGGAAATGAAACAGCGAAAGAGTTTGAACTATCTAGAGAAGAGCAGGATCAGTGGGCACTAAGAAGCCATGAACGTGCAGTGAAAGCGACAGAAGCAGGCGTTCTGGGTGAAGAAATAGTTGCGGTTGAAGTTCCACAGCGAAAAGGGGACCCGGTTGTTGTCGATAAAGATGAAGCTCCACGAAAAGAAACGTCCATCGAGGCTTTGGCTAAATTAGGTCCTGTCTTCGGATCGGAAGGAACGATCACAGCAGGGAACGCACCAGGGGTCAACGACGGAGCGGCAGCCATGGTACTCATGAGCGAAGAGAGGGCTCTAAAAGAAGGGAAGCAGCCACTTGCCACCATCCTTGGACATACAGCAATCGCCGTGGAAGCAAAGGACTTCCCGCAAACACCTGGACTCGTCATCAATGAGCTGCTGAAGAAAACAGGGAAATCACTTGAAGAAATCGACCTGTTTGAAATTAACGAAGCCTTCGCAGCAGTTGCCCTGACAAGCGGGAAAATCGCTGGATTAGATCCTGAAAAAGTCAATGTGAACGGTGGAGCAGTTGCCCTTGGTCATCCGATCGGAGCAAGTGGAGCGCGTATCATCCTGACACTGGCTTATGAATTGAAACGTCGCGGAGGCGGAATCGGAATTGCGTCAATCTGCAGTGGCGGGGGTCAAGGGGATGCGATCATGATCGAAGTGGCAAAGCAGTAGGGAGTTTGTACAGGATTGTACCGGATACAAATTGAGTTGATTGTACCAGGTACATTAAGGGTGGATTGTACCTGGTACAAAAAGTATGAAATGTACCTGGTACAAAGTGGCAAGGAGCAGAATTGTGGGTCTGGTATGCCAGCCAACAATAAGCGTTCAGCTGTTGAATTTTGAATAAAATCAGCAGCTGAAATAATCTAACAAATCAACGGCTGATCAACACAGCTTTTCAAAATAAACCAACTATATTACTAGCGTTAACAAAGGGGAGAACAAAATGAACATCAAAAATATAATGGTCATCGGTGCAGGGCAAATGGGTTCAGGAATCGCTCAAGTGTGCGCACAGGCGGGATTCAACGTATACCTGAACGACCTGAAAGAAGAATTTGTTCAAAAAGGGATGGGCGTGATTACGAAGAATCTCACACGCTCCGTTGAAAAAGGAAGAATGTCCGAAGAAGATAAGACAGCGACAGTCAACCGATTAAAGACTTCAACCGATATTCAGGACGCGAAGCATGTGGACCTTGTCATCGAAGCAGCTGTTGAAAATATGGATATCAAAACGAAGATCTTTGCTCAATTGGATGAGATCACACCACAGCACACGATCCTTGCTTCCAATACATCTTCACTTCCCATTACAGAAATTGCTGCAGCGACGAAGCGTCCCCAGCAAGTAATCGGAATGCACTTTATGAACCCGGTACCGGTCATGAAATTAGTTGAAATCATTCGCGGACTGGCGACAACCGATGAAGTGTATCAAGTAATCGAAGACATGACGAAATCCCTTAAAAAAGTACCGGTTGAAGTGGAAGACTTCCCTGGATTCGTCTCCAATCGTATCCTTATGCCGATGATCAATGAAGCGATTTATACGCTTTATGAAGGAGTGGCGAGTAAAGAGGCGATTGATGAGGTAATGAAGCTCGGGATGAATCACCCAATGGGTCCACTTACTCTGGCAGACTTCATCGGACTGGATACATGCCTATACATCATGGAAACCCTTCACGAAGGCTTTGGTGATGACAAGTATCGTCCATGTCCGCTTCTCCGGAAATATGTGAAAGCAGGCTGGTTGGGCCGTAAAACGGGCCGCGGCTTCTATTCATACGAGTAATAACGACGAACATCAGGGAGGAATCATTCATGGAGTTACGATTCACGGAAGAGCAACAGATGATGAGAAAGATGGTACGGGATTTTGCTGAAACGGAAATTCAGCCGTTTGTAGAGAAGATGGAAGAAGGACAATTCCCGAGAGAGATTTTAAATAAAATGGCTGAACTTGGCCTGATGGGGATCACGATCCCAGAGAAATATGGCGGTTCCGAGATGGATTTCACTTCGTATATCATCGCGATTCATGAGCTGTCAAAAGTTAGTGCAACCATCGGGGTCATCCTGTCAGTGCATACTTCGGTGGGCACGAATCCGATTCTTTATTTCGGTAATGAAGAACAGAAGCAAAAATATCTTCCAAAGCTTGCGACAGGTGAATACTTAGGGGCTTTCTGCTTAACGGAACCGAGTGCGGGATCGGATGCGAAAAGCTTGAAAACGAAAGCCGAAAAACGTGACGATCATTATGTTTTAAATGGATCAAAAGTCTTTATTACAAATGGTGGCGAAGCGGATACGTATATTGTCTTTGCAGCAACGGACCCGTCAAAAGGGAGCCGCGGGGTATCCGCCTTTATCGTAGAAAAAGATACGCCTGGTCTCGTGATTGGAAAAGACGAACATAAAATGGGCCTTCACGGTTCAAGAACGGTTCAGCTGACCTTTGAGGATATGAAGGTCCCGGCTGAGAACCTTCTTGGTCAGGAAGGAGAAGGCTTCAAGATCGCCATGGCGAACCTCGATGTTGGACGGATCGGGATTGCAGCCCAGGCATTAGGGATTGCAGAAGCTGCTTTTGAATACTCTACCGCTTATGCAAAGGAGCGTGTGCAATTCGGGAAACCGATCGCTGCACAACAAGGTATAGGGTTTAAACTGGCGGATATGGCAACGGCTGTTGAAGGATCGAAGCTTCTTGTATACCGTGCTGCCAACCTTCGTTCGAACAATATCTCTTGTGGAAAAGAAGCAAGCATGGCAAAACTGTTTGCTTCTAAAACGGCTGTTGAAGTGTCGACGGAAGCAATCCAGGTTTATGGCGGATACGGATATACGAAAGAATATCCAGTGGAGCGCTTGTTCCGTGATGCGAAGGTGACGGAGATTTATGAGGGTACGAGTGAGATTCAGAGAATGGTGATTGGGAAGAATTTGTTGGTTTAGTTGGAGCGGGTAGCTTGAAGTCTTGGTGGAGTGTCTTTGGGCATACATTCTGAAGCGTGTCAGGCACCCTAGATAGATTGGAATGTTTAGTGGCGTAAAGGGGTTTGTGGCATCGATTGACTTGTAAGGGTGCCAGACCCGGTATGTATTACATTCAAGTTAAATAGATGGGGGAATTGAGATGAATTTTAAGTTATCGGAAGAGCATGAAATGATACGTAAGATGGTGCGTGATTTTGCGCGGAATGAGGTGGCACCTACTGCTGCTGAGCGTGATGAGGAAGAGCGCTTTGATATGGATTTATTCAAGAAGATGGCTGAGCTTGGGCTGACGGGGATTCCTTGGCCTGAAGAGTATGGTGGAATCGGAAGTGACTATTTAGCGTACTGTATCGCTGTTGAAGAGTTATCAAGAGTGTGTGCGTCAACGGGGGTAACCCTTTCCGCTCATACATCGTTAGCAGGCTGGCCGGTTTACAAATTCGGTACAGAAGAACAAAAACAGAAATACCTTCGCCCGATGGCCCAAGGTGAGAAAATCGGTGCTTACGGTCTGACTGAGCCGGGTTCAGGTTCTGACGCAGGAGGCATGAAAACGACGGCTCGTTTAGAAGGTGACCATTACGTATTGAACGGCTCTAAAATTTTCATCACGAACGGTGGAATCGCCGATACGTATATCGTGTTTGCATTGACAGATCCTTCCCAGCGTCAGCGTGGAACGAGTGCGTTCATCGTAGAGGCAGACTTTGAAGGGTTCTCTGTAGGGAAGAAAGAGAAAAAGCTCGGAATCCGTTCATCTCCAACGACTGAGATTGTATTCGAAGACTGTAAGGTACCTAAAGAAAACATGCTTGGAAACGAAGGCGATGGATTCAAGATTGCGATGATGACACTTGATGGCGGCCGTAATGGAATCGCCGCTCAAGCAGTCGGGATTGCCCAAGGTGCCCTGGATGCGTCTGTGGAGTATGCAAAAGAGCGTGAGCAATTCGGGAAGCCGATTGCAGCGAACCAAGGGATTTCATTCAAGATTGCCGATATGGCGACGTCCATCGAAGCTTCCCGTCTATTAACCTATCAAGCTGCGTGGCTTGAGTCAGAAGGCCTTCCATATGGAAAAGAATCGGCGATGTCGAAGCTGATGGCCGGGGATACAGCGATGAAGGTGACGACGGAAGCGGTTCAGATCTTTGGTGGGTATGGGTATACGAAGGATTATCCGGTGGAGCGTTATATGCGTGATGCGAAGATCACTCAGATTTATGAGGGGACACAGGAGATTCAGAGATTGGTTATTTCGCGGATGGTGACGAAGTAGGGATTTGAATGAGGGGATTTTTGGTGAGGATTTCCTGGTCGTTCTGAAGCGTGTCAGGCACCCGATAGGTTCTACTATGCTTCGTAGCGTAAAGGGGTTTGTATGATTGAAAGCGTCGTAAGGGTGCCAGACCCGGTATGTGAAGATATGGGGTTAGAGAGATAGAAGCCATCTGCTTTGTTGGGGGATGAGGCAGGTGGTGTTGTAATGGGGTCAATGGGAGAATCGGATAGAAAAGGCGGTCGGTTGTTTTGAATAAGAAGAGGGAAGTTCATGCTTCGGTTAAGGATGAGCGTTTAGTGGAAAAGCGGCGTGATCAGATGATTCGCGGGGCCGTCTCTCTATTTAAACAAAAGGGGTTTCATCGCACCACGACAAGAGAGATCGCGAAGGCCGCCGGATTCAGTATCGGAACGCTATATGAGTATATTCGGACAAAGGAAGATGTCTTGTATTTAGTGTGTGACAGCATTTATGAGCAGGTTCGGTTAGAGCTTGAGGAGCTTGATGTCGGAAAAGGGACACTTGAGAGCTTAAGGCTCGGGATTGCTCACTATTTTCAAGTGATGGACCGGATGCAGGATGAAGTCCTGGTCATGTATCAGGAGGCGAAATCTTTATCGAAGGATGCCCTTCCATATGTCCTGCGTAAGGAACTTGAAATGGTGGGGATGGTGGAAGACCTCATCATTGGATGCGTGGAAAGCGGAAAGCTTGAGCTTGATGAAGATCAAATCCATATGCTGGCACAAAACGTATTCGTCCAGGGACAGATGTGGGGATTCCGTCGCTGGGCACTGCAAAAGCGTTTTACACTCGATGAATACATCAATCTTCAAATCGAATTACTATTTGCAGGCGTCATAGGGTTTGAAAAACAAGGGAGAACAGGGGGAGTAATATGAGCACGGTTGAAATTTATAAACCAAAGCACCATGTTCGTTTTGTCACGGCTTCGAGTCTATTTGACGGACATGATGCGTCGATCAACATAATGCGTCGGATTATCCAGGCAAGTGGAGCGGAGGTTATCCATTTGGGGCATAACCGCTCCGTTGAGGAAGTCGTCAATGCTGCCATTCAGGAGGATGTACAGGGAATTGCGATTTCGTCCTATCAGGGTGGACACGTTGAATATTTCAAATACATGTACGATCTTTTGAAAGAAAGAGGGGCGTCCCATATCCGTATTTATGGCGGAGGCGGGGGCGTGATCATTCCTCGTGAAATCAAGGAACTCCATGAATACGGCATTGCCCGCATCTTCTCACCTGAAGACGGTCGAAAGCATGGTCTTCAAGGAATGATCAATAACATGATCGAGGAATGTGATTTCCCAACGATTAAAGGAAGCGTGAACCAAGAGGTTGAAAAGCTTTCTTCTGGTAATGTAAACACGATTTCCAAGCTGATTTCACTCGCTGAATATCAAGTGGGCGCGAACGAAGAAGTCGCCGCAACGGCTCAAACGGTATTCTCGGAAATTAAGAGTTTAGCGAAGAAAGCACCAGTACTGGGAATCACGGGTACAGGTGGAGCAGGGAAGAGCTCCTTGACGGATGAGCTGATCCGTCGTTTCATCAACGAACTTCCTGAAAAGAAAATCGCGATTTTATCCATTGACCCTACGAAACAAAAAACAGGCGGAGCCCTTCTCGGGGATCGTATCCGTATGAACGCGATCTTCAATCCGCGCGTCTATATGCGTAGCCTTGCAACCCGTGGATCGAAAACAGAGCTTTCACTCGCCATCAAAGACGCGATCAATGTGGTCAAAGCAGCAGGCTATGATTTGATTGTAGTTGAAACGAGCGGGATCGGGCAGGGGGATGCGGAAATCGCTGAAATCTGTGACATGTCCATGTACGTCATGACAAGTGAATTCGGGGCTCCGTCACAGCTTGAGAAAATCGATATGATTGATTTCGCAGACCTGATCGTGATCAATAAATTTGAGCGCAAAGGATCCGAGGATGCAAGACGTCAGGTTCAGAAGCAATATCAACGCAGCCACTTGCTTTTTGATAAAGACTTGGATGACATGCCGGTCTACGGGACGATTGCCAGTCAGTTCAACGATCCGGGTACGAATGCCCTGTTTGCGGCGATCATCGAAACGGTGAACAAGAAAATGGAGCTGGACTGGAAAACAAGCTTCTCCAAGGACGTGGATGTTGAAAAGCAAAACGTCATCATTCCAAACAATCGCCGTTACTATCTGCGTGAAATTGCGGAAACGGTCCGGAACTATCACAAAAAAGCAGAAGAGCAAGTGAACCTGGCCCGCCGACTGTTCCAGCTGGAAGGGGCAATCGAAGCCGTCAGCGAAAAAGAAACAAATGATGGGGTCGTCACTTCCCTTCAGACGTTGAAAGATGAAGTCGAAAACAAATTAACAGCAGAATCCAAACAGATTTTAGAGAAATGGGACTCTTTGAAGGAAACCTACAGCAAAGATCAGTTCATCACAAAAATCCGTGATAAAGAAATTGTCACTGAATTAAAGACAAAGAGCTTATCGGGACTTGATATTCCAAAAGTATCCCTACCGAAATACAAAGATTATGGTCAAATTTTGGATTGGGTGTATAAAGAGAATGTTCCAGGTTCATTCCCTTATACAGCAGGAGTATTTCCTTTTAAACGAAAAGGGGAAGATCCGAAGCGTCAGTTTGCCGGTGAAGGGACTCCTGAACGGACGAACCGCCGTTTCCACTATCTATCTAAAGATGATGATGCGAAACGCCTGAGTACAGCGTTTGATTCTGTAACGCTATATGGTGAAGATCCGGACCACCGTCCTGACATCTACGGAAAAGTAGGGGAGAGCGGCGTAAGCATTTGTACCCTTGAAGATATGAAAAAGCTCTATGCCGGTTTTGATTTATGTGCTCCTTCTACGTCCGTTTCCATGACGATCAATGGACCTGCACCGATCATCCTGGCTATGTATATGAATACAGCGATCGATCAGCAGATCCGTATGAAAGAAGAAGAACTGGGCCGTGTGCTGACGGTGGAAGAATATGTGGAAGTAAAGGAGCAAACGCTACAAGTCGTGCGTGGAACCGTGCAGGCAGATATTTTAAAAGAAGATCAGGGACAAAACACGTGTATCTTCTCGACTGAATTTGCCCTTCGCATGATGGGTGACATCCAGCAGTACTTCATCGATCACAAAGTAAGAAACTATTACTCTGTATCGATTTCCGGCTATCATATCGCGGAAGCGGGAGCCAATCCGATTTCACAGCTTGCGTTCACATTGGCGAACGGATTTACGTATGTGGAATACTATTTGAGCCGCGGAATGGATATCAATGCCTTTGCACCAAACTTATCCTTCTTCTTCTCAAACGGGCTGGACCCTGAGTATACGGTGATCGGTCGTGTGGCCCGCCGCATTTGGTCAACGGTGATGCGGGATAAATATGGTGCCAATGAACGCAGTCAGAAGCTGAAATATCATATTCAAACATCAGGTCGCTCTCTTCATGCCCAAGAAATTGACTTCAATGATATTCGTACAACGCTTCAGGCTTTGATGGCATTACAGGATAACTGTAACTCCCTGCACACCAATGCCTACGATGAAGCCATCACGACACCGACAGAGGAATCCGTTCGCCGTGCCATGGCGATCCAGATGATCATCACGAAAGAGCACGGACTATCAAAAAATGAAAATCCGCTTCAAGGATCGTTCATCGTCGAAGAACTGACCGATCTGGTTGAGGAAATGGTCCTGACGGAATTTGATCGCCTGAATGACCGCGGCGGGGTACTTGGTTCCATGGAAACCCAGTATCAACGCGGGAAAATCCAAGAGGAATCCATGTTCTATGAAATGAAAAAGCATTCCGGGGAACTTCCGATCGTGGGAGTGAACACGTACCTGAACCCGAATCCACCTTCAGAGGAAGAAATGGACAGCATGGAGCTTGCACGTGCGACGAAGGAAGAAAAGGAAACACAAATTCATAATCTGCGAGATTTCCAATCACAGCACAAAGATAAATCAGAAGAAGCACTGACCAGCTTAAAACAAGCGGCCGTAAACGGAGGAAACATCTTTGAAGAGCTCATGGAAACGGTGAAAGTAGCCAGCCTCGGCCAAATCACACGCGCCCTATACGAAGTTGGCGGACAGTACCGTCGTAATATGTAATACAAATCATGAAGAAGGTGAGACTACTGTGGGGGTGCAGTGGTCTCTTTTCTCTGGTGGGCATTTTTAAATGAAGGTGAATGGACATATTCTCAACGGGAAAGATCTTTTATTTCTTGGACCTGTCTTATCAGTTGTGGATTAATATACTAAGTTGATTGGAGCGGAAGGCACTCGACTCCTGCGGGAATAGCTGGACAGGTGAGACCCCGGAGGCGCAGCCGAGGAGGCTCACCGCCAGCCCCGCGGAAAGCGAGTGCCTGGAGAGGAAATCAACCACTACTCGCTCATGGTTAAATAGCAACAAAGTTTAAGAAAAGAATATATTAAATACAGAGCACATGCCAAAAAAACGAAATGAGTTTAAAAACTCATCAAATCGTCTATCCTTAAAACAAAATCAACCAATTTTTAACACGATCTTAATAGTAGTCGTGTATCATTTCCTATATAATGAGAATTGTCAGATAAGTGAATGGATAAGAACGATACATACGTTTGGATGTGAGACTGTGAAGACCATTTTTCGTTATATACTATTGGCCATCATCATATTCGCAGCTGTACTTCTATATCAATTGCAATTAGGGGCGATTCCTTTTTTTCTACTCTCTTTCTATCTTTTCTATGAAGCGTTCCGTGTGATCAGGAATGGTGATAAAGAAGAAGAATGGGAAAGTGGAAGGCCATCTTGACGCCAGTTGTGAAAAAAATGCGAGAAAAACTAGATAGGTATAGCATAAAGTCTTTTATATTGTTTATAATGATTAATATGGTTAAAATTGATAATGGAGAATTTTTGCCCTTTTTTACTCTACTTAGTAGAGTGTGAAATAGAGAAAGGAAGTGCGTAAAGTGAGTCTTAAGCAGTTATCCAAAGAAGAATTACGTCAAACATCATTCATTGAGTTGGCACATGAAATTTTAGCAGAGAAAAAGCAAGCAATAGCATTCGAAGAAGTAGTGAGCGAAATCAAAGGTTTGCTTGAAATCTCTGATAAAGAGGTTCGCAGCCGTTTACTTCAATTTTACACGGACCTGAATATCGATGGACGCTTTATTGCCATGGGTGATAACCGTTGGGGACTAAGAGAATGGTACCCGGTTGATCAAATCGAGGAAGAAACCGTTCCAACGATGAAATCCAGCAAGAAGAAAAAAGCGAAGAAAAAAGACGATGACGATCTGGATCTGGATGATTTTGATGATCTGGACGATGAAGACCTTGATTACGATGATCTTGATGACACGGACGATGACGATGATCTGACAGATGATGACGACGATGTGGATGTCGTTGACGATGCAGACGAAGATCTGGATATCGATGAAGACGAAGAAGAACTCGAAATCGATGAATTTGATGAAGTCGATGATGATGAAGACGAAGAGGATCTTGAAGAAGATGAGGAAGAGAAATAATCTCTTCGACCAGAATGGCTCCCCAAAAGGTTTTTTGCCTTCGGGGCGCTTTTTTATATGCTCGAAATGATTGAAAATTCTATCCTTATTCAGTGCTTGACTTATTGTTCACAGGAAGGTAGTATTTTATTTGGGCTCCCTAAAAAGGGACGAATAACGTATATCACGCTCCCCTTACATGATTGTAAGCGGGGCGTTTTTTATTTTTTAAAAAGAATGCTTTGACATACTGGGGTTTAACCTAAACCTTTTTGTGTAGCGGATCTATCTTTTAAAGACCCCTTACATTTTTATGTATATTGATAATGAGAGGCTGTCTTTTAGCTGTTTATGCAGATGAATTTATTTTTGGGGAATGGACTTGTCCTTCTTTGAACAAGATAAATTCATGACATGACTACATAAGAGACACCCTCTACTTTTTTTGAAACAAACTTACTTTGAAGGGGGACATATACATGACTAAGTATATTTTCGTAACAGGCGGCGTAGTGTCGTCACTAGGGAAAGGGATCACAGCAGCGTCCCTTGGAAGACTATTGAAAAACCGTGGAGTGAGCGTCACGATCCAGAAGTTTGATCCATACATCAACGTGGATCCGGGAACGATGAGTCCATATCAGCACGGTGAAGTATTCGTAACAGATGATGGTGCGGAAACGGATCTTGACTTAGGTCACTATGAGCGTTTCGTTGACATTAACCTGACGAAATACAGCTCTGTGACGACGGGGAAAATCTATTCAACTGTACTGAAGAAAGAGCGTCGCGGTGATTATCTTGGTGGAACGGTACAAGTTATCCCACACATTACTAATGAAATCAAAGAGCGCGTTTACCGTGCCGGTCGCGAAACCAATTCAGATGTCGTGATCACGGAAATCGGTGGTACGGTCGGGGATATCGAATCCCTGCCATTCCTTGAAGCGATTCGCCAGATCAAGAGCGACGTAGGCCGTGACAATGTGATGTATATCCACTGTACGCTTGTACCTTACATTAAAGCAGCGGGTGAAATGAAAACAAAACCGACTCAGCATAGCGTAAAAGAGCTTCGCAGTCTTGGTATCCAGCCAAATGTCATCGTCGTGCGTACAGAAATGCCAATGACTCAAGACATGAAAGACAAAATCGCGTTATTCTGTGATATTGATAAAAATGCTGTAATCGAGGCAATGGATGCAGATACACTATACTCTGTGCCACTTGCGCTACAGGATCAAAAGCTTGATGAAATCACATGTCAGCACTTGAAGCTGAACTGCCACGAAGCAGATATGACAGAGTGGAATGAACTCGTTGATCGCGTGAAAAACCTGTCTCGTAAAACAAGAATCGCCTTGGTAGGGAAATATGTTGAATTACAGGACGCGTATATCTCAGTAGTAGAAGCCCTTCGTCACGCCGGCTATCATTTCGATAGCGACATCGAAGTAAGATGGTTGAACTCTGAGCTCATCGACAACGCAAACGTAGCAGAAAAACTTGCAGACGTAGATGGAATCCTTGTACCAGGCGGTTTCGGTGACCGTGGAGTGGAAGGGAAAATCGCTGCGACTCAATATGCCCGGGAAAACAAGGTTCCTTTCCTTGGAATCTGCCTTGGTATGCAGCTTGCATCCGTAGAATATGCACGTAATGTTCTTGGTCTTGAAGGAGCTCACTCGGCTGAGCTGAATCCTGAAACGCCATACCCGGTCATCGACCTTTTACCAGAACAAAAGGATATCGAAGATCTAGGCGGGACACTGCGTCTTGGTCTCTATCCGTGTAAGCTGACAAAAGGTTCAAAAGCCTATGCAGCCTACGATGGAGAAGTGGTTTACGAGCGTCACCGCCACCGCTTCGAATTCAACAATCACTACCGTGAGCAAATGGAAAAAGCCGGCTTCATCTTCTCAGGCACAAGCCCGGATGGCCGTCTAGTGGAAATCATCGAGCTAAGCGACCACCCATGGTTCGTCGCATCTCAATTCCACCCTGAATTCACATCACGCCCGACACGCCCGCAGCCTCTATTCAGAGACTTCGTGGAAGCGTCACTTGCGTATGGTGAGAAATAAGATTTATTTGGAACTGCTCTCCCTGGTTTGGGAGGGCGGTTTTTTTGTTATATAGGGTTGGGGTGGCCGATTTTTAAGGGGAATCGGGATTTATCGACCGTTATTGAGATTTATCAACCGAAATCCAAAATTATCGACCGTTAATCGGATTTATCAACCGTATTTTCAATTTATCAACCTAATTTTCACGATATCGACCGTTCTACAAATAGTGACAAATTTCGCTCTACCCTCTTTAATCCTCTATAGAAAATTCCCTAAAAAGAATATTGACAATATTCCCACATATCGTTAATATAGCGATTATAGCAAAATCGAACACAATAAAATTTCATAATCTCTTATAAAGAGTTGGCAGAGGGACTGGCCCGATGACGCCCGGCAACCTACCGTACACACGGAAAGGTGCTAAGACCTGCAGGAAGAATTTCCTGAGTGATAAGAGTACGTTTATTTATACATAAACCTCTTTTCTCTTGGGAAAAGGGGTTTTTTTATTTGAAAAATTGAGGCATATGACCTCGGGAGGAGAAAAGAAAGATGAAAAAAACGGCATCATTACTCGTATTACTCGCACTCATTTTCAGTTTGGTGGCTTGTCAGCCAAAGGTATCACAGGAGGCTGACGCGGATAGTGGAGAAAAGGAGGAAGCAGTGTCCGATCATCCATTGGCCAATAAAAAGATCGCCCTTATTATGCAGATCAATTTAGGGACATTTTCCGCTCAATACATAGAAGGTGTCAAAGAGCAGGTAGAGAAGTTTGGCGGTAAAGTTCAAGTGTTTACATCTGAAGGAGATCTGGCAAAAATGTCTTCCAACCTGGATGCGGCCATCAATCAAAAATTTGATGGGATCCTCATCGATCATGGTACGAAAGAAGCGCTGCAATCAGGGGTGGAAAAGGCGAAGGAACAAAACATTCCCGTTGTCGTATTTGATGCGGATGTTGCTTCAGAAGGGGTGACGGTCCTCGAGCAAGGCGATCAGCAAATGGCTGAACAAACCTTGACGAAGCTTTCAGATGAACTTGGCGGCAAAGGTGAGATCGTGAAGATTTGGGTTGCAGGCTTTGCCCCGATGGAAAGACGCCAGGTGGCATATCAGGAATTTTTAGAAAAAAATCCTGATATTAAAGAAGTGGCAGCATTTGGAGCGGCTACCCAGAATACAGCACTGGATACACAGGCTCAAATGGAGGCCATATTGAAACAGTATCCGAACAAAGGTGACATCGATGCTGTCTGGGCTGCTTGGGATGAATTTGCAAAAGGCGCCGTTCGGGCAATCGAAGCGGCAGGGAGAGATGAAATCAAAGTATATGGTATCGATATGAGTGATGAGGACCTCCAAATCATCCAAAAAGATGGAAGCCCGTGGGTGGCATCGGCAGCGGTCGACCCGAAAGATATCGGCCGTGTACAGGTCCGTTTCTTATATCAAAAGCTAAATGGCGAAGAAACGCCTGAGAAAGTAAAGCTTGAGCCGGTCTTTATTGAAAAAGAAGCATTGCCTGAAGAAACGATCACCACAGATCAATTGCACGAGCATGTAGATGGCTGGGGAGCAAGTGAGCAAGGCTATACAGATGAATTGAAAAAGCTTGAAGGATCGTTCACAGAGTAGAAAGGAGTTAGAAGAGATGACGTCTCCACTGTTGGAAATGATTAATATCAATAAAACCTTCTCAGGAGTGAAAGCCCTTAAGACTGCAAGCTTCGATGTGAAAGAGGGGGAGGTCCATGCCCTGTTGGGGGCGAATGGTGCAGGAAAAAGTACACTGATGAAGATTTTATCGGGAGCCTATTTGCAAGACAGCGGAGACATCATCCTTCACTCTGAAAAAAGAGACTATCAATCTCCGAAAGAAGCGAAGGAGCATGGCATCCACTGCGTGTACCAGGAAGTGGACACGGCCATTGTCCCTGAACTTTCTGTAGCCGAAAATATCGTCCTTGATCAGTTTTCACAAAAAGGCTCCTTTTTTATCACCAAGAAGTCATTAAAGAAAGAAGCGTTGGAGGCGCTTAGACGGATCGGGGCAGAAACCATCCCCCTTGGGCAGCCTGCGTCACGCTTAAGTCTCGCTGAAAAACAGCTGGTCCTCATTGCCAGGAGCCTGCTTCAAAAAGCGAGAGTACTGATTTTAGATGAACCAACGGCCCCTTTAAGCTCTTCCGAGACAGAGAAATTATTCCGTGTCATAGAAGATTTAAAGAAAGAGAGAGTAGGGATCATTTTCATCTCTCACAGGCTCCCTGAAGTCTTTCAGCTTTCGGATCGCATCACAGTCATGAGGGACGGAGAGACGGTTGGAACGTACGGAACAAACGAAACAACCTCCCATAAGATCATTGAAGCGATGCTTGGAGGCACGTATAAAGAAGAGTTTCAGAAAAGAACGCTGCCGATTGGTGAAACGCTTTACGAAGTGAGAGGACTTGCGGACGGACAAAAGCTGAAGGATATCCATTTATCCGTGAAGGCAGGTGAAGTAGTCGGAGTGGTCGGACTCGTGGGGGCAGGGAAAACCGAGCTCGCCAAAGCCCTATTCGGAGCATCTCAGGTAGTATCGGGTGACCATCTTCTGAAAGGCAAGAAGCTCAGTATTCATTCTCCACGAGATGCAGTACAAAATGGCCTGGCGCTTGTACCTGAGGAAAGACGAAAAGAAGGATTGTTCATTCATGAATCCGTGCAGCACAACCTAAGCTTCCCCTCCTTGGGGAATGTCTCCAATTGGCTATGGATCAACGGAAGGAAAGAACGTCAGCTGGCTCGTGAAAAAATCCGATCCCTCGGAATTAAAACCGCTCATGAAGGGATCCAGGCCAACTTTTTAAGTGGAGGTAATCAGCAAAAGGTTTCAATCGGAAAGTGGCTATCCGATGAAGCCACAGTGTTCTTGTTTGATGAACCGACGAAGGGTGTGGACATCGGAGCGAAGAAGGAGATCTTCTCCCTGATTCAATCCCTTGCAGAAAAAGAGAGGGGCATCCTCTACTTTTCCTGTGAAATACAAGAAATCCTGGCGATCTCGGACCGCATCCTCGTCATGTACGATGGCCGGATCGTCAAAGAACTGACGAAAGTAGAAGCAACTCAAGAACTTATATTGTTTTATGCTTCAGGAGGGACGGAAGCACATGAAAGGCAAAATACTCGACTTACTATTTAAATACGGGGCTATCTGTTTGATGGCTGTCATTCTCATCTTCTTCAGTTTTTATAATCCGTTTTTCTTCACATACGGAAATCTATCAGATATTCTGCGCTCGATTTCCATCGTCACATTGGTGGCATTGGGGGTAACCTTTACTCTCGTCGTCGATGGCTTTGACTTATCGGTGGGATCGACGGTCTCCCTGTCTACCGTTGTGACGGCTTCATTGATGGTCTGGTATGAAGCGCCGCTGTGGATCGTGCTCCTTGTTCCATTGTTGGTGGGAGCCGGAGTGGGGTTATTCAATTCGTTATTGATCGTGAAGTTTGGCATTCCTGATTTGCTTGCTACTTTAGGGGCCATGTATATCATTTCAGGTGTTCATCGGACATATACAGAAGGATACTCGATTTACAATAATATGCCGATGACGACTGGCGGGACTGCCCCGGGGGAATTTTCAGAAGCGTTCCTCTGGATCGGCCAGGGAAAGTGGCTCGGTTTGCCGGTACCGGTATGGATCATGCTCGTGTTGGTCGGAATCGTCTATGTTATCATGCATTTCACGAGATGGGGGCGCATTTTGTATATGACAGGTGGTAACGCGGAAGCGTCGCGCTTATCGGGTGTCAGGGTGACCCGGGTAAAATTGATTGCCTACGTTCTCTCAGGTGTATTTGCATCGATTGGAGGAATCCTGTTCACGGCCCGTGTCGGGTCAGGACAGATGGATGCCGGTGCCCCGCTCCTGATGGAAGCAGTCGCCGCTGTGTTTGTCGGCTTTTCCGTCCTGGGTGCTGGAAAACCGAATATCCTTGGAACCTTCTTTGGAGCAGCCTTGATCGGGGTCCTGCTGAATGGATTGACGATGATGAATCTGCCGTACTATGCATTTGAAATTATTAAAGGAAGCGTCCTGGTATTGGCATTGGCTGTGACGTATGTGCATGCCAAGAAGCGCGGGGCTTGAATGAGTTGAGGGGGAGGGGACTTTTTATGGTGCCTCTCTCTCTGATGAAAAGGCCCACGTGGATTCCAGTAGAAACGTGTATGGGGGAGGTTATCGACCGTTATTCGGATTTATCAACTTTCAATTGAATATATCGACCTTCATAGCGTTTTATCAACCGTTCTATCATTATATCAACCTTATTTTCAAGATATCGACCGTTCCCCAATGAACGACAAATTTCGTGGAGTGCGACTCACAGAAAATATCAATCCAAAAAACCCGTCCCCAACCAGGAACGGGCCAATCCATTACTCTTCATACTCCTCCAACATCTCACGGATCACAAACCCCAGGGCAAAGTAAAGATAAAGGGCAGCCATGCTGGAAGGGAAGCTCACTCGCTCACCGATTTCATCACCGGGAAGCATGCCCTTGATCACTTTTGTATCCAAGTGAACATCGGCTAAGTCCACCAGGTTCTCTTCACCCTCGACCAATCCAGAAACAGCAACGAATGGCACACCTTCATCAGCCAGTTTTTTCCCTAGCTCCACAGCATCCTCATCAGTTGAAAAACGGCTGACGACCAATACACGATCAGCTTCCGTCAATTGGGTAGAATCTTCATACCTTTTAGCAGAAGGAAGCGGCTCTGCTCCAAACAAAGCCTCGGCTGTGACAGCTTCCATTTCCCCGTAGCCCTTTATGTAAATATTTCCTTGTCCGATGGCAGCTTGGGCCAGCAGGCGGGCACCGTCTTCAATTTCGAACTCCTGCTTATCATAAATGCGTTTGAACAGTCCAGTTAACTGTGTTGTAAACATTTTTATCATAGAATGAACTCTCCTTATATATTCAGCTTCGACATTTGTCATCGTAACGCTTATTATAAAGGGGAAAAAGGTCTTAAGTAAAATCTTGATTAGAAGCAGGATTTTTTACAGGAAAAAGAGAATTAGTAATAAATATACAATTATTAGCCGGATATTTAGCGAAGCAGTACATAATTTACTTTAATACGAAGGGGATTGGGATGGATGAACGAGAAAATTCTTATTGTAGACGATCAGTTCGGTATCAGGATTCTATTAAATGAAGTGTTACAAAAGGAAGGCTATCAAACATTTCAGGCAGCGAACGGAATCCAGGCGCTTGAAATTGTCGATAAGCATTCCCCTGATTTAGTTTTGCTGGATATGAAGATTCCGGGTATGGATGGGATCGAAATCTTAAAGAGAATGAAGCAGAAGGATGCTGATATCCGCGTCATCATCATGACAGCGTACGGGGAACTCGACATGATTCAGGAAGCAAAGGACTTGGGAGCGCTTACTCATTTTGCGAAGCCGTTTGATATCGACGACATCCGACAAGCGGTGAAACAATATATTCCAGCTTAGTGGTATTATTTGAATAGTGAAAATAGTAGTATTTTTAACAATTCGCCTCTTCAGTTGGTAAAATCAATTCTGTTTTGGTATGATACAAGTGAAATTGTAAACAATGTCACATGGTGCTATAAATAACACCGCCATTTCTACTAGAATGGTTCACTGACTGAATAAAAGGAGGAAATTACTATGCCTTTAGTTTCAATGAAAGACATGCTAATTAAAGCGAAAGAAAACAGCTATGCAGTAGGTCAATTCAACCTGAATAACCTTGAGTTCACTCAAGCGATCCTGCAAGCGGCCGAAGAAGAAAAATCACCTGTCATCCTTGGTGTTTCTGAAGGGGCAGCACGTTACATGAGCGGCTTCAAAACAGTTGTGAAAATGGTTGAAGGTCTTATGGAAGACTTAAACATCACAGTTCCTGTTGCGATTCACTTGGACCACGGTTCAAGCTATGACAAATGTAAAGAAGCAATCGATGCAGGATTCACTTCTGTTATGATCGACGCTTCTCACGGTCCTTTCGAGGAGAACATTGAAATCACTTCTAAAGTGGTTGAATATGCTCACTCTAAAGGTGTTTCTGTTGAAGCTGAGCTTGGAACTGTCGGTGGACAAGAGGATGACGTAGTGGCAGATGGCGTTATCTATGCAGATCCTAAGGAGTGCCAAGAATTGGTGGAACGCACTGGTATTGATACGCTTGCTCCTGCACTTGGTTCTGTTCACGGTCCTTACAAAGGTGAACCAAACCTTGGATTCAAAGAAATGGAAGAAATCGGAGCGGCGACTGGAGTACCTCTAGTACTTCACGGTGGTACTGGAATCCCTACAAAAGATATCCAAAAAGCGATTTCTTACGGAACGGCTAAAATCAACGTGAACACTGAAAACCAAATCGCTTCTGCTAAAGCAGTACGTGAAGTGCTTGCTGCTGATACAGAAGTATATGATCCACGTAAATACATGGGGCCGGCTCGTGAAGCAATCAAAGCGACAGTTGCTGGTAAAATGCGCGAATTTGGTTCTTCCAACCAAGCGTAATAGATAGATAATGTCTGGAAAGTCTTTCGTGATAGATTACGGGCTTTCCGTATGTGGTAGTAAAAGAATGAAGCTGTAGGATGGGACTGGCACCAGGAGAGGGTTGATACCTTTTTGGGTCAGTCCCTTCCGTTCATTAAAAGATGATTGAAAATTTTGTCGAAAACGGGGTAGAGGAAATGAAATTTTTCATAGATACAGCAAACATGAGTGAAATCAAAGAAGCATTTGATTGGGGTATCCTTTCAGGAGTGACAACGAATCCGTCGCTTGTCGCGAAAGAAAAAAACGTGACATTTGAAGATCGATTAAAAGAAATCACAGATTTAGTCCCTGGTTCTGTCAGCGCTGAAGTCATCGCGACAGATGCTGAAGGAATGATCAAAGAGGGCAGGGAGCTTGCGAAGATCGCGCCTAACATTACAGTTAAGCTTCCAATGACACCGGATGGTTTGAAAGCGACATCTACTTTTGCTAAAGAAGGAATTAAGACAAATGTTACGCTGATTTTCAGTGCGAACCAGGCGCTTTTAGCGGCTCGTGCTGGAGCGACGTATGTTTCGCCTTTTTTAGGAAGATTAGATGATATCGGCCATGATGGTCTTGAGCTTGTATCCAAGATTGCAGAAATCTTTGCGATTCATGGTCTGGAAACAGAAATCATTGCGGCTTCGACCCGTCACCCTCAGCATATTACAGAGGCTGCCTTAAGAGGGGCGCATATTGCGACAGTTCCTCTGAAAGTGTTGAAGCAAATGTTCCATCATCCACTGACGGATAAAGGGATTGAAGCATTCCTGAATGACTGGAACAACCGTTGATCTTAGGTCAATCGGTCTAAGCGAAAAAAATTCGATTATCCTATACATGTTTTGACGAATTATGTATAAACTAGTAGACAATACTTCTTAGAACGTCTTCTTTTGGAAAAATAATCCTTTTTGTTCTTGGTGTGCGGAGTCCGATAGCCATTGGGGCTTACCCATCAATGAACAGTGGAAGGGAGTTTAATATGGAAAAGCTAAAAATTGCAGGGGGTTACCCCCTTGAAGGAACCATTAAAGTCAGTGGGGCCAAAAACAGTGCGGTAGCCTTAATCCCGGCAACCATTCTTGCTGATTCACCAGTCACAATCGAAGGGTTACCAGACATCTCTGATGTAAGAACACTGAAGGATCTATTAGAAGAGATCGGTGGTTCAGTCACGTTGGAAGATGGGGATATGAGTGTAGATCCAAGTCAAATGGTGTCCATGCCTTTACCAAGCGGAAAGGTGAAAAAGCTTCGTGCGTCCTATTATTTAATGGGAGCGATGCTTGGACGTTTCAAAAAAGCGGTCATCGGATTACCGGGTGGATGTCATCTTGGTCCACGTCCGATCGATCAACATATCAAGGGCTTCGAGGCTCTTGGAGCAGAAGTGACGAATGAACAGGGTGCGATCTATTTACGTGCCGATGAATTAAAAGGTGCCCGCATCTACCTTGACGTCGTCAGTGTAGGAGCGACCATTAACATCATGCTTGCCGCTGTACGTGCAAAAGGCAGAACGATCATTGAAAATGCGGCGAAAGAACCTGAAATCATTGACGTAGCTACCTTACTAAGCAATATGGGTGCGAAGATCAAAGGGGCAGGAACCGATGTGATCCGCATTGATGGTGTAGACGAGCTTCACGGCTGCCGTCATACAATCATCCCTGACCGTATTGAAGCAGGAACGTTCATGATTCTTGCAGCAGCAGTCGGTAAAGGTGTGCTTGTTGACAACGTTATCCCATTACATATGGAATCCGTCATTGCCAAGCTCCGTGAAATGGGCGTTCCTGTTGAAACGAATGACGATCAAATCTTTATCGGCAGGGCGGACAAGCTCAAATCCGTTGATGTGAAAACATTGGTGTATCCAGGTTTCCCGACAGATCTGCAGCAGCCTTTCACCACGTTATTAAACCGTGCAGAAGGCTCTGCCGTCGTAACGGATACCATCTATTCCGCCCGCTTCAAGCATATTGATGAACTGAGAAGAATGAATGCCACGATAAAGGTGGAAGGACGCTCAGCCATCGTCAATGGACCTGTACAATTACAAGGCGCCAAAGTGAAAGCAAGTGACCTGCGCGCAGGAGCAGCCCTTGTCATCGCCGGCTTAATGGCAGAAGGAATCACTGAAGTAACCGGTCTCGAGCACATCGATCGCGGATACAGCGACCTCGTTGCCAAACTCGAAGGCCTTGGAGCGACAATCTGGCGTGAAAAAATGTCAGCTGAAGAATTGGAACAGATGAAGTCGTAGTTTCTTAAAGCTGTACTATTGTAAGGATGATTGTTTCCATTAGAAGTAATGGTAAAACATTTAAAACTAAGTTGATTGGAACGGAAGGGTGCTCGACTCCTGCGGGAGAAGCGGGACAGTACGAAAAGCGTAGGGGGCTAGCCGCCGGAGTTAGACAGGTGAGACCCCGCAGGCGAAGCCGAGGAGGCTCACCGCCCGCCCCGCGGAAAGCGAGCACCCTGGAGTGGAAATCAACAACTACTCGCTTTTTGTTAATTTCCTTAAATATTTCCAATGTGACCAGTTCTTTTTCGACTATATGACCCATTGTGTCCTACTTTTTTAGAAAAAAAGTCTCTCCACCCTCTTTAATGTGTTACAATAAATCTGTTAATATGTTATACAATTAAAGAATATTGTAAAACAAAAGGGATTACGGGAGGCTATATACATGGAAAGAAGTTTATCAATGGAGCTTGTTCGAGTAACAGAGGGGGCTGCTCTTGCATCGGCTCGCTGGATGGGTCGCGGTAAGAAGGATGAAGCAGATGATGCTGCAACCTCAGCCATGCGCGATGTATTCGATACAGTACCCATGAAGGGTACAGTTGTCATCGGTGAAGGTGAAATGGATGAAGCTCCAATGCTATATATTGGTGAGAAACTAGGGACAGGCTATGGTCCGCGTGTAGATGTGGCCGTCGATCCGTTGGAAGGAACGAATATCGTTGCTTCCGGAGGCTGGAATGCACTGGCGGTCCTCGCGGTGGCAGACCACGGAAACCTACTGAACGCACCTGATATGTATATGGATAAAATCGCAGTTGGACCGGAAGCGGTTGGTGAAATTGATATTAACGCTTCTGTTATCGATAATCTGAAAGCAGTGGCTAAAGCAAAGAATAAGGACATCGAAGACGTAGTGGCTACCGTCTTGAATCGTCCTCGTCATGAGCATATCATCCAGCAGCTGAGAGAAGCGGGAGCTCGTATCAAACTGATCAATGATGGTGACGTAGCAGGAGCTATGAACACGGCATTCGATCATACGGGTGTCGATATTTTATTCGGATCTGGCGGAGCTCCAGAGGGAGTGCTTGCTGCCGTTGCGTTGAAATGCCTGGGTGGAGAAATCCAAGGGAAGCTGCTTCCACAGAATGATGCCGAACTGCAGCGTTGTATCAGCATGGGGCTAGATGTGGACAAGGTTCTTCGAATGGAAGACCTCGTATGCGGTGACGATGCGATCTTTGCAGCAACAGGTGTGACGGACGGCGAACTGTTAAGAGGTGTTCAGCTTAAAGGGACATACGGATTGACTCATTCCGTCGTCATGCGTGCGAAGTCTGGAACCGTCCGCTTCATAGACGGACGTCACAGTCTTCAGAAAAAGCCAAACCTCGTTATGAAATAATAAATAGACATTGAAACATAGAGAGAGAAACAAACTCTTCTTATTAGAGATCAGGGATGGGCAGAGTATCTTACATTTCTGCCCATCACCACTCTTATCACTCACTTTTTTTCTTCATAGGTGAAAAAATGCTGCCTATCTACAAAATTACCTTCCTTTTTTTATCCAGTCATTGATTCTTGATTAAAAGTATGGTTACAATAGATAAGGTTTTTATCTTCAGCATTTTTTCTATTAGTTTATGCTTCAACATATTTCTTCATTTTTAGAAAAATCTACCCTTCTTTTTTTTATATTTTAGGTAGGACAAATTAATAAAGCGTGGTGTCATAATGGAAGAGTTAACAATCTCTAGCTTAGAAAATATGAAGCTTAAAGAGCTTTACGAGCTAGCCAAACAATACAAAGTTTCTTATTATAGTAAATTAACAAAAAAAGAACTGATTTTCGCTATCCTTAAAGTCCGTGCAGAACAAGAAGGATTCTTCTTTATGGAAGGCGTTCTTGAAATCATCCAATCAGAGGGCTTCGGTTTCTTACGACCAATCAACTATTCTCCAAGCTCTGAGGATATTTATATTTCTGCATCACAGATCCGCCGTTTCGACCTTCGCAACGGGGATAAAGTATCAGGGAAAGTGCGTCCGCCGAAGGAAAACGAGCGTTATTTCGGACTCCTTCATGTTGAAATGGTCAATGGAGAAGAGCCTGAATCTGCGAAAGAACGTGTACATTTCCCAGGTTTGACGCCTTTATATCCTGACCGTCAAATGAAGCTGGAAACAACACCAAATAAAATCTCCACGCGCATCATGGATCTCATCGCGCCTGTCGGCTTTGGACAACGTGGTTTAGTCGTAGCTCCACCTAAAGCTGGTAAGACGATGCTGATCAAAGAGATCGCAAACTCGATCACAACCAATCATCCAGAAGCGGAATTAATCATCCTTCTTATCGATGAGCGCCCGGAGGAAGTAACGGATATCGAACGCTCTGTAGAAGCAGAAGTCGTAAGCTCTACATTTGATGAAGTACCGGAAAATCACATCAAAGTGGCAGAACTCGTTCTTGAGCGTGCGATGCGTTTAGTGGAGCATAAGCGTGATGTAATTATCCTGATGGATAGTATCACTCGTTTGGCACGTGCTTATAACCTCGTCATCCCGCCAAGTGGACGAACTCTTTCCGGAGGTATCGATCCTGCTGCGTTCCACCGCCCGAAACGATTCTTTGGTGCGGCACGTAACATTGAAGAAGGCGGAAGCTTGACGGTCCTGGCAACGGCATTAGTGGATACAGGTTCCCGTATGGATGATGTCATCTATGAAGAATTCAAAGGAACAGGTAACCTTGAACTTCATCTTGACCGTTCTCTTGCTGAAAGACGTATCTTCCCGGCCATCGACATCCGTCGTTCCGGAACGCGTCGTGAGGAACTTCTCATCAAACCGGATCATCTTGAAAAGCTGTGGGCGATTCGTAAAGCGATGTCCGATCAGCCTGATTTCGCTGAGAAGCTTATGCGCAAGCTCAAACAATCGAAGACGAATGAAGAGTTTTTCAATGTGTTGACAGAAGAGTCGAAGAAGCGTTAATCTAGTAATCGAATGATTTTTTGAGGAGAGGGATGTCTGTAACTTCCAATTTTACAGGTTGCAAATATCGCTTGTCCTTGTTATAATAGTGTCAATGTGTTTTAAAAAATGGATGTGGTAAGGGGCTGGCTATAACTCTCATGCTTATGCTCATATCACATATATCTTCGTAATAAATTACTCTGTCTCAGATGATTCAGGGCGGAAGGAGATGAAAGAAATGAAATCAGGAATTCATCCTAAGTACAACACGATCAAAGTTAGCTGTGCTTGCGGTAACGAATTTGAAACTGGTTCTGTAGCGGAAGAAATGCGCGTTGAGGTATGTTCTGAATGCCATCCATTCTACACAGGACGTCAGAAATTCGCTGACGCTGGTGGACGTGTTGACCGTTTCAACAAAAAATACGGTCTTAAAAATCAACAACAATAATGAAGAGCTGGAAGGTCATATCGAATTTCTTTGTGCGTAAAGCATGAATATTTGAGATTGTCACTTCTCTTCTATTAGAAAAACAGGCAAGGATCTTCATGCTTGCCTGTTTTTTATTCTCTTTAAAGCAAATGGTTGAAGAAATAGAGGCAGTTCCAATTGAGCTGTGCCTCTTTTTTTCTGCCAAATTACTGAAAATCAAGCATTATTCCCGTACATAAAGGAATGCTTTATACTAAAGAGTAGTCCGTTTTTACTAACAGTCAGACTGTTTTAATATAAAATAATGAGTAAGGAAGGAGAGGCGCTTTCGTGTATGTCATGAAACAAACGGGTTGGGTAGAAGTCATTTGCGGCAGCATGTTCTCAGGGAAATCCGAGGAACTGATCCGCCGGGTACGACGCACTCAATTTGCTAAACAAGAAATTGCTGTGTATAAGCCAAAACTAGATAATCGCTATAGCGATGAATCGGTTGTATCTCATAACGGTACCTCTGTAATCGCCAAAGCAGTCGAGGGATCTACTGTTATCCTCGATGACCTGAATCCAGAGGTAGATGTAGTAGCTATTGATGAGGTTCAATTTTTTGACGAAGGCATTGTCGAGGTCGTTCAGAAATTAGCAAACAGTGGATATCGTGTCATCCTCGCAGGACTTGATCAGGATTTCCGCGGCGAACCATTCGGACCAATGCCTGATTTAATGTCCATCGCCGAACAAGTGACAAAACTCCAAGCTGTTTGTGCAGTATGCGGCTCTCCTGCAAGTCGAACGCAACGATTAATCAATGGCGAACCAGCTTGCTACGATGATCCCGTCATCCTGGTGGGTGCCTCTGAAGCTTATGAGCCAAGATGCCGCCATCACCATGAAGTTCCGACTGGAGTCAGTGTCACACCTGATATGGTGAAGGAATTATAGTAAATGAAGCCCTTTGTTTGGGGCTTTTTTTATTTGGCTCTTTTCGTAACGATGGTGTATATAGCGCAGGCTCATCAAATGCTCTGAGAATCAGTGAGTGCTTGATAGTTAGGGGGATGTTTCGCTTAAGACTGAAGCACTCCAATCTTTATATGCATAAGCACTTTCCTGTAGGAAATCCTAAAAACAGGAGGTGTGAAAGCATGAAAAAACTGCTGTTAGCTTTATCTTTTACTGTATTCTTCATTTTAATCACCGCTTGTGGGGTAAATCAGGAATCGGAATACGGTATGCACGAAGATGAAAATGGGACACGATTCATTGATAATCGAAAAGAGGTCAATGATCGTCAAGATAGAAGCGTCAGAAATACGACAAATGAAAACCCGAACTTTCCAAACCTGACGAACTCACCCGGCACAACATCGACGACAACAGGTGTGTATGAAGACAAAGCCCGTGAAGTTGTGAGGGAGTATTCCAACTTTGAACCAGATGAAGTCTGGATCAATGGCGAACAAATGTGGGTGACGGCCCATACACAGAAAGAGATGAGTATGGCTGAGACGGATAAAGAAGAAGCAATGTTAAAAGAAAGATTGGAAAAAGCCATCCCAAGGTTCAATGTAAATGTGAAAATCACCGAAAGATAAAAATATGCAAGCAGGTCTGTCACTTGATCTGCTTGCCTTCTACATAAAATCCACCACTTTATGCCTTCTGACTGATCCCGATCCTCCTTGTGTTTACATACACCATATAATATAATTAGACTGTTATGGACTAAAATTGAGGTGAATAGCTGTGTTCGATCGTTTACAAGCAGTGGAAGATCGCTATGATAAGTTAAATGAACTATTGAGTGATCCAGAAATTGTGAATGACCCAAAGAAGCTAAGAGATTATTCAAAAGAGCAATCAGACATCCAAGCAACGGTAGAAGCATATCGAGAATATAAAGAACTTACTGGGCAGTATAAAGACGCTAAGGCAATGCTGGATGATAAGCTTGATGCTGATATGCGTGAAATGGTGAAAGAAGAAGTTTCCGAGCTTGAAGAACAAATTGAAGCATTGGAAGCCCGTCTGAAAATATTATTGATCCCTAAAGACCCGAACGATGATAAGAACGTAATCATGGAGGTTCGCGGAGCTGCAGGTGGAGATGAAGCAGCCCTGTTTGCTGGTGACTTATACCGTATGTACAGTCGCTATGCAGAATCCCAAGGCTGGAAGACCGAAGTGATGGAAGCAAACTCCACTGGTGTTGGTGGATATAAAGAGATCATCTTTATGATCAACGGAAATGGCGCATTTTCCAAAATGAAATACGAAAATGGGGCACACCGTGTGCAACGTGTACCTGAAACAGAATCAGGCGGACGTATCCATACGTCGACGGCAACGGTTGCCTGCCTGCCGGAAGCGGAAGAAGTCGAAGTGGATATTCACGACAAAGATATCCGTGTCGATACCTTCGCATCCAGTGGCCCGGGAGGACAAAGTGTTAATACAACCATGTCTGCGGTCCGTCTGACTCACTTGCCAACAGGTGTAGTCGTTTCATGTCAGGATGAAAAGTCGCAAATCAAGAACAAAGAGAAAGCAATGAAAGTATTGCGTGCACGCGTTTACGATAAATTCCAACGTGAAGTCCAAGCTGAATACGATGCAAACCGTAAATCAGCCGTTGGTACAGGTGATCGTTCAGAACGTATCCGTACGTACAATTTCCCACAAAACCGCGTCACGGATCACCGAATCGGATTGACGATTCAAAAGCTCGATCAAATTCTTGAAGGGAAGATGGATGAAGTCATCGATGCGTTGATCATCGAAGATCAATCCAAACTTCTTGAGAGACTGGAAGAATAATGACGTCTGTTACCATATTTGAAGCCCTAAAATGGGCTTCTTCTTTTTTAGTCGAGAATGGCCGTGATGAAAATGTGGGAGAGATCTATTTGCGCCATCTGATGGGAATGTCCCGATCGCAACTGCTGGCGGAACAGCGGAGGTCCGTCCCGGGGGAGAAGTGGGAAGAATTCCAGGATGGGATTCGCGAGCATGTCGGCGGGGTGCCGATTCAGCATATTATCGGGGTTGAAGAGTTTTATGGTCGGGAGTTTGTGGTGAATGAGCATGTGCTGATTCCGAGACCTGAAACGGAAGAACTGATCTATTATGGATTGGCAAAAATGAAGGAACTTTTTTCTGAAGCGGAAACTCCTTTGCGGGCTGCCGATGTAGGAACGGGCAGCGGCGCGATTGCAATTACATTGAAGCTCGAAGCGGAAGCGGACCGGTCACCTATTGATATGATGGCTGTGGATATTTCACCGGAGGCATTGGCTGTTGCAAGGGAAAATAGTGAGAAACTCGGTGCGGATGTTCGCTTTTTTGAAGGAGACTTATTGCAGCCTTTGATCAAAGAAGATGTGAAGCTCGATATCCTTTTATCGAATCCTCCATATATTCCATTGACGGATCGTGAAACTCTATCAGATGTCGTCATTGAACATGAACCTGAACTCGCTTTGTTTGGCGGGGAAGATGGATATGATCTGTACAAGAGATTTATGGATGAACTGCCATTGGTGATGAAGGAAAAATGTCTGATCGGATTTGAAGTAGGAGTCGGACAGGGCGAGACCGTTGCAGACCTGCTGCGGGATACGTTTCCTGCTGCCCATGTAGAAGTAGTACATGACATCAACAGGAAAGATCGAATGGTGTTTTGTGAGAAAAAATAAGGATGTTGACCCTCGATTTTAGTAATCGGGGGTGTTTTTTGTGGAAAAGAGACTGTTGTGGGATGAATGCAGAAATTGTCTGGTTGAATATAAAAAGTTGTTTTCATGATTTATATCTGTGAAAGAGAGATTCTCAGAAAGTTGATTGGAGCGGAAGGTGCTCGACTCCTGCGGGAATAGCGGGAAAGTTGAGACCCCACAGGGCAAAGCCCGAGGAGGCTCAACTCACGCCCCGCGGAAAGCGAGCACCTGGAGCGGAAATCAACTAGCACTCGCTTTTTTAAAAGCAACAAAGTTTACGAATACAGCCTTTATTTTCAAAATCGGAGTTCAGCATATTTTCAAAACAAAAATGTTATTTTACTAGTTTAAGATTTCCCCTTTTTGACTAGACTGTTTTACTGAGGGGGAGAGGAAATGAAAACAAAACATACGGTTTTATTGTATATCTTGATTCTATCATTAGGAACGATTCTAAGTTTATATATACCAAAGCAGGAAATGGCGGCTCAGGAGACGATGGTGATTCCGGAAGAAGCGATTCGACTCCGGATTCTGGCAAACAGTGATATGGAGCAGGACCAGAACGTGAAAAGACTCGTACGTGATGAAGTAAATAAGGAGATAACGAATTGGGTATCGACTCTTACATCACAAGACGAGGCAAAGTCAGTGATTCAAGCGGGATTACCGGAGCTGCAGAAAATTGCTGAAGAGGTTGTCGCGGAGCAAGGCTTAGATCAATCGGTGAAAGTTGATTTTGGAAAAGTTGAGTTTCCTACTAAATTATACGGTCAATATTTATATCCGGCAGGTGAGTATGAAGCAGTGTTGATTACTCTGGGTGCAGGGGAAGGAGCGAACTGGTGGTGTGTCCTTTATCCACCTCTATGCTTCCTTGATTTCTCGACTGGAAATGCGGTAAGAAGTCCTGGATTTGAAACGAAAGTGGAGGCCAGTGGAAATGAAATCACCGAAGTAGATCCTGAAGATCAGGCAGATGAATTGGACTCAGATGCAGAAGGAATGAAAGCTCCTGAAACAGAAATGGAAGATGTGGTAGCTTATAAAGAAGTCGAGCTGGAAGCAGTGGAAGCGGAAATGACGAAAGAAACATTGTCTGAAGAAGAACCGGTTAAAGAAGAGCTTCTAGTAAAAGAAAACAGCGTGGAAGCAGAGCCAGTCTTCGTTGAAGAAGGAGAAGAGGAAGAAGTAAAGGTGCGCTTCTTCGTGGTAGATCTTTTCAAAGGATTATTCAATAAGTAAAACGTAGAGCTTCATCCCCCAGAGATGGAGCTTTTTTATGTCTATCTTTCTATTATTTTTCCCAACAACTTGTTCTATTCTCTCTTTCTCCTCATACATTAACACTAGGGGATGATAGAAAAGGGAGGAAGAAATGATGTTAAAAGTGATTCGCCAGGCAACACAGGAAGATATCCATGAAGTTGTAGCCTTCTTAATGAAAGCGGGTTTAAGTACAGAAGGCATTAAAAATAGTGTTGATTGTTTTTTAGTAGTGGAAGACTCAGAGAAGCAGTTAATCGGGACGCTTGGGATTGAAGTTCAGGAGAAAATAGGCCTTCTGCGCTCACTCGTTGTGACTTCTTCTTTTGAAAGTGAAGAATTATTTGCTCTTTTTCAAGAGATTTTAAAATTGGCGAAAGAAAAAGAACTTACGAGCCTTTACTTAATCTCTAATCGAAAAGCATCGCTGAATTTCTTTGACCTGTTAGGTTTTCAACAGGAAAAAGAGCCTTTTGTGGATGAACTGAAGAATTTCGTTCACGCCAAAAAGTTATCCACAGTGGATAACTGCATTACGATGAAGTTGGAACTTTAGGGTGAAATGAGAGGTTTCGACAAATTTCCACTAAAAGATATTATTGTTCGATAGTAGTCTGCTAGTAGACTGAATCATTTTTATAGAAAAATGATTCAGTTTTTTTATGTGTAAAATTCGACAAAATACGTGAGGTGCCATTTGCTAACGTAAATATCTCTTTTTTCAGAATTATTCACATCATCCACAGGTTTATCCACAGTCTGTAGAGTTTTATTCACGTTTTGTGGACAAGACTTGAGAATTTGTGGGGTTTCTTTTATACTTTCAAAAGAGTACGATAGTTGAACGCTTGTTAATTCAGTATTTATATACAGAGTTTGATTGTTGAAATAAAAAGGTGGATGACGGAAATGATGAAACATTGGATTGTGGAAAGAGATGTGGATAACAGTGAAAGTTATCCACATATTGTGGATGCAGCGAAGATTCTTCAACAAAATGAGGTGGTTGCGTTCCCGACAGAGACGGTTTATGGTCTGGGGGCCAATGCGAAATCGGATACCGCTGTGGGGAAAATCTACAAAGCGAAGGGAAGACCATCGGATAATCCACTGATTGTCCACATATCAAATAAAGATCAGCTGGAAGAACTGGTGGAGGATGTTTCTGGTGATGCAGCGAACCTCATCGATGCTTTTTGGCCGGGTCCATTAACGATTATTTTTAATAATAAGGAAAACGTATTTTCTCAAAAAGTAACAGCGGGATTACCGACTGTGGGGATCCGGATGCCTGATCATCCTGTAGCTCTGGCGATCATTGAAGCGTCTGGACTGCCGATTGCGGCACCAAGTGCGAACCGCTCAGGGAAACCAAGTCCGACAACGGCTCAGCATGTCATCGATGATCTGGAAGACCGGATTGCAGGCGTGGTCGACGGAGGTGAAACGGGTGTAGGTGTCGAGTCGACCGTTGTGGATTGTACGGGACCAAGGCCTATCATTTTACGTCCCGGAGGAATCACCAAGGAACAGCTGGAAGAAGTGGTCGGTTTAGTGGAAGTGGACCCTTCTTTAAAAGAAGGAAAGGGAGCTCCGAAATCCCCGGGCATGAAATATACACATTACGCCCCTGATGCTCCTGTATATTTAGTGGATGGTACGAGGGAGGACCTTCAGAAATTGGTGGATAACAAAAAAGCAGAAGGTCTCAAAGTGGGTGTGTTAACAACGGAAGAATTCATGGATGACTTCGAGGCAGACGTCATTCTCTCGGTTGGACGAAGAGAGGACCTGACAACAGTCGCTCGGAGTCTCTACGATACGCTCCGTGCTTTTAATAAAAGCGATGTAGATATCATTTTTGCCGAAATGTTTCCCGAAGAAGGAGTAGGACTGGCGATTATGAACCGACTTCAGAAAGCCGCCGGGTATCGGGTGGTTAAAGGATGATGTTTTGACCCTATGGTTTGATGGGACCATAGGGGTTTTTTGTAGCGCCGATATTCACTTTAGCAGTAGGTTTTTACAATTATACCCAGGCTCCTGTCCATTTCTCATTCTATTTTCCCTTGGACGTGCATAAATTTGTTCTGTAGGCATGTCCGGAGGGGGAAAACAAAGATGACAACGATTATTGGAGAATTGATTACGCTGATGTTAATGGCATTTGCTCTTGGGATGGATGCCTTTTCGATCGGGATCGGGATGGGTATGTTTCAGCTGAGATTAAAGCAAATCTTATATATAGGATTGGTCGTCGGGATCTTTCATGTGTGGATGCCCCTCTTCGGGATGATGACGGGGAAGTTTTTATCAGAAACGTTCGGTGCATTTGCAGGGTATGCTGGCGGACTACTTTTGATTGTATTGGGAATCCAAATGTTCATGTCAAGCTTCAAGGAAGAGGAATCGACACTCATTTCTCCAGTGGGGTTTGGATTGGTGCTCTTTGCCTTGAGTGTAAGCTTGGACAGCTTTTCCGTTGGACTGACTCTGGGGATTTTCGGTGCGAGAACCGCGGTCGCCCTTTTCTGTTTCGGAATAGCGGCGACGGTTTTGACATGGGCCGGTTTATTGATAGGGCGGAAATTCCAGGGGGTACTCGGTACATATAGTGAGGCTCTGGGTGGAAGCATTTTGTTTGCGTTTGGGATTAAGCTTTTGCTGCCGTTGTAATAAAGCTGGTGATGGTAGATTGGGAGTTTTATAGACGAAGGTCCGTCCCTCTTGGGTGGGCTTTTTTTGTGGTTTATCTTATGCTAGTCGGGCCTGAGCAAGCCCCCTGCGCTTTTCTTTTGTATATATTGTGAATGGGCTATGGGGAGATTGGAAAATATTTTATAATAGGCTGTAAGGAGGATGACGTGATGAATATTTTATTTGTTTGTACGGGAAATACGTGCCGTAGTCCTATGGCGGAGGCAGTTTTGAAGCATAAGGGTGCGGAGAAGTTTGATGTGAAGTCTGCAGGGGTTTTTGCCATGGACGGAAGTGATGCTTCATTTCAGACTAAAGAAGTGCTGAAAGAGAACGATATAATACATAGACACCAATCGAGTTCGCTCTCGAGGGAGAACCTGGACTGGGCTTCCTATATTTTTACTATGACATCGAATCATAAGCGGGCGATTGTGGATCAGTATCCACATGTGGCGGACAAAATTTTCACATTAAAGGAGTTTGTCCTTGAAAATCCTGCTGATTTGGACGTATCGGATCCGTATGGGGGAAGTGTGGACATCTATAGACATACATACAGAGAGCTGGATTCATTGATTGGGGAGTTAATCAAAAAGCTGGATTAAGGTCGAGACAGGGAGAGAAAAAGGATGGGGAAAGAGAGAAGAAGCTATAAATCGGGTCTAAGAAAGAAATTAGTCTTCTTTATCACGCTTCTTGCAGTGGTGACGTATTCAACGAGTGCACTTTTTATTTATTTTATCAAACCTATTTTTGCACCTGATATGAACGAGCTTTTATTTACGAGCCTGACACTGGGAATGGGTGTTTTCTGGTCAGGTGTGCTTGCCTTTTTTGCAGCGGGATTCATCGTCAAACCACTTCAGCGTTTGGAGCAGGCGGCGTTGAAAGCAGCACAAGGGGACATTGCTGTGGAAGTCGTTGTGCCGAAGTCGGATGATGAAATCCGATCACTCGCATTGGCCTTCAATCGCATGCTCCACAATCTCCGGGACATGGTATCGAGTATTGACGAGAATTTCACTAAAACAAATTCGAATGTGATTGAGCTGTCGAGAGCATCGGAAGCAGCTTCTACTCAAGCGGATTCCATTTCCAAAACGATCAGCGAAATTTCAGCGGGTGCCGAGAGCTCGGCCTTGGCCATTCAAACGACGGCTGAATCTGTTGAGGACGTGATTCGAATCGCACAGGAAGTACAGAATCACTCCAAATCATCTGAGCAATTGTCCAAGAATATGGTGACGGAGCTTCAAGGGAGCAAGGAAGTCATTCATTCCCTGGTAGAAGGTATCAACCGGCTTGCAAAAGGTAATGAAGATTCATTGGACGCCGTGCACCGATTGGAAGACAATGCGAAAAAGGTGGAGAAGATCATTCAGTTGGTCGGGGATATTGCAAACCAAACCAATCTTCTCGCCTTGAATGCCTCCATTGAAGCGGCACGGGCAGGAGAGCACGGTAAAGGATTTGCCGTTGTCGCCGAGGAAGTCCGAAAACTGGCAGACGAAAGCGGCAGGGCAGTCCAAGGCATTTCCGAACTCATCAAGAACATTCAGGCTGAGGTTGGAAATGTCGTTGGACAGATCACTGCTCAAGTTGACTCTGCAAATTCTGAAGCGAAAAAAGGAACACAGACAAATGAAATGATCGAAACGATGACGAAGACGATCCATGAAGTAGCAGAAGCCGTTCAGAACATTTCAATCCTTGTAGATCAGCAGATGGAAAGCATCCAACTGACTTCCCAGCAATCCCAGGAGGTAGCGGCCATTGCAGAAGAAACCTCCGCGGGGGCGGAAGAAGTGTCGGAATCTACTAGAGAACAAGCGGTTGTAATGAGTGACGTACAGGAATTGGCATTGAACCTCAAAGAACAAGCGGAATCACTGAAGAGTACGATTACTCGGTTTCATTTGTAAAATAGACGGACATGAGGGACGGACCTCATGTTCGTTTTTTTTTGATGAGTGACTTTCGGCTCCTTCTTTTAAAAATGATCTCAAAAACTTTATATAATGAAGAGTATGTGGCAAAATAAAACCTAACAAAGTCTAGTCATATGGGGAGTGGGATTACGATGAAAATTGCAATTGCATCCGATCACGGCGGGGTAAATATCCGCGAAGAAATCAAATCATTATTAGAAGAGCTGGGCCTCGAGTATGAGGATTTCGGCTGTGAGTGTGGAACGTCCGTTGACTATCCGGACTATGCCGTTCCTGTTGCAGAAAAAGTGGCGAGTGGTGAGTTTGATCGTGGCATCCTGATTTGTGGTACAGGAATCGGTATGAGCATTTCTGCTAATAAGGTCAAGGGGATCCGCTGTGCTCTTGTACATGATGTATTCAGTGCAAAAGCGACTCGCGAGCACAATGACAGCAATATGCTGGCCATGGGTGAACGCGTAATCGGTCCGGGTCTTGCACGTGAAATCGCCAAAACATGGCTGGGTGCGGAATTCGAGGGTGGCCGTCATGCCAATCGTATTGGGAAAATCACGGCATACGAAGACAAACAGTAGGGAGTTGATTTCATGGAAATCGCTCAATTAAAAGAAGAACTGCAAACGATCCTCCGAGATTTCAGCGAACAGGTTCCGATGAAAAAAGGACAAGTGTTTGTTGTCGGCTGCTCCACATCAGAAGTGATGGGGGAGAGGATCGGGACATCAGGAACCATAGAAGTAGCGGAAATGATTTTTGATGAGCTGAAGGGTTGGGCTGATTCCATTGGCGTTTCACTCGCTTTTCAATGCTGCGAGCATCTGAACCGGGCACTCGTTTTGGAGAGAGACGCTGCAGAAAGAAGAGGCTTGGATGAGGTAACGGTCATTCCTGTGCGAAAAGCAGGCGGAGCGATGGCCACCAAAGCGTATCACTCCTTTGAAGATCCCGTCATGGTAGAGCATATAAAAGGCGACGCCGGCATCGACATTGGGGATACCTTTATCGGCATGCACCTGAAACACGTGGCCGTCCCCATCCGGGTATCACAGAAAAGCCTCGGCGAAGCCCACGTCACACTCGCCAAAACCAGACCTAAACTCATCGGCGGAGTCAGAGCCGTATACGAATAATACACACTTGAAGGTCCGTTTCTCATCGTCGAGGGACGGACCTTTATTGTAGCTTTCTGTTATTAGACCTTAAGCCTGTTTTGAATCCCGAACTATAAAGGGAATTAGGGAGATTATGATTATGATAAATGGGTGGAATGGGAGATTTAAAACCATGGCAGTGATATCACTAACGATTATGAAAATTTCACAATCATTCGACAAATATAGGCATAATGCTACTCGTGGGGGGCAGACATGTATTAGATCGAGCCACTTGTGAACCATATCACATGAGGTCCGTCCCTCTAAACACGAACATTACGTTTTGACTAGAGGTTTTTATTTCGCGTTTTGCTGAATCGTGTTAGAATGAGATTGAATGAATCAATGAGGCACCTAGAGCAGTTGGGCCTATGAATTAAAGGGGGATATGTATGAGTAAGATTGCCAAGCAAGATCCGGAAATTTATGCAGCGATTCAAGATGAATTAGAGCGTCAACGAACGAAAATCGAGTTAATTGCATCTGAAAACTTTGTCAGTGAAGCGGTTATGGAAGCACAAGGCTCCGTTCTGACAAACAAGTATGCAGAGGGGTACCCAGGTCGTCGCTATTATGGTGGCTGTGAGCATGTCGATGTAGCTGAGAATTTAGCTCGCGATCGTGCAAAGGAACTTTTTGGAGCTGAGCATGTAAACGTTCAGCCTCACTCAGGAGCACAAGCCAATATGGCAGTCTACTTCACGATCCTCGAACAAGGTGACACGGTTCTTGGAATGAACTTATCTCATGGTGGACATCTGACTCACGGAAGTGCCGTCAACTTCAGTGGTATTCAATATAATTTCGTAGAGTATGGTGTGGATGAAGAAAAGCATCTTATCAATTATGAAGATGTTAGACAAAAAGCATTAGAGCACAAGCCTAAGCTGATTGTAGCTGGAGCAAGTGCATACCCAAGAGCGATCGATTTCGCTAAATTCCGTGAAATCGCAGACGAAGTGGGAGCCTACCTAATGGTGGATATGGCTCACATCGCTGGTCTTGTAGCAGCTGGTCTTCATCAGAACCCGGTTCCTTATGCAGACTTCGTGACAACAACGACTCACAAAACATTACGTGGACCTCGTGGCGGAATGATTCTATGTAAAGAAGAGTTTGCTAAGAAAATAGACAAGTCTATTTTCCCTGGAATTCAAGGCGGGCCACTTATGCACGTGATCTCAGCTAAAGCTGTTGCTTTCGGTGAAGCGCTTCAGGATTCTTTCAAAGACTATGCGCAAAACATCATCGACAATGCCAACCGTTTAGGTGAAGGTCTTGTTAAAGAAGGAATCAACCTTGTATCAGGTGGATCAGATAATCATCTATTACTTATCGACCTGCGCTCACTAGGACTGACTGGAAAAATCGCAGAGAAAGTACTTGATGAGATTGGTATCACAGTAAACAAAAACACGATTCCGTTCGATCCGGAAAGCCCATTCGTAACAAGCGGTGTCCGTATCGGTACGGCAGCTGTTACATCAAGAGGCTTCGGGCTCGAAGACATGGACGAAATTGCTTCAATCATGGCATTGACTCTTAAAAACCATGAAGATGAAGCGAAACTGGAAGAAGCACGCAAACGCGTCATCGACCTGACAAGCAAATTTGAATTATATCCAGAAAGATAATAGATGTTGACCTCTTCACTAGGGACGGACCTCCCTGGTGGAGAGGTTTTTTAGTAGAAAAGTAGATTATTTATCGGTTTTAAGCTCTAAATACTGGGGGTGAGGGCCGACTTAAATGGTAATCCGGCCGTTATTCGCGATAATCCAGCGGCTTTTCATAAAAATCCAGCCGATTAACATAATTAACCAAAAACCACCGGCAATCACACCAGCTTACATGTTCATTCTCATGCACCCCGGATGATTTCTAACGATTCCATTACACTTCCCATCTCTTGTTGCTCTTAAATTGTCTTTTATGTACAATAGTCTGAGGTGTAAATGAAGTGGACAAACTATTTTTACATAAAATCGAACTTAAAGGAGAGAGTCGAATGGGCAAAGTATATGTATTTGATCATCCGTTAATCCAACACAAATTAACGTTTATTCGTGATAAACAAACAGGTACGAAGGAATTTCGTGAACTTGTTGATGAAGTAGCAACACTAATGGCGTTTGAAATCACCCGCGATTTACCATTAGAGGATATTGATGTAGAAACGCCGGTAAGCAACGCAAAGGCCAAGACTCTTGCAGGTAAAAAATTAGGAATTGTTCCAATTCTGCGTGCCGGCCTTGGCATGGTAGATGGAATTCTTAAACTGATCCCGGCTGCAAAAGTTGGCCACGTTGGTTTATATCGTGACCCGGAGACTCTTAAACCGATTGAATATTACGTAAAGCTACCAAGTGATGTGGAAGAGCGTGACTTCATCTTAGTCGATCCGATGCTTGCAACAGGCGGATCTGCTGTTGAAGCTATCAACTCTTTAAAAAAACGCGGCGCGGTAAGCATCAAATTCATGTGCCTTGTTGCCTGTCCTGAAGGGGTAGACGCAATCAAGGAAGCGCACCCTGACGTTGATATCTTCATCGCGGCTCTTGATGAGAAGCTGAATGAAAAAGGATACATCGTTCCTGGTTTAGGGGACGCGGGAGATCGCTTATACGGTACGAAATAATTTGAAGCAAATAAGAAAGCCGGATTATCGACACGTGATAATCCGGCTTTCATATTTATATAACCCAAAAAAACCATTGTAATTTAGTTGGAAGTATTTACATTAAATTCAAGGGTTACTCATAAATAGAATCTTCTATATAATGAAGGGGCATGTGAAAATAGAATCTATGGATTTGTTAATAAAGTTATCAACTGGGGGCGAAAGAGGTACGTTTGTCGGGTTTTTTAAGCGAAAATGCTTGTCGCCTCATACCAAACGATCTCCGCTTTTCGACATGTCCAGCTGCGGGGGCTTGGGGCTCGAGGTCATAAGCTAAATTGACCAAAAAGGCAAAGAGCGCCTTTCCGGTAAGTTCGCCTTATGCTTGTCGCCTCCAACCAACCCGCCTCCGCTTTTCGACATGTCCAGCTGCGCCTTCTAGTCCCTCGAGGTCATAAGCTAAATATGCCAAAAAGGCAAAGAACGCCTTTCCGGCATATTCATCTTATGCTCGTCGGGCCTGACCAGTCGGCTCCGCTTTTCGATATGTCCAGCTCCGGCGGGTAGTCCCTCGAGGTCACAACTGAAAAATCCCAAAAGGCAAAGAGCGCCTTTAGGGATTTCCCAGTTGTGCTTGTCGGGCCTGACCAACCCGCCTCCGCTTTTCTGTAAATGTGTTGAAAATGTGAACAATTTGGGAACGCGTGGATAGGTTGTGAACTTTTTAACTTGAACGCATTGACATAGATAAAGCCCTATTGTATGCTTACAAAGGGTATAAAATGATAAGGTTTTCACAAGGGTTGAGCCCGTATGAAAACGGTTTTTCATCATTTGTACAGTGTTAATGATTTTCCACTAAATCACATGTGTGGAGATGAAAAAAATGCGTCAAAATGATCGACGCCCGTATCAATCGATGGTCTTGTATTCTGCTATTCTTTCCCAGCTTGTTGGTTCTATCTTAATAGGGATCTTCGGCGGGAGATGGTTAGATGGAATATGGAACACCACACCACTTTTCTTAATTATTGGACTACTCCTTGGGCTCGCAACAGGAATCTACACCATGCTCCGTACAGTCCAACATTTCAATTCGGGAGATTAATGTAAATGCCAGAACTTCAGCAAGTGTTTAACAGGCATCGTAAGTACATATTTTTCCTCCTTTCCTTTTACGTCCTCGGTTGGGGTTTTACTTCCTATCAGTCTATTTTCCTTGGGCTTATTTTGGGGACAGGCATCAGTCTGTTTAGTCACTGGCTGATCATGAGGAGAACCGTGCGATTCGGTGATGCAGTAGAAGCTGGTCAAAAGGTTCGATCTTTAGGGACCTTCTCAAGAATGGCAGGTGCAGCCTTTGCAGTGATCATTGCAACGGAATATCCTGAACATTTTCATCTCCTGAGCGTCATTATGGGATTAATGACAATATACCTTGTCATTATGATAGATTATTTTATTCAGCAGCTTTTAGCTCATAAATAGCGGGGAAGAGAGGTGAATTTCATTGCATCATGAAAATCCTACAGCCGAGTTTCTAGGGTTAACTTTTAACCTGGCGAACGTACTGATGATCACAGTGGCAAGTGCCGTTGTATTCCTCATCGCCGTTCTGTCAACTCGTAGACTGGCCATGAAACCGACCGGAGTGCAAAACTTTATGGAATGGGTCATGGACTTTGTCAAAAATATCGTGAAAAGTAATATGGATTGGAAAACAGGTGGTCGTTTCCATCTCCTTGGACTTACTTTACTCATGTACATTTTCGTATCGAACATGTTAGGGCTTCCGTTTTCGGTAGTCATTGACCACGAATTATGGTGGAAGTCACCAACAGCGGATCCAGTTATCACGATGACCCTTGCAGTTATGGTCGTTGTGTTGACACACTATTATGCGATCAAGATGAAAGGCTTCGGTGAATACGGTAAAGACTTCTTCAGACCTATGTCGTTCTTATTCCCGCTGAAGATCATTGAAGAATTTGCCAACACACTAACGCTTGGTCTTCGTCTTTACGGTAACATCTACGCTGGGGAAATCCTGCTTACTTTACTGGTAGGGAGCCTGGCACACATGGGAGCAGCCGGATTACTGGGTGCCATCATCCCGACGATTGTATGGCAAGGCTTCTCAATCTTTGTCGGCGCAATCCAATCATTTATTTTCGTTATGTTAACGATGGTTTATATGGCTCACAAAGTCAGCCACGACCATTAATATATACCCTGTTCAAAATTGAACAAAACTACTCAAAACATTTTTTCATACATTTAAAGGAGGAAATTCAGAATGGGTCTTTTAGCAGCAGCAATTGCAATCGGTTTAGCAGCACTAGGTGCAGGTATTGGTAACGGTCTTATTGTTTCACGTACGGTAGAAGGTATGGCTCGTCAACCGGAAGCTCGTGGAATGCTTCAAACTACAATGTTCATCGGGGTTGCGTTAGTAGAGGCGATTCCTATCATCGCAGTAGTTATCGCATTCATCGTAATGGGTCAATAATAGTAACTGAAAGTTCAAGATGGCGAAGATCATTCGATAAGAACCTTCGCCATTCCTTTATGTTTAGTACTTATGAACATTTGACTATGAATGATACGGCGTTTGCCGTTATTGTAAAGCTTTCTTTATGGAAGGCATTGACTCTTGAAGGGAGTGAAACCTCGTGCTTACAAACGCATTAGTCCTTGGAGCTGGTGGCGGCTTCACAGGTGGAGATATCGTATTCCAGCTTGCTATGTTCCTTATCCTTCTTGCGTTACTGAAGAAGTTTGCCTGGGGTCCTTTGATGGGCATCATGCAAGAGCGTGAGAATCACATTGCAGGCGAAATAGAAGCGGCTGAACAAAGCCGTCTAGAAGCAAATAAGAGCTTAGAAGAACAGCGTCAACTTTTAAAAGAGGCTCGTCAAGAAGCGCAAGCGATGATCGAGAACTCTAAAAAGCAGGGCGATGAGCAACGTGAACAAATCATCATCGCGGCTCGTCAGGAATCTGAGCGCTTGAAAGAATCTGCGAAACGTGAAATCGAGACGCAGAAAGAACAAGCGATGGCAGCATTACGCGAGCAGGTTGCTTCACTATCTGTTCTGATTGCATCGAAAGTCATTGAAAAAGAACTTTCTGTTCAAGATCAACAGAAGTTAATCAACGATTATATTAAAGAGGCAGGAGAAGAGCGATGAGCTACTCTACAGTCGCAAAACGCTATGCGTTAGCTCTTTTCGATATTGCCAAAGAACACAATCAATTAGAAGCGATTGAACAAGAGCTTCGTGCAGTGAAATCCGTTTTTATCCAAAATAAAGAATTAAGCATTCTTTTGGAAAATCCGAAGTTTTCGACGGATAAGAAGAAAGAAATGTTGAAAGAAGCGTTCTCTGCTGTTTCAGTTCCAGTATTGAATACACTGCTTCTTATGACTGATCGTCATCGTGAAGATCAGGTAGTGGGCGTTGTCGATGCATTCATCGAGCTATCTAATGAAGCTAGAGGGATTGCAGAAGCAAAGGTGTACTCCGTACGTGCTTTAACAGAAGATGAGAAGACAGCAATCTCAGCTTCTTTTGCTAAGAAAATTGGTAAACAATCATTAAGAATTGAGAATGTGATAGACGAGAACATACTTGGCGGACTTAAGGTCCGTATCGGCAACCGTATTTATGACGGAACACTTGCCGGTAAGTTAGATCGTCTTGAGCGTGAACTTGTTCGTTAACTTTCGTATAAATGAGGGGTGAAATTCATGAGCATCAAGGCGGAAGAAATCAGCGCGCTGATAAAAAAGCAAATTGAAAACTATCAGTCTGAGATGAAAGTAAGCGATGTAGGTACAGTTATCCAAATCGGTGACGGTATCGCTCGTGCTCATGGCCTCGACAATGTCATGGCTGGAGAGCTTGTTGAATTTTCTAACGGTGTCATGGGTATGGCGCAGAACTTAGAGGAAAACAACGTAGGTATCATCATTCTCGGACCATTTACAGACATTCGTGAAGGCGATGAGGTTCGTCGTACTGGACGTATCATGGAAGTTCCAGTAGGACAAGAATTAGTAGGTCGTGTTGTAAACTCACTTGGACAACCAGTTGATGGATTAGGTCCAATTGCGACAACGAAAACACGTCCAATTGAAGGTGGAGCACCTGGTGTAATGGATCGTAAATCCGTACACGAGCCACTTCAAACTGGTATCAAAGCGATTGACGCTCTAGTTCCAATCGGTCGTGGTCAACGTGAGTTAATCATCGGGGACCGTCAAACAGGTAAGACATCTGTTGCGATCGATTCGATCCTAAATCAAAAAGGTCAAGACATGATCTGTATCTATGTTGCGATCGGACAAAAAGAATCAACTGTACGTAATGCAGTTGAAACGCTTCGTAAGCACGGTGCCCTTGATTACACAATCGTTGTAACAGCCTCAGCTGCTTCACCAGCTCCAATGCTATTCTTAGCGCCATACGCTGGTATCACAATGGGTGAAGAATTCATGCATAGCGGCAAGCACGTTCTTGTTGTATATGATGATCTTTCTAAGCAGGCATCTGCATACCGTGAGCTTTCACTATTATTACGTCGTCCTCCAGGCCGTGAAGCATTCCCTGGTGACGTATTCTACTTACACTCTCGTTTACTTGAGCGTGCAGCGAAGCTAAGTGATGCAAAAGGTGGAGGTTCCATCACAGCATTACCATTCGTTGAAACACAAGCAGGAGATATCTCCGCTTACATTCCAACAAACGTTATCTCCATCACTGACGGACAGATTTTCTTACAATCTGACCTATTCTTCTCCGGTGTTCGTCCGGCGATCAATGCAGGTCTTTCCGTATCACGTGTTGGTGGATCCGCACAAATCAAAGCGATGAAGAAGGTTTCCGGTACACTGCGTCTTGACTTAGCGGCATACCGTGAACTTGAAGCATTTGCTCAGTTCGGATCAGATCTTGATAAAGCGACACAAGCGAAACTTAACCGTGGAGCGCGTACTGTTGAAGTACTGAAGCAGGATCTTAACAAACCACTTAATGTTGAGAAACAAGTTATGATCTTCTATTCATTAACAAAAGGTCATTTAGATGATATTCCAGTAACAGATATTCGTCGTTTCGAAGGTGAATTCCTAAGCTGGTTAGATCACAACCATACAGAACTGTTAGACCATATCCGCACAACAAAAGGTCTTCCTGAAGACGATGCAATGGTCGCTGCGATCAACGAATTCAAGAAGACATTTGTAAAGTCTGAGTAATTTTATATGATGTCGGTGTTCATTCTGATGACACCGGCTGATTATTCGATTATTTAGTTGGTTCTAGTGAATATGACTAACATTTTAAAAGGGTGGTGAGAACCAGTGGCATCGTTACGCGACATAAAAACTCGTATTACATCTACGAAGAAAACCAGTCAAATTACGAAAGCAATGGAAATGGTCTCTGCCTCTAAATTGAACCGTGCTGAAACGAATGCGAAAGCCTTCGTTCCATATATGGAAAAAATTCAGGAAGTCGTTGCTTCCATTTCCCTTGGTAGCACAGATGTAACGCATCCGATGCTAGTCTCCCGCCCCGTAAAAAAAACCGGCTACTTGGTCATTACATCTGACCGCGGTTTGGCGGGGGCTTATAACTCGAGCGTCATTCGTGCTGTAAGTAATGCGATTAAAGAGCGTCACAGCTCAAAAGATGAATACGCCATTATTGCGTTAGGTCGTATTGGAAGGGACTTCTTCCAAAAGCGAGGCGATAATGTAGTGGAAGGTATTGTAGGGCTACCAGATCAGCCAAACTTTGCAGACATTAAAGACATTGCCAACAAGGCAGTCAGCATGTTCTCAGATGGTGCTTATGATGAGCTTTACATGTACTACAACCACTATGTCAGTGCCATTCAACAAGATGTTACCGAGAAGAAGGTTCTTCCTTTAACGGAGCTTGATTCTTCTTCATCGAAATTAACTTCTTATGAGTTTGAGCCTAATGCTGAAGAAATTTTGGAAGTGTTGCTTCCTCAATATGCTGAAAGCTTGATTTACGGAGCGTTACTTGATGGTAAAGCCAGTGAGCACGCTGCACGTATGACAGCAATGAGAAACGCAACAGACAATGCGAAAGACATCATTAACAGCCTTACACTTTCTTATAACCGTGCGCGTCAAGCAGCGATTACCCAAGAAATCACGGAAATCGTCGGCGGGGCAGCAGCACTCGAATAGAAACGAAATTCCGGCTTAGTCCCGGATTACAACATAGTTTTGTCGTCAAAAGCTAGTTAGGAGGGAAAGAGATGAACAAAGGACACGTTCTTCAAGTAATGGGTCCAGTTGTCGATGTCAAGTTCGCTAATGGCCAACTTCCTGATATCTACAACTCATTAAAGGTCCAAATTGCAGATAGAGCTGAACTTACATTAGAGGTTGCCCTTCACCTAGGTGATGATTCTGTACGTACAATCGCGATGGCATCCACAGATGGATTACAACGTGGAGCTGAAGCGCTTGATACAGGAGCACCAATCTCTGTACCAGTAGGGGATATCACATTAGGTCGTGTATTCAACGTTCTGGGTGAATCAATCGATTTAGACGAGCCTCTTGCAGCAGGTATCCGTCGTGACCCGATTCATAGACAAGCACCTACATTCGAGCAGCTTTCTACAGAAGTTGAGATTCTAGAAACAGGTATTAAAGTAGTAGACTTACTTGCACCATACATCAAGGGTGGTAAGATCGGTCTATTCGGTGGAGCCGGTGTTGGTAAAACCGTATTAATCCAGGAGCTTATCAACAACATCGCTCAAGAGCACGGTGGTATCTCTGTATTCGCCGGTGTTGGAGAGCGTACTCGTGAAGGAAATGACCTTTACCACGAGATGAGCGACTCTGGGGTTATCAAGAAAACAGCGATGGTATTCGGACAAATGAACGAGCCGCCAGGTGCGCGTATGCGTGTTGCCTTGACGGGTCTTACAATGGCTGAATACTTCCGTGATGAACAAGGTCAAGACGTACTTCTGTTCATCGATAACATCTTCCGTTTCACGCAAGCAGGTTCAGAGGTTTCTGCCCTACTAGGCCGTATGCCATCTGCCGTTGGTTACCAGCCGACACTTGCTACTGAAATGGGTCAATTGCAAGAGCGTATCACGTCAACGAACGTAGGTTCTGTAACATCGATCCAAGCGATCTATGTACCTGCCGATGACTACACGGATCCGGCTCCAGCAACGACTTTCGCTCACTTGGATGCAACAACGAACCTTGAGCGTAAACTTTCTGAGATGGGTATCTATCCTGCGGTAGATCCATTGGCATCAACTTCCCGTGCTCTTTCTCCTGAAATCGTAGGAGAAGAACACTACAGCATCGCTCGTAATGTTCAACAAACATTGCAGCGCTATAAAGAACTTCAAGATATCATTGCGATCCTTGGTATGGATGAGCTTTCTGATGATGATAAGCTGACTGTACACCGCGCACGTCGTGTACAATTCTTCTTATCTCAAAACTTCCACGTTGCAGAACAGTTCACTGGACAAAAAGGTTCTTACGTTGAAGTGAAAGACACTGTTAAAGGTTTCAAAGATATCCTTGACGGTAAATACGATCACATTCCTGAAGATGCGTTCCGTCTAGTAGGTCCGATTGAGGATGTATTAGCAGCAGCTAAAGAAATGGGCGTAGAGGTATAATTAGGGACCAGGAGGGAAGAAAATGAAGACATTAAAAGTCAATATTGTCACTCCCGATGGCCCAGTGTACGATTCAGAAGTGGAAATGGTGAGCACGAAAGCTCAAAGCGGTGAGCTTGGAATCTTACCTGGACACATTCCGATGGTTGCTCCACTACAAATCGGTGCGGTTCGCCTGAAAAAAGGTGGCAACACTGAGCTTGTAGCTGTCAGTGGCGGATTCTTAGAAGTACGTCCTGAACAAGTGACAATTCTAGCACAGTCTGCTGAAACAGCAGAAGCTATCGATGTACAACGCGCTAAAGAAGCAAAAGGCCGCGCTGAAGACCGCATGCAGGCACAACGCGACGACGTAGACTTCCGTCGTGCCGAACTCGCTCTGAAGCGTGCCATGAACAGAATTAACGTTTCCGAACGTAACTTCTAATGAAACACCAAAACCATCCTTTCCTTGTGGAAGGGTGGTTTTTTATAGGGACGGACCTTTGTAAGCTGCTGGAATTTCAAACACTATTACCAGCCTGAACTAAAACGTATCAGGAGAATATATTCATTAACGCAATGGACATATTTTTAATATAAATATCATATGTTGTGCGAACGTAATGTGATAAAATGGAATATGTGCGTCGAAATGATTATTAGGAGTGAGAAAAGTGGTAGAAAGCTTTGGCCAGCAGGCCCTGATCAGCATGCTCGTGCATCTATTCGTATTCGGGATCACATTTTGGTCTTTGCAATCCATCCAGTTAGACAAGCTCCTTAAGAAAAATCGAGTCGCTCAAGGGAGACTACTGTATATTCTGCTAACGATTGCGATCGGCTCAGCCGTGAGCCAATTCTTACTGGATTACTACCTATGGTCCCAGCAACTGCCTGTTTTCTTTGAATAAATAGAGCTACTGCCAAAAATAGGTCTTCCTGCATGTTTTCATTAAAGCCTGTATTGAGTAATATTAATTTTGTGCTCTTGCCTTTGTGAAAAAGTTTCAAAGTGAAACCCTTTTCATTTAACAGCATGAAAGCCTCAATAATTGTAAAAAGATGACGACAATTTTCAAGTATGTTCTTCTCCTATTCGGACAGACTTTTAGGTAAGGGGAGGAATGGAAAATGGGTCGGTATTTTTACATTATTTTAATCTTTTTTGTTGGATTAGGTTTTCTTCCTGTTTTTAATGGGAACAACACTATCGAAGCCAATCATTTATTAGACATTGAAAAGCTTGATCAGGCCATTGTTCATTCTCAAGGTCAGGTAACTGAATGGTCTCTATATGCAAGAGAAAACAAAAAAAGCTTCACGGATAAAGGATTTGCCAAATATAGTACTACTATGCAAGAAAGATTTTCTGATTTTGAGTGGGTGACGAAAAAGTCAGCTGAAGAGGTAATGGTTGTGGGACAACGTCAGACGTCTCACGGGGAAGAAACCATTAAGTTCCAGCACACCCTCACAAACAAGCAGTCTGTTTCGTATATTATGTATGAAATGCGCGGTACTCAGAAAGCGTTGGGAGAAAAGACGAAGCATTATATCAAGACTCAATTCATCCCAAATATGGAAATCATTTTTACTACTAAACCTTTGATTTTCTCTTGTATAAAAGGCGAATTCAATGATAAGCTTGAGAAAGTTTTGTCGAATCAGGCTGTCGAATTAATGTCGAAATTAGACGCAAAAGAATTGGAATCACTTAAAGAAGAAGGCTTTTATTCCATTTCAGCTTACTCGGAACAAATGTCACGGACTATACCAACAAAAAATGATGATATGAATATACAACTAGGTCTACGGAAAAGCGGAATGGGCGCTAAGACAACCTTTGTGATTGGCACACCCATCCTAACGATTGAATATTAATATAGAGAAATTGGACGCGGAGGGGAATACTCTTGGAAAAAATTATCGTCCGCGGCGGTCAGCGTTTAAGCGGTTCAGTGCAAGTTGAAGGAGCAAAGAATGCCGTTTTACCAGTCATCGCTGCTACATTATTAGCAAGTGAAGGAAAAAGTGTAATTAAAAATGTACCACCACTCTCCGATGTATATACGATCAATGAAGTATTACGTCATTTAAATACAGATGTAGAGTTTAACAATGGTGAAGTCATCGTGAATGCATCAAGAGAGTTGTTTGTAGAAGCACCGTTTGAATATGTTCGAAAAATGCGTGCATCCGTCCTTGTAATGGGATCACTACTCGGACGTACAGGTAAGGCACGTGTTGCGCTTCCTGGTGGATGTGCCATTGGATCAAGACCGATTGACCAACACTTAAAAGGCTTCGAGGCAATGGGAGCGAAAGTGAAGGTAGGAAATGGTTTTATCGAAGCTGAAGTAGATGGAAGATTGAAGGGTGCCAAGGTTTATCTGGACTTCCCAAGTGTGGGGGCAACAGAAAATATCATGATGGCTGCTGCTCTTGCAGAAGGGACAACAATCCTTGAAAACGTCGCAAAAGAGCCTGAAATCGTCGACTTAGCTAACTTCCTGAACAAAATGGGAGGAAACGTAGTAGGTGCAGGTACTGGAACGATCCGTATCGAAGGTGTTGACCGTCTATACGGTGTCGAGCACAGCATCATTCCGGACCGTATCGAAGCAGGAACATTCATGGTGGCTGCTGCCATCACTCAAGGTGATGTCCTTGTAAAGGGCGCAATCCCTGAACACTTATCTTCTTTAGTTGCGAAGATGGAAGAAATGGGCGTAACGATCATCGATGAAGAAGAAGGGCTTCGTGTCATCGGGCCGGAGAAACTGAAATCAGTCGATATCAAAACAATGCCTCATCCTGGTTTCCCAACAGATATGCAATCTCAAATGATGGCATTGCTATTAGCAGCTGACGGCACTAGCGTCATCACTGAAACAGTTTTCGAAAACCGTTTCATGCATGCTGAAGAATTCCGTCGTATGGGAGCAGACATTAAGATTGAAGGCCGTTCTGTGATCATGAACGGACCAACACCTCTTCAAGGGGCAGAAGTGGCTGCAACGGATTTACGTGCAGCAGCAGCCCTTTCAATCGCTGGTCTGGTAGCAGACGGGTATACGCGAGTAACAGAACTAAAGCATTTAGATCGTGGATATGTGAACTTCCATCAGAAGCTTGCAGGCCTGGGTGCCGATATCGAGCGTGTGAAAGAAGTGGAAGAAACTCCTGTTTCTGAGCAGCAAGACATGATCAAGGATGCGTAAGTATTAGATAGAAAGGTGAGCTTTTCTTTTATAGAAAAGCTTGCCTTTTTTGTTTGGACAGAGAGGATCTGTGAATTGAGCGTATGTTTTGGTAAAATAAGTAAAATGGCTTGATTATTGTTGATTTCGGCTGGATTTTTGTCAGGAACGGCTGGATTTTTCGTTAAATTGGCCGGATTCTATCCGAAAACGGCTGGATTATCAGCGAAAACCGCTGGATTTGCGATGGACACCTTTTAAATATCGTTAAATAGGTAGAAAAGTAGCTTTAGCCGATATGGAAAAGTCGTTTATTTTCAATTATGCAGTATTTGTTTTCAAGAAATCACTTTTATTTTCAAATCCTGCACATTTATTTTCAAATTTCAGATTTTATTTTCAAAAATGCATCCTCTCCGCAAGAAACATCTTTACTTCTATGTTCACGGATCTCGATCATCTCTCACCATCAAAATCACTCTTAAAAGATTCATAATTGCTTGTCCACTACCATACATATGAAAGAGAGTGGAGAATTGTGCTAGGACATTCTCCTATTTAATCTTTCATTGGAGGCCGCGAACATGAAGCATTTGAAACCAGTACTGATCATCTTCTCAATCTTTATCAGCATCATCTTTATTGTCCCTACTCTTCTCGTGCTCCCATTTTCATCAGAAAAGGAAACGGCAAACTTAGACGAAAAGCTGAAAAATCCGCCATCCGTCGAAGAACTGGCGAACTCAGTTGAGGTAGCTGTCTATCGCTCCAACCAGAATTTGATCGAGAAACTTCCTTTGGAGCAGTATGTAGTAGGGGTAGTGGCTGGTGAAATGCCTGCAGACTTTGAAAAGGAAGCCTTAAAAGCACAAGCCCTTGCAGCACGGACGTATATTGTGAATCAGCTTCTACTTGAGGACTCCTCTGTTCCGAAGGGCGCGGATGTGACAGATACGGTCTCCCATCAGGTGTATAAGAACCAGAAGGAGCTTGCAGGTCTTTGGGGAGCCGAATATGATTGGAAAATCAAAAAGATTTCCGAAGCGGTCCTTGAAACGATGGGGCAGGTGCTGACCTATGATGGTAAGCCGATCACCGCAGCCTTTTTCTCAACGAGCAATGGTTACACAGAAAACTCTGAGGCTTATTGGCCAAATGAATATCCATACTTAAGAAGTGTCGAAAGCCCTTGGGACTCCGCGTCACCAAGATTCGAGGATCAAAAGATCATCCCGATCAAAGAGTTTGAGCAGAAACTGGGTGTAACACTCCCAAAGGATGGCTCGGTTGGAACGATCACATCAAGAACGGAAGGCAAAAGGGTAGCGAGTGTTGAAATTAACGGTAAAGGATTCTCCGGCAGGGAGATCAGGGAGAAATTAGAACTCAGATCTTCAGACTTTACATGGTATCTGAAAGATGATCATATTGTCATTGCCACGAAAGGGTTCGGACACGGAGTCGGAATGAGCCAATACGGAGCAAACGGGATGGCGAAGGAAGGCAAGAATTATCAAGACATCGTCACCCATTACTATAAAGATGTCAAAATAACGGAATCCGATAAGCTCCTCCAGAAAGTAACGGCGCAAAGATAATAAAAAGGATTGAGTCTTCAGGTCTAGTAGACCAGTAAAGGCTCAATCCTTTTTTACATAAGCTTCGAACTTCTTCATCTTTTTCGTCAATGCATGATCGGGCTTTTTAAAATAGGTCCGGTTCACAATCCAAAAAAGGATAGTGACCCCGATCAAATCCTTCGCGGCATCAATCAGTGTTGCAGACCGATACGGAACAAAGGACTGATGAATCTCATCCACAAATCCATAAAAGATGCTAATAAGGGCAACCGTGAAATTCAAGGTGAACCGAAGCTTTCCGTGTGCCAACAGAGCGACTACAAATAACCCATATAAAATACCGAATTCGACTAAATGGAGAGATTCCTTAATGAAACGATCCAACTGATTATCAGGAAAACGAATGACGGCATCATCCGGATTACTCGACATAATCCAGATAAGAATCATATAGAGAAAAGGCGCGGCTGTCAGCACATACCTAAGAAGATTCTTCATATGCAGCTCGTCCTTTCTGTATGGTGTTATTTTATCATTGTATCATGGTGAGATAGAGTACGGGCTCAAGTAATTCGTGCTCTCAACAAGAAAATTTCATCTTATTTTAAAAATCATACATACTTTCCATCCATTTGTCGAAAGATAAGAAATTAAAAATTTTTCTCCCAATGTGTATATATTTTCTGAATTCTGTTCAGAATGATTGCTGAGGTGATGAAAATGAGAGAGGAAGAAAAGAAACAACCTTCTCAAAACTTTTTGAAAAGACGTTGGGCATACCCAGCAATCTATTTAGCAAGTGCAGCAATCATTATCACGGGGATTCTGTGGTACCAAGCAGGAAATGATGTAAACGAGAATGCCAAGGATTACAGCTATGATGGAGTTCCTACTGACAATGAATTTAACCAGCCTGCAGAAGAAGTCAATCGTTCATTGGAAAACTTTGTAATGCCTGTTGCAAGTCCAGAAGATACAGTGATCGAAAAACAATTCTACGATACTGAAGCTTCAGCGGAAGAACAGGAAGCAGCCCTTGTTGTTTATGGTAACATGTACTATCCGAACCAAGGAATCGACATCTCTAAAGATGGAAAAGAATTCGATGTTCTTGCTGCCATGAGCGGTACAGTCACAAAGGTTCAAGAAGATTCCCTACTCGGAAACACGATTGAAATCGAGCACAGCAAAGGAATCGTTACTCGTTATCAATCAGTGAAAGACTTTGAAGTCGCGGTTGGAGATGTAGTAGATCAAGGACAAGCTATCGCTAAAGCAGGTAAGAGCTTATTTAATGAAGAAGCTGGCGTTCACGTACACTTTGAAATTCGTAAAGCAAATGTAGCAGTGAATCCACTGGAGTACTTCAATAAGTCCCTTGCAACACTTCAAGAAGCGCAATTAGAAGATAAGAAGGTTTCAGGTGAACAGCCGAATGCTGAAGCAGCAGAAGAAAATGCCGTAGAAGAGCAAGCTAGCGAAGACAAAGCTACTGAAGATAAAGCAACTGAAGAAAACGGTACTGACGATGCAGCTGAAGAAAAGCCGGAAGCAGAAGAAAAACCGGAAGCTGAGCAAAAGCCGAAACAAGAAAATGCTGATCAAAAAGACGACGCAGCCAATAATGGCTCTGACGTAAAAGACGAAGAATAATCATATAGATGAAGAAAAACTGACTGGTGATTTCCAGTCAGTTTTTTTGTTTTCAGGTGTATTCCAATTGTCTCCTCATCAATATAAAAGATTTCCTCGGAAATTCGACAAAGGCGTTATTTTACTGGAAAAGCATTTCCATGCCATACGAATCTATTAATGCTATCTCATTTTTCAATATCTTTATCTTACTAAAATGATTTTATTCAAATAGAAAAATTAAATGGACAATTGTCGTTTTTTCTTTATTGACCAGGCTTTTTCCAAAAAAGATAATGGGGGCATGAATAAAATTTCAGAAAATTAAATCTTTATTAGGCGGGAGGTCGGATGATCAAGGGATATTTGGAGAGCGCTTACCATACCAGGAGGTGAAACATTGCTTTACTTCATCGCGATTTTACTCATAACAGGGGGAAGTGTTTTTCTTGCACTGAGAAAGAAACGGGCTTTCTTCTTAACCATTCCATTCTTGTCTTTATTTATTTACTTTATTTTTCAGATTGCCATGGTCCCTGTTCCGTTCTTTGAGACCGTGAAATTTATTTTCAGTTTAAAATAATGAGCTTGAAAAGGGGTTACATAAATGAAGAAGATTGATAGAGCAAAAGCGGATCAGTATTTTAAAGAAAAAAACCGTTATATGGCGCTGTATTTAGTGATTTGGCTCGTATCCTCCTTTGGAGTCGTCCTGTTTGCCGAGAGCCTGTCAACGATCACCCTCAATGGCTTTCCATTTCACTACTTTATGGGGGCTCAAGGATCCATTGTCATTTTCATCATATTACTCTATGTAAATGCGAAGGTAAGCGATGGAATCGATAGAAAATATGGCATTGATGAAAGTAAAAATGAACAGATCAGCTATGGGAAAACATTAGATCATTAAATGGATTCAACCAAATATATAGAACAGATCAGGGGGAAACGATAAATGGATACTCAGTTTTTAGTATCAACGTCGATTATTCTGTTGACGTTTGCGTTATATATCGGAATAGCTGTTTATAACAAAGCAAAAGCGACATCGGACTTCTATGTAGCAGGCCGGGGAGTGCCGCCGATCTTTAATGGGATGGCCATCGGGGCCGACTGGATGAGCGCGGCATCATTCATTGGACTGGCTGGTACCGTCATGATACTCGGCTATGATGGACTTGCCTACATAATGGGGTGGACGGGAGGATATTTACTGTTAACCTTCTTACTTGCCCCACAGCTTAGGAAATATGGGCGCTATACGGTACCGGAATTCATCGGGGACCGGTATAACAGCCACACGGCCCGCGTCATTGCCGCCATCTGCACGATCATTATCAGTTTTACGTATTCCATTGGACAGCTATCAGGTTCAGGGGTGGTAATCGGTCGTTTGTTCGAAATCGATGCCAAAGTCGGTACGATGATCGGGGTGGTCCTCATCGCATTCTACGCAGCTTTCGGGGGGATGAAGGGGATTACGTGGACGCAGGTTGCTCAGTATGTTGTCCTTATTATCGCTTATTTAATACCTGTTATTTTTATGTCCTTACAAATTACCGGAAACCCCGCACCCTGGATTTCCTATGGGGAACTGGTAGGGAAAATCGGTGAGCTCGATCGTGAGCTTGGAGTCTCGGAATACTTCGCTCCTTTCACAAACGGTACGAAGTGGCAGTTCATGGCTCTGATGTTTACGTTGATGGCAGGGACCGCGGGACTTCCACACGTAATCGTTCGATTCTATACGGTTTCTACGATGAAGGCAGCTCGCTGGTCAGGAGCATGGGCCCTTCTTTTCATCGGACTTCTCTATTTATCAGCACCTGCATATGCAGCATTTTCCCGCTTTATTTTAATGACAAAGGTAGCGGGCAGCCAAATCAGTGACTTGCCTTCCTGGACGAAATCCTGGGTGGATACAGGGAAATTACAGGTTGCAGACGCAAATGGAGATGGAATCCTGCAGTGGAAGGAAATTATCATCTCCAATGATATCGTGGTCATGGCAACACCGGAAATTGCAAATTTAGGCGTATTCGTCATCGGTCTCGTAGCGGCTGGTGCCATGGCAGCGGCGTTATCGACAGCAGGCGGATTGATGATCGCGATATCATCCTCCTTTGCTCATGATATTTACTACCGTGTATTCAAACCGAACGCGACAGAGAAGAATCGTCTGGCCGTTGCCCGTTGGTCGATCGTCATCGCGACGGTCCTCGCCGGGATTGTGGCACTCAATCCTCCAGGGGTTATCACTCAGATCGTCGCCTGGGCCTTTGCACTGGCGTCCGGAACGTTCTTCCCTGCCCTCTTGCTCGGGGTATGGTGGAAACGCTCTAACGCCCAAGGGGTCATTGCAGGGATGCTTGTAGGGTTAGGGGTAACCCTTACGTATATCTTCCTGGCAAGATCGGGTGTTACACTATTCGGCATCATTGATACTGGTGCAGGGGTGTTCGGTGCAACAGCAGCCACTATTGCCAATATCGTCGTATCACTGATGACGAAAGCACCTTCTCAAAAGATTCAAGAAGAGGTAATGGACCTCCGTTACCCTGAACAAATGACCTTCAAAGACGGAGAAGTTTGGGTGAACGACGATGTCGACTTCAAAGCCTGACGGATCATTTCAAGAAGCTGTACTCCTTCATCCCTTCTTCAAGGGGATGGAGAGGAGTACGGCTCTTTCCCTTTTTACTGAGTGTAAGCGGCTGGAAGTGGGAAAACACCATACCATCCTTAAAAGCTATGAACATCGTCTCGGACTCTATCTTGTTGTGAAGGGAGAAGTAGAAGTCGTTGTGACTAAGGAAAAAGAAGAGATTCTCGAAATGATTTCGAAGGACGGAATCGTCGGCTTATCGAGTCTTTACTCTGTTCTGAATACAGCGGTAGAGGAGAGTGTTTATTCCTCGGTTGAGGTCAAGGCGAAGGAGGACTGCCAGCTCTGCCTCGTTCCGTATACCAGTTTGCGGGCTTATTGGAACGAACCATATTTGAAGAACTTTTTATTGGAAGAAACCTCGAAACGACTTCAGGATGTTTATTATTCCTTATCGCAGCAAGTGGGAGTGACGCACGGGCTTGAAGAGCGGACAACGATTCTGAAGCGGGTGAGTGACGTGATGACGAAATCGGTCATTACAATCAATAGCGAGGACTCCTTAAATGATGCCGCCAAAGAGATGGGAGAAAACCGGGTCAGCTCTGTCATCGTTCTGGAAAACAATCGCATCGCAGGAATCCTGACAGAAAGAGACCTCGTCTCCAGATGCCTTGCAAGGTCCGTCCCTCTCGCCCAACCAGTAAAAGGGACCATGACCCCCACTCCAATCGTCATCACCCAGCACGCCTATCTGTACGAAGCCCTCGCTGCCATGATCGACCACTCCATCAAACATCTGCCCGTTGTCGGGGGTAAGGAGAGGGACGGACCTCTCGTCGGCATCATCACTTTACATGATGTAATGAAAGCGAATCATATAGGAACGCTGACGAGTGCAAGGAAACTGGAAAGCAAGGATTTCCCTCTGGAAAAGGTGAAACCGATGGCAGAGTCCATGTTAACGAGTCTTTGGAAGGCGCATGCTCCGGTGTTTCACATACTCGATTTCATGTCCGGGCTCTTCGATCGTATTTATCAGCGGATCTTAAGGCAGGTAGAGGAAGAGTTATCAGAAGAAGGCAGGGAGATTCCTTGCCTGTATGCCTTTTATGTCATGGGCTCAGCAGGAAGGAAAGAGCAGTTCAAGTTGACAGATCAAGATCATTTCCTCGTTTATGAAAAACATAGTAATGAAGCGGTGGAATATTTTCGAGAGTTTGCTGATAGAGCCGTTGTTGAATTGGAAAAGGCAGGACTGCGTCTTTGTGACGGAGGTATGATGTCGAATCAGAAAGCGTGGACAGGGAGTGTGGCTTCCTGGCAGGAAAGGTTGAGAGAATGGTCTGTCCATTCATCAGAAGAAACCCTATTGAAGGTACAAAACTTCTTTTCTTATCGATTTTTATATGGGGACGAAAGGGTTCACTCAACATTTGAAAATGCGATCAAAGATCAGCTCCGCAGCTCAAAGATATTATTGGTACGGCTGGCTCAAGTGGAAAAAACCAAACCTGTGCCGGTTCTTCATTCATCCATTCGTTCGATATTAGGCATGGACAGAAAAACGGTTTCCATTAAGAAAGATATTCTGTTCCCTTTTCATCATGCCCTGCAGATATTGAACGCTGCCCATGGGAGTACGTCGGGAGCGACCCGGGAGAAGCTGGATTTTTTGAAAGAAAAACGGTCGATTTCCCCGGAATTTGCAGAAGAATTATCAGAAGCATTCCAGGAAGCAATGAAACTCTATATAGAGTTTAAGCGGAAAGATAAGGGAGATACGGTACACCTCTCCACCCTCTCCACCCGTAAAAAAGAAAACCTGTACAAAAGTGTGAAGACGATTCGTGAATTTCAACATATGATGCTGTCTCATTACTCTTTAACATAGAAGGGATGTGAAGATCTTCATTTTTTCAAAGAAAAAGATCTCGTGTCCGCTCCACTATGATTCAGTCCCCTTGAACAGGAAAATTGCAGACCTTACATTTATTGTATTTGATACGGAAGCGACTGGATTCCGCGTTGGAGCAGAGGACCGGATGCTGGAAATCGGAGCGGTTAAAGTAGAAGGGTATGAGGTAAAGGAAAACATCACATTTCAGACATTTTCCAATCCTCATCGACTCATTTCTCAGGAAATAAATCAGCTGACTGGAATTCAGTCAAAAGATGTCGAAAAAGCACCGGTAGCCTCCGATGCCATTCGTGACTTCTTCAATTTTTTAGAAGGAAATAACGTGAATAGTTTGGTTGGACACTATGTAAGCTTTGATGAACTCGTGCTGAAGAGTGAACTGAAACGGGCAGGGTATCATCTTCAGATGTCCCCAAGCATAGACACGCTTAATCTTATCGGATTTCTCTCGCCCTCATATGATATGAGAGATCTTGAAAGGTACGCCCAGGTTTTTGGGACTCGGGTTTATCCAAGACATAGGGCGTTAAACGATGCTCTTATGACGGCTTATCTGTTTGTAGAATTGCTGGAGCTGTTAAGGGATCGGAAGGTGGAGACCTGGGGAGAGTTGGTCCAGGTCAGCCGAGGGCGTGGGTGAAGGGATGGGAATCCGGGTTTGGAACATTATCTGACCTAACCACTTCTTCCACTAATCCATGTGAAGGTCCGTCCCTAAGAGTGATTTTTCAGAAAATCAACCTCAAACCTTGTCCTTATTGTGTTTTTTGTGCATATATGTGGGCACAAGCTAATAAAATGATACAAACCTATCAAAATAGAGAGTGTTTGAGGTGAGGAATCGTCATTATACCATTGATCATCAGCTGAATATTTGATTATACGTTGTAACATCAGGAAGCTGCCGTGGATTAAATAAGGCTTTCTGCCGCTTGCACATGTGTCCATACGTGCAAGAGGTCTGTACTATTTCATTGATGCGAAAGCGGGTCTCATTTCACACTTCTCACATCCAATTTAGGGAGGTCGAGTGGTGTGCACGATTACATCAAAGAGAGAACAATCAAGATTGGTAAGTATATCGTGGAGACGAAAAAAACTGTTCGTGTAATTGCGAAGGAGTTTGGCGTGTCCAAAAGTACTGTCCATAAAGATTTAACAGAACGACTGCCAGAAATTAATCCAGAACTCGCAAATGAAGTCAAAACAATACTTGATTATCATAAATCTATCCGGCATCTACGAGGTGGAGAAGCGACGAAGCAGAAATACAAAAAAGAAGAGCTCCACAGCTAACCAAAATACGCCAAGCCCCAGAAAAATGGGTCACGCTTGGTGTGTTTTTGTTTTTGAGGGGGGAATGGAGGGGTTTTGCGAAGCGACTTTGCCTGTTGAAATTTCGAGGGATTTTGCCTGTTGAAATTTCGTGTTTTTTTAACAGCTGAATTTGTATTTTATTCCAGGGGCAATCAACACCCTCTACCCCACCAACTTCACCAAACCTTAACATCCCTGTAACATTCCCCCTCCTATATCCCTATACTTTTCCAAATAAATAACAATATCAATACATTTTTTTGACATAGAATACCTACATTCGACATATTTATGGTAAAATAATTAATTAGGTGAAAGTTTTGCCTTAACGTTTTAACGTAATGACATAAAGATGAAACCATAGATGAAAATAATGATGAATTTGTAGAAGAAGAAGGGAGAAACACAAGATGTTCGCGAAAGATATTGGGATTGATCTTGGTACGGCTAATGTTTTGATTCATGTTAAGGGTAAAGGGATTGTCTTGAATGAGCCATCGGTTGTGGCTTTGGATAAGAATACAGGTAAGGTATTAGCAGTTGGGGAAGAAGCGCGTCGCATGGTTGGGCGTACTCCTGGAAACATTGTGGCGACCCGTCCGTTAAAAGACGGTGTCATTGCTGACTTTGATGTGACAGAAGCGATGCTGAAGCATTTTATCAATAAATTGAATGTAAAAGGGTTTCTTTCTAAGCCAAGAATCTTGATTTGCTGCCCGACGAACATCACGAGTGTAGAGCAGAAGGCGATCAGGGAAGCGGCTGAGAAGAGCGGCGGTAAGAAGATCTACTTAGAAGAAGAACCGAAAGTGGCAGCCATTGGAGCGGGGATGGATATCTTCAATCCTACAGGAAACATGGTCGTGGACATCGGTGGAGGAACGACGGATGTAGCGGTTCTTTCCATGGGTGACATTGTGACAAGCCAGTCCATTAAAATGGCCGGTGATAAGTTTGACCAAGAAATCCTTAACTATATTAAAAAAGAGTACAAGCTTCTGATCGGGGAACGTACTGCTGAAGATATCAAGGTGAACATTGGTACAGTATTCTCAGAAACATTTGATGAAGAACGGAGTGAAATGAGCATCCGCGGCCGTGACATGGTATCTGGCCTTCCTCGCACAATTACCGTGACAGCTAAGGAAATTGAAGGGGCTCTTCGTGAATCGGTTGCTGTCATTGTACAGGCTGCTAAAAATGTCCTTGAGAAGACTCCACCGGAATTATCAGCGGACATTATTGACCGCGGGGTCATTTTGACAGGCGGGGGAGCACTTCTTCACGGAATGGATACCCTTCTTGCAGAAGAACTGAAAGTACCGGTACTAATTGCTGAAAACCCTATGGATTGCGTAGCGGTCGGAACCGGTTTAATGCTCGAAAACATCGATAAAATTTCAAGAAGACGAATTGGATAATTTTTTCTTATAAAAATATCGCACCATTCATCCGATATAAAAACGGCTACACAGTTATGAGGTGAAAAACATGTTTCGAGGATTTTATACTGTAGCATCAGGAATGCTTTCTCAACAACGCAAGACTGAAATGTTAACGAACAATATGTCGAATGCGAATACGCCGGGATATAAAGCGGATCAGGCATCCATGCGGGCATTTCCTGAAATGCTCCTGGAACGTATGGATTCAACATCCATCCCGACAGAGAAAGGACTTTCCCTTCCTTTTAATCAAAAGGTGGGACCTCTTAATACGGGTGTGTATATGCAAGAGGCGATTCCTTCTTTTCTTCAGGGAGACCTTCAGGAAACAGGAAGAAACTTGGACATTGCACTACTGGACGGTTCCATGCCGACAAATGGGGAAGCAGGGACAATTGGATCCGTTTTTCTCACGGTGGAAGGTGCGGATGGAAATCCACGCTATACACGAAACGGGAATCTGACTGTGAATGGGAACGGCTTTTTAACGTCGAACAGCGGTTTTTATATTCTGGATGAAAATGGTGAGCGCATTCAACTGGACAGTGAGCAGTTCACGGTTGGGGAAAAAGGACAGATCGTTGTCGATGGAAGAATTGTGGCATCTTTAGGCGTTGGCTATTCAGACAATCCCAATCGACTTGTGAAAGAGGGAGACGGGTTATTTGCGACAGAAGGCAATGAGCCTCTTCCAAATGCTTATGAGGAAAACGATGTTTCTTTTACCATCAAGCAGGGCTTTCTTGAAAGGTCCAATGTGGATGCTTCCCGTACGATGACGGATATGTTATCAGCGTACAGAGCCTTTGAAGCGAATCAAAAAGTCCTTCAAGCGTATGATCGAAGTATGGAAAAAGCAGCGAACGAAATTGGACGGGTCAACTGATAGTTAAAGATTGTAAATGAATTTCGCCACTGAATACCTTATAATAGGGGGGAACACGTCTTGAATCGAACGATGATTACAGCAACCAACACATTAGGTCAATTGCAGAAACAAATGGACATGATTGGTCATAATCTCTCGAATTCAGATACAATTGGATATAAGCGAAGGGAAGCGACATTCTCTGAGCTACTTGTGCAGCAGGTTAAGAATCAACGTATAGATAAATTTGAGCCAGGTAGACTTACCCCCCTTGGAATACGGGAAGGCAGTGGTGCAAAGCTTTCACAGTCTCAATTGATCTTAAACCAGGGATCTTTAAAATCAACGGGCCGCCAATTGGATTTTGCTTTAACAAATGAGGGTCAGTTCTTTAAAGTCCTTGCTGCTGATGATAACGGGAGTGCCGTGCGCTATACGAGGGACGGGGAATTCTTTGTCAGTCCAACCGGGAATGGAGAAGCGATGCTTGTAAACGGAAGCGGCTTGCCGGTCCTGGATGAGAACGATAACTATATTACATTTTCGGAAGATGCTTCTTCCTTTCAGTTAGGGGACAATGGAACGCTGACGGTTATGGATTCAGGCGGAGCTAATCAGCAATTCAACCTGGGAATCGTCACGGTTGAAAAGCCTCAGTTCCTTCAGCAGTTTGGCGGTAACCTGTTAGGTTTACCAGTGAACCTGGACGGGCTGGGTGTTACGGAAGATGAAATCGTAACGAATGTCGTTGGCAGAGGACGTGCTGATATCTCAATGATTCAGAATTCGTTAGAGGCATCAAACGTTGATATAAGCAAAGAAATGACGGACATGCTGAATGTCCAACGATCATATCAATTTCAGGCCCGCTCGATTTCCCTTGCAGATCAAATGATGGGCCTTGTAAATGGGATACGCTAAAAGGAGTTAAATGCTATGAGTGAAAAAGAGCTACTACAAGAAGAGAAAACGACAAGAGAAGCAGTAAAAGCAGAAAAAAAAGTCAAGCAAAAGGACGAATCCAAGCCGACGCGCTGGGTGCGTGTACGCATGCTGCCGATCTGGCTCAGAATCCTTCTGTTTATCCTTCTTCTTGCAGGAAGTCTCGCACTGGGTGCCGTCATAGGCTTTGCAGGCATCGGAGACGGCAAAGCAGCCGACGTATTCAAAGCAGAAACCTGGCAGCACATCATCGACATCGTCAAAAAAAATTAACTTTTTGAGGGACGGACCTCGAAATATTCAGCTTAGGGCAAAGATTCCTGATATCACGTGGGTTCATTGTAATTGAGCTTAGTATTCGAGGTCCGTCCCTTCCCAAGCAGATAACCTGCCAACAACATAACCCTAACTATTGAAGGATTGCACTCTTTGTATATGGAGGCAATCCTTTTTCACGGGGTGTAAATATAGGGACGGACCTCGATTTTGCAATTCTTCATAAAAGAACCCAGACTTCATAGGCTTTTAATGCAGATGGGCAATATTTGATGAGGTCCGTCCCTCTCCAGGTTGTTGCCTTTCCACATTCACTTTAGATACAATAAGGTGTACATACATATTGGTAGGAGGAGTTTTAAATGCTTGATATTAATCAAATTAAAGAAATCATTCCCCATCGTTATCCGTTTTTGTTGGTGGATAGAATCCTTGAGGTGGAAGAAGGCAAGAAAGCAGTGGGGATTAAGAATGTAACGGCGAATGAGGAGTTTTTCAATGGACATTTCCCTGATTATCCTGTTATGCCTGGTGTGCTGATTGTAGAGGCGCTGGCTCAGGTTGGAGCTGTGGCCATGCTGAAAGTGGAAGATAATCGTGGACGTTTGGCCTTTTTTACAGGCATTGATAAATGTCGTTTCAAGCGCCAAGTTAAGCCGGGAGATCAGCTGAGACTTGAGGTTGAAATGATCCGCTTTAAAGGGCCTATCGGTAAAGGCAAAGGCGTGGCGACGGTTGACGGTGAGGTTGCCTGCGAATTGGAAATGATGTTTGCTCTTGGAGATAAACAAGAATAGTCTATTTGTAACTGGGTTTGGTGTGATTCGTTCACTTCAGGCCCGTTTTTTTTGTCAAATGCTCAAATAAAATTTCTCCAAAAAAGTTCCCTTCAAAATGCAAGTTAATTCATTTTCAGGGAATGCTAACGAAAGACCAAAGTAACGGTCTTACATTAACTAACATACACGTTAGAAAGGAGTAATACATCATGAGCAAAAAATTATTATCAATTCTTGGTGGATCAGCACTTGCTGCCATGCTTCTTGTAGGATGTAATGCAGACCAGGAGCCTCCTCCGGAAGATGAGGCACCAACAGAAGAAGAAATGCCTGAAGAAGATGGCATGAACGAGAATGACGGCGACATGGGTGAAGAGAATTTACCTGAGTCAGAAGACCAAAACGAGCAAGGTGACAAAGATGCAGCGAAGGATAACAACACGCCTGAAGAAGACGCTGTGGAAGATGATAAAGATATGCAGGATCCGGATAATAAGGACGAGTAATGATAGGGCGCAGAGGCTTTAAGCTTTCTGCGCTATTTTTCTTTTCTTATAGTGCATGTTAAAAATGGTAAGACATCTATATTACCAGCATCAATTCCCCTTCGAACTAAGTCTTTTAAACTGAATGAACTGAATATATTCTAAAAACTCCTGCTTTGTTAAACCTTCCTCAATGGCCATTGTTACTAATTGGATCCATTCCTCATCAATATCAGGCTTAAAGTCAAGTACCTGGTTCAACGCTACTCCAAGTGCTGCAGATAATTTATCAAGGATCTGTATACTGGGGTTCTTTTGGATTCCCCTTTCTATTGAACTTATATAGGACTTAGATATACCAGACTGTTTAGAAAGCTCAATAATGGTCATTCCTTTTTTCTCCCTATAGTTTTTTATCTTTTCACCTACCATTAATCACAGTCCTTTCCCAACTCTAATATATTCATTATATAGAACATATTGTTTTTTATAAATAACAAAATAGTAAGAAATTGAAAGAAAATTCATAATAAAGAACAATCAAGCTGGATTTTTGCCCTATTATGGCTGAATGAGAGACTTTAGACTTATATAAAAGAATTATATACTAAATTAAATAGTTCTTTAAAAAGAACAAGCGTTTCGTCGATTATTAAGGATTTGAAAGCAGGGAGGGAGTCAGGAAATTGTATAAAAAAATTTGCAGACGTTGTACACGGGCATCATATAGTAGTTCTGAATCTGGAAAATGGTTATGTCCTTCCTGTGGCAATGATTTAACGGAATGTTCTTTTTATAAAGCAACATCATTTCAGGATATCACTCAAAAAGTCACAACAATAAGGAAAAAATTAGAATCTTATAACAAGAACGTTTAATGCTCCATCCAAATTAATTCGACAAATTTCTCTTGAATATCAAATAATTTGAAGAAAATAGTGGATATATATTCTAAAAAATGTAAAATAATAGGTGTATGTGTAAAAATAAAGGGTAAATATTATTGTCAGAAAAGACAAAAAACAACATAGGAAATAGAATTCTATTAGTATAATAGAATCAGTAATAACGAATTAGTCAGATAAAGGCAAACCTATTGAAAGGTAGGGACGCAAAGTCACAGATCTAAGGTGGGGGAATACGCTTTTCTCGATAAGGAAGGTTACGGAGCGTATTTAAAGCTATGATGGCTGGATTGCCTGAAATACTAGATAGTATTTTAGGAGGGGAAATTGATGACAAATCGTGAACTTGATATGGAATGGGTAGAGTTGATCAAACAAGCGCTGGAAGCAGGAATACCAAAAGCGGAAATAAGAAAGTTTCTCCACAGTCAGACCCCACAAATGAAAGAAGGTTACAAGGTGATTTAAAATAAATAAAGTCTTGCGAACAATCGCAAGACTTTATTTATTGCCTAGCTTCCATTTGTTAAACTCGATAAATTCGCGAAACTGCTCTTTTGAAATGCCAGAATCCATAGCTTCTTCGGCAATTTTTAGCCATTCGTGATCGACATTTTGATTATCCGGTTGATCATGCAGTAAAGCATCCAATGGGATCCCTAATGCAGCCGAAACTTTCTCAAGGAACTGAATGGAAGGGTTTTGTTGAAGGTTACGCTCTATAGAACTTAAATATGATTTAGCGACGCCTGCTTTTTCAGCTAGTTCTGTCATGGACATTCGCTTTTCCTGCCTATATTTTTTAACTCTTTCACCAATCACTGTTCACACCTGCCTAGAACTTCATTATAAAAGGGAATGAAATAAACGTATAAGTTTATTATAGCAAACAGTTATACCCTGCTCTATATAAAGTTTACATAATTTCGTATAATTAAACGCTAGGTTTTGCAGTTGCCGGAATACGCGGTTTCGATACCATTTTCTCACGAAATTCACGGATTAATTCCTCGCCAGAATACCCCTTTTGCACTAAGTCATCAAGTAATAATTCAGCATATTCATTGCGTTGTTTCTTCAATTTCCCCTCAAACATAATGCTAATATGATCATCCATTTCTTTAATACAACGGATGGAGGTCATGAAAGCAGCCGGATCGTTGGCTTTATGGGAAATCACGACTTGGATTTCCAAATCCTCATTCCTTTGCTGAGCCTCTTGAAAAAATTCGATATATTCATTGGACAAATAGGTTTCGACAAGCCACGTACTTTGTCCATCTTCTTTATTTATAATCAGACCGTCCACAATTTCAAAGTCACGCAGTTCATCGTTTTCCACTACTTGCAGTGAAATAACTTTAAAGGTTTTCATGAACGAACATCTCCCATTTAAAGGTTTTATAAAATTATATCATAGTAGGAATTGTTTCCCTAACAAATTCCTCGATGAAAAAAAGAACGAAAGATGCAATTTTGTGTTTATGAGCCCGATTTCGATCAAAAAACGCAAAATCTCCCTAGGGGAATTTCCGAAATTTAAGCCATTTTTGCCTCGAATTTCGGAAATCCATGATTTTACAAGATGAGAGAGATGGTTGTAAGATGAGAGCATCATATGAGAAAGGAGGAAACGAATCCAATTGATCAACCAAGTGACCATCGTTGGAAGGCTGACCAAGGACCCCGAAACAAGAAAAACAATGGAAGGAAAATCGATACTTAACGCAACGATAGCTGTGAATCGCAACTACAAGAATCAAAAAGGCCAAATTGATACAGATTTTGTACTCTGCACCATTTGGAACCGGGCAGCCGATAATATGGAGAAATATTGCCGAAAGGGATCTGTCGTTGGAGTGACCGGTCGCATACAAACTCGGTATTATGAAAATGATCAGGGAAAGCGCACGTATGTAACGGAAGTCGTCGCTGAAAATGTCAGGTTTATGGACAGCAAACGGGAGCCGGTAAATGCTTCCGACCCAAACAAAAAAGAGCCAATCGAATTACCGTTCTAACATTTTTAAAAGGGAGATGGAGTTGTGGCCACACTGCAAGATCTTGAACAAAGAATCATCCGAATGGAAAAGTTAACAGAGGACCTCATCAAAAAAGTAGCAAGAGCGAATGTCGAAAATTTCTATTTATCTCAACGGGTGACTGCCCTCGAGCAAGGATATGAGTACCCGAATCCAGTATTGAAAACCTCGTCATAAGTAAAACAACCTCACCCAGAATTCTTTCCATACGAAAAATCCAACCAACCTAATAAGCAGCTGTCTCAAATTCCAATGGTCACCGCAACATGCCTCAACCATACCTCGTTAGAGATAAACATGTGTAGCAGTGAGTAAAGTAGCAGTCGTTCCCCTTATTGTCTTCATATTGAGCCGGTTTCCTTTTGGGGAGCCGGCGTTTTTTTGATTGGTAAGAGAGCGATTGAATTAGATCTTTGCCCGTGATGAACGGTAATGATTTCAGTTATTCACAATTTGGCACAAGTTTTGTGGAAAGTGGCTCAACGAACGCTGAAAGTGGCACAACAAAGTCCAGAAGTAGCACAAGTTTGCTTAAAAGTGGCTCAACAAAACAAGTCGGCATAAAAAATCGTATACATTTTACGATTATATTTGTAATAATGACCAAGAAAGTTTCAAACCTAAGCCTAATTTGTCAAAACCCTTTTAAAAAACCCCCCATTAGCTACTAGTAAACGCCAGCTCACCCAATTGCCACACCTATCAAAAAACCTCTTTCCCACAAAAGGAAAGAGGCCATTAACAATTATTCCAACACTAACAACGACTTCAAGTCCTGATCAGACAATTCGGTAACCCACTGATCACTGCGGATGATTTCATCGTTCAATGCCTGCTTTTTCGTCAGCATCGCATCGATTTTTTCCTCAAGGGTACCTGAAGAAACAAGTTTATGAACATGAACGAATCGCTGTTGTCCGATACGATAAGCACGGTCGGTTGCCTGGTTTTCAACAGCCGGGTTCCACCAGCGATCGTAGTGAACGACGTGGTTGGCAGCTGTCAGGTTCAAACCGGTTCCGCCTGCTTTCAGTGACAGCAGGAATACTGGGAACTCGCCATTCTGGAATTTCTCCACGAGTTCATCGCGTTTTCCTTTTGCCATGCTGCCGTTCAGGAATGGAACATCGACGTTGAACTCTTCTTTCATTACTTCCTGGATCATCTCACCCATTGAAATATATTGAGTGAAAATCAGGCAAGCTTCGCCGGACTCCAGAGCGGTTTCCACGATGTCCTTCAGCTTCTGCATCTTTTCAGAGCGGGACAGGATTGATTTTGGATCCGGTTCCTTTAAATAAAGAGCAGGGTGGTTACAGAGCTGCTTCAGTTGGTTGAGCATTTGCAGGATCAATCCTTTCCGCTCAAATCCACTCAGCGTTTCAATCTTCGCTAGAGTGTCTTTCACCAGCTGTTCATATAGGGCTGCCTGCTCAGCGGTAAGGTGACAATATTCTTTTTGCTCCAGTTTTTCAGGCAGATTCAATTCCACTTCAGGGTCTTTCTTCGTTCGGCGCAATAAGAACGGTTTGATTTTTGCCTGAAGCTCTTTGACTTTTTCTTCTGATTCATCCTTTTCAATCGGAGCGATATAGTTTTTCTGGTACTGTGTGAATCCACCAAGATACCCGTGGTTAAGGAAATCAAAGATTGACCACAGCTCGGACAGTCGATTCTCCATCGGGGTCCCGGTAAGTGCAATATGGTGCTTACCGCTGAGTTTGCGGATCGCACGGGATTGCTTCGTATTGGCATTCTTGATGTTTTGCGCTTCATCAAGAGAGATCGATGTCCAAACCACTTCCGATAACTCGTCAAAATCAATATGTGATAAGCCGTAAGAGGTGAGAACCACATCTACGCCTTTGATATCTGTGGCAAATTGCTCGCCTTTCGATCGGGTCGGCCCGTAATGCAGGTGAACCTTCAAGTCCGGAGCAAATTTCTCCAACTCCCTCTGCCAGTTTCCGAGAACGGAAGTGGGAGCAACGATCAATGAAGGTGTTTCCGGTTTCTCCGTTTCTTTTACATGCTGCAAGTACGTGATCAACTGTACTGTTTTCCCCAGCCCCATGTCATCAGCCAGACACGCGCCAAATCCGAACTTCCGCAAAAAGAGCATCCAGCTCATGCCAAGCTGTTGATAAGGGCGGAGCTCGCCGATAAACGCGTCAGGTGTTTCCGTTAATGGAATCGAGGACACATTTGTAAGCTGGTGGATCATTTTTTTCATCGAGCGATTGAGCTCCAGCTGGATCTTGGCGTATTTATAGGGATCATGCTCGTCGTCTTCGGGTTCAAGATCCGATTCATCAGAATCGCGTGGAACGAGCTCCTGCTCCAGCATATCCTGAATCGAAATCCCTTCCTGCTTCGCTTTCGTCATCATCTGCTGAATCCTGCGAATCATGGCGGGATCAAGCTTCATCCATTGACCACGGATCTTCACCAAGCGTCGCTGATTATCGACGAGCTGATTAAAATCATCCTCCGACAGATTGACACCGTTCATGGATAATCGCCAGTCGAAATCAAGCATGGCATTCAATCCTACGAATGAAGGACGGTAGCTTGTGTCCGTATTCTTAAGCTTGGCTTTCACCAACACTTGAGCATCCTTCATGGCTTCCCACCAGGATGGCAAGAGGATTTCGATGTCCAAGTCAATGAGCTTCTCACTCAGCACGGATAGGAAATCCCAGGCATCGTGCTCACCAAGAGCCGTGCGGAGTGACCCGTCCGCGTCACGTAAGATCGGCATCATCTTCATCCAGCGTTCCTGTTCTTCCGATACGTCCGTCAGATGTTTCTTCCAGGAAGGAGGGACTGTGTCTTCAGCCAGTGAAATGACACGATTCGTTTTCTTGCGGTCTCTAAGGATCGTCTCAAGCTCCCATGACTCATCCTCATCAAGCGGCTCAGAGATCCTGAGTCCGATCGAGAACGGAAGCTCCTCATCCTCGCCAGCGATCCATTCACTCCAGCGCTTCTCATCAAAATACGCATCCAGCTCTTCAGACGTAAGTGTACTTTCCTTCAGCTTCTGGATCCGCTTCATCGCACTCGACCCGCCCGAAGCCATCGCCTCATTCAGGGCACCCTGAAACCAATTCTCCGTCAACGTTTTGAGGGACGGACCTCCATCAGGAAGTTCTTCCTCCCAAAACCCATCATTAAAATTCGACCAGACCTCATCGGGGATATGAAACTGCAGTCCTTTTTCCTGCCATTCCTCGAAGCGTGGCAGCCAGCGTCCGGCTTCCACCGCCTCGTAGATCACAGGAGCGATCGCGATACACGCCTGCCCGGTTTCATCCCAGTCCCACTGTATCATGCTGCTGAAATGCTCACCGGCAAGCAATGTGAGAAGCTGCCACTGAGTCACGGCAATCCCGTTGGCGGATTCCTCAAGGAGTGTCCCGTAGAAACTCTCTTCATGCCAAAGAAACAGCTGGCCCTTCCATTCTTTTGGAGCCAGAAGTTTTCCTTCGTCATTTTCTGCAGTGATGAAGAAACGGTCTTCATATTCAGTTGTGTTGACGTTGATTTTTACGGAAGACAGTTTAAGCATCGATTAACTTACCCTTTCTGCACTCTTCTTGGAACGCACGTAATCGCTTGTATTTATCTAAAATATAGGTGAGATACACATCCCATTTTTCAGTTTTCTTCATTTTTTTATAAATCGTCCGGATCTTTTTCATATAGCGGACCGCCAGCTTATAGCTGTCACGATTCTTCTGATCGATCGCATCCATGACCCCGGAGTAATAGATGGGCAGTGCGAGCTCAGGCGCTTCCTTCGTCACATCGCGGAGTCCCATGCCTTCCATTTCCTGAATGCTATAGCTCATGTACTTCTGCAACTCCACCCATTCACGATAAGCCTTCGCGCTAATGAGATACTCATTGTAGGAGAAAAAGCTGTACGGAAGCATGGACAGAAGGAGTTCGTTCACAAGTGAGCTGTCCTTCTCCATCAGCCAATCCATCGGCAATATCCGCACAAACCAGCGCACGAATCGTGTCGCTTCATAATAGTCGAGGGTTTCAAGGTGATCCGGCATCCTTGATAAGATATTCCGTACAAGAAAGAAACCGACTTCATAACGCTTGCCGACGAAAAATTTGCGCAGCCAGAATTCACTGAACGCGACAAGCTCTGTACCAAGCTCATCCACGATTTCATTTGCTTTATTCAAATCCTCGAGTAACAGATATTGATGGAGAAGGGCCACATTGTAAAAAGTAGGATCCTGACCGTCCTGCTCTTCCAATCGCGCTACCTCTTCACGGCGCCAAGACTTATGTTTAAACAAGTAGTACCATAGGAAGCGGTACACTTCGGCTTTCATCATCGTACTATTTTCTGTGGAATCACTCATCTCGATCGTCTTCTTCTTCAAAAAGGCAATGTACGGATCGAAGCTGAACGGCATGGCATGAATCGACAGTTTTTCCACAGCGTCTTCCATTTCCCCTAAAAGAAAATCATACATGCTGTACTGCTCGCGGCTTAGTTCAACATTCCTCTTTTGTAAATACAGATCGATATGTATGGACAAATAAAAGGTGGCAAACAGCTGATATAAGGGCTTCCATTCACGTTCAAATGGCGCTTCTTTCATGAAGCGTTTCGTTATATTCTGAACGAGGACATCCATCAAATAGGGCTGTCTTTCAAGTAACTCCAAGTCTTCCTGCTTGAGGATAGAGTAAAAGAATTGCCACCATTCCTCAGGCGTGTTTCCCCGCGTTTTCCGTTCGTTTAATAGATCGCTTGCTTTCTTTAGGGCACCGGTGCTGCTGTGTTTCTTCAATAAATCATCCAAAGCCCGGGATTCCTGACTAGCGGGAGCAGACTGACTCCGCCAATTCTGGATCCACTCACTGACCCGTCCAACCTTGTTATATAGCAAAAAAAAGGTCGCCATTTGATGCCGGCACCATTTATCCTGAGGGCATGAGCACTTACTTAATAGTGGGAACGAGAAATTCAGCTCAAGGGTCACAGGCGTCACATCCTGTACCTCGGCCGTCACTTCCTCATCGCGGACCTTTACATTTGAAACCAGGTTCTGACGGAACAAAAGAAGGCCCTTCGACACGACATTCTTGCTCTCTTCCTGATTAGGGTCCAGCTCACCCTGTATCGACTGACTCATGGGAAGTAACTTATCCTTCAACTCCTGAATACGAATCGACATCAACCAACCTCTCCAATCTATAAAATCGCATTCTTTTATTATAACGCAAAAGGAGGGGGAAAAGGAACATGAGGCGGGGGAAGTGGGAGAAGGGGGTTAGGTGAGGGTGGGGGAGTTTGTCGAATGGTGTAGTAGCTGGGATGGTTCGTTGGAAGGCAGAGTGGGATTGGGACGCGAGTCGATAGGATATTTGGAAAGTCGATAATAAATGATTCAAAGTCGATAATATATTTAGAAAGTCGATAATATATGGTCCCATCTCGATAATAAAATCCTCAAAGTGGATAATAAAATATGATGATGAGTGAAAAACCTCCAAAAAGTTACCTGGTACCGGTTGTCCCTGGTGGATTTGAAAATAAAGAGTGCGTTTTTGAAAATAAATCCCGAAAGTTGAAAATAAATCCCCAGAATTTGAAAATAAAACGCCAAAATTGAAAACAAACCGGTCGAATTTGAAAATAAACCTCCCGAATCAACTCAAAACTTCCCCAACACGAGCCCTACTCCTCCACATGCACATAAAAAGTCTCCCCATCATACACATTCACGCTCTTCAACTGCACTTTTTCTCCATTTTTCCAATAAAAATCCTTATTTTCAGGAAAACGCAGCTCTTCGTCCCCACGCTTCACCACCATCTCGGGATTTTTCGAGGTCCGTCCCTTGATATGCACGTCAAAACCTCTTTCACGATAAAATTCCGTACCATCCACATACCAAGAGGCAAATTCGCCGGAAGTTAATGAAAATCCCAGATATTTAGAAATCGCTCTCGGAATGTCCGTGTTTTCAATAAGGCCAACAGGCTTCCCGGGGCCATACGAATACAAAAAGACATCCTCGCCAGTGTGCCCATGTGTCGTAAAACCAAGATTGGCCCGCTTCGCTAACAGTTTCACCATTTCACCCTCTAAATCCTCCACTTTTTTGGAAGCATCCTCCATCGCGCAAAATTCTTTTTTACTCAAACCACCTAGCCCATAGTTTGAAAGAACCTCTTTTAAATTGGAACGATCCTCCTTAAGTTTAGAAACAGAACCTTTAACCGTAAGCTCAGCTTTTCGTAAAGGTTTAACAAACTTCTCGACAGGCTGACGTTTATAGTCCCCATTTGTTCCCTGATTCCCAAGCGTCAGCCCGCTGTTCCCGTGATCGGTGACGGCGATCACCATCGTATTACCGTCCTTGCGGGCGAATGCAAGAGCTTCTCGGGCGGCATCGTCAAAGCTCAATACCTCGCTAATCATCCCTACAGGATCATTTTTGTGAGCTGCCCAATCCACCTTGCTGCCCTCGACCATTAAGAAGAAACCCTTCTCCCCTTGAGAAAGTCTGTCGATCGCAGCCCCCGTCATCTCCGCAAGGGAAGGTTCATCAGGGTTCAACGTCTTCCGATCCAATTCATAGGCGATATCTTCTTCGGCAAACGCCCCCCACAGTTTGGATGATCCCGTTCTATTTAGAAGTCCGTCCCTCTTCAAAATCAAATCATAGCCCTCTGAGTCGATGACCTCTACGAGATTTTCTCCATCCTCACGACTGACTTCTTTCGTTTTCAGCATGCCGTCATCGTTTTTGACGTGGTCTTTTGCTTTCGATTTCAGCCAGGCGGCACCTCCGCCTAAGATAACGTCGAGACCCTGGTACACTTGTTGTTCACCGATATCTCCAAATTCTTCACGATTGAGGACATGGGAAGTGAACGCGGCCGGGGTGGCATGCTGGACAGGGGAGGTGGCTACGATTCCGGTCTTGTAGCCTGATAACTTCGCACCTTCAAGGACGGTCAGAACGGGACGTCCAACCGGGTTCATTCCTATATAATCAGCTTTTGTCTTCATACCTGTGGCCATGGCCGACCCGGCTGCGGCGGAATCGGTGATCGCCGACTGATCCGAATAGGTCCGGACTCCGCCTGTTAATATGCGATCTAAATGAAGGTCCGTCCCTCGGTACCACCGTGACAACGTGACGACGTCGGAGTTGGTGCCGTCCATGATCATGAGGATGACGTTTTTCTTGGGTGCCGTTGGAGCGGCGAAAAGGCAGGTCGCAGGGAAGGAAAAGGCCAGGAGGGATAGAAAGAGTGTGAGGATGATGAGGCGTTTGAGTGTTTTCATGGTGAGCGCTCCTTTTCGTCAGTAATTACCCAATAGTATTTGTTGGTTGGGAAGGAGTATGTATAGAAAAATGAATCGTCCTGAGGGCATGATTTCATTAAAAAAGCCGCATCTAAACCATTCCGGTTTCAAATGCGGCTGACCCTGTTATTTCCGTTCCAATATTCCTACCAGCAGATTTTCCAAGACCGTTGGACGATCTACTTTCTTCAAATCCCGCAGCTTGATCCTATTCCAGTCAATCCCCGTTATGAAAGGAGTACCATTTTCTAACGCTGGAATGTCGCCGGGATAAACAATGTAGTATTCCCCGGCCTTTACGCCTGATTTGATTTGTTGCTGCCCATTTACTTGGAGCCCTGTTTCAACTTTTCGCTGTTCAACGGTCCCTTTTTCAGTGAGGATCCAGATAAATGCAGAAGAGCCTTCTTTTTCAATCGCAGTAACAGGCACGACAAATGCCCCTTTTACTTCCTCCGTAATGATCGATAGGAAAACATGATGACCGGGAAGAAGCTTGTTATCAGTATCCTGAAGCTTCACTTCCACAGGATACATGCTGTCCGTTTGCAAGTGCGGATCGTTTTTAGGGAGGGTGGCAACACTGGTGACGATTCCTTTTTGAGTCTTTTTCTCAATGTCAGATTGAATCATTGCGCTCATATTCTCTTCCACCGTAACGATTTCTTTTTCCGTAAGATCAGTCGTTACAATGGTGGACTGTGAGGCTATCGTAATCAATGGATTATCGATCGCATGTGAAAGATCTTTGATCGTCCCGTCCACACTGCTTTGAACCGTTAACGTTGTTTCATACGATTCGATATCCGAAATTTGGCGTTCAAGATTTTCGATTTGATTTTCTAAACGGTCGATTTCTAATTCTTTAGCGGCGATTTCTTTTTTTATATCAAACTCCGACTGAAGCGCACTTGCGTCAATTGGAATTTCTTTATCGTCCGTAGAAGTGGAGGGAAGGGATGATTCCAGGCCTTCCAAATCGTCGATATTGTCTTCGATACTATCGATTTCATCTTCCAATTGTTCCACTTCTGATTCCAGAACATTTTTTTGCTGAGTTTGATCGGTTACTTCGTATTCATAAAGTGGCGTTCCGGATTTCACCTGGTCACCTTCTTTAACCAGGAATTTCTTGAAGGAGCCAAATTCGTCGTTGAAATAGATGTAGCTTTCTTCTTCAGCTGTCACGACACCCGGTTTCGGAAGCTCTTTAGCCAGATCTCCTGTTCCGCTGATTTCCCAATTGGCTACCCGGACTTCGCGGTCGACCTTGCTGTTCGCTTTTTCAATGAGATATGTATTCGCACCAACAAACAAGAGAGAGAGTGTTAATGTGCTATAAAAAATGGTTCTTCTATTCATCATGTTCACAGCCTTTGGATAGTTAAATTAAGGTTGATATGTTTAAGAAAGCCAGTAGTGCGTTAAGGGACCATAAGAATAGATTGGTCAAAAGAATCACTAACCAGATGATCCAGTTTTTTTGATTGGTCAACTGTTTGATGCCTTTATATTGGATGTAGAAAACCCAAACTTTAAAAAGGGAGAAACTTCCCAGTAAATAGATCACATACGATTTTGATGTTAAGTATTGGGTTATGACTCCTAATGATAGTGGTGAAGAGTACCAGTCAAGGGATAAGAATAGGGATAATGGAATATAGGTTAGTTTTTCAACTAATAGAATCATTAAGACTATACCTTGAGTGATGACCAGTTTTCGATATTCACCTTCGTCTGAAATGGTCCAAAAGATTAATGAAGAGAAAAAGAGGACTATCGCTGCATAAAGCAGTCCGGCTAGTAGTCTGCCTAAGAAAAACAGGAATTTCTCTAGTTCATAAGTGGCTGGTGAAAGTTTCGTCATTTCTTTAGAAAGAGGATCCATTCCGATTCCAAAAGATGAAATGAGTCCAAAAGCGATGATGGATAATAAAAATAGGAAAAAGACACGCTTTCTATATCCCTTTATCACTTCCATCTCTTTCAATTGATAAAAGAAGGTTGATGGTTGAGTAATACCCCTGAATAGTCTGACTTCTCTATGCATAAAATGCTGGCCTCCAACTTGTATAAATTCCATCTCTTATTCTATCGAAAATCATCGAACTTTTCCATAAATTGTAGAACGAATTCTGAAAATAAATAAAAAAAGCGTCGAATGGACGCTTTTACATTTGGTACGTAAGAACTGTAGTACCTGCTATGAGGATGATCGTAAATAAAAATAATCCTGCATACATTAATTTCTTTCTAGTTTTCTTTCTCTTGTACATTTCTTCCGGAGTTAAAAACGACGACAATTACAATCCCTCCTGGTTTGGTAGCTGGCTGGCATGATTAGCCCCTATAGCTTTGCGTCATCACCTTTCGATGATTTTGCCATTATTCAGAACCTTACTTTCATTCTATCGACAAATTACTACAAACCGTAATAGGTAATTCCTCCTTATTTAATGGAAATATTTTTAAAATAGTCTATCAATCAATGTCTTTTTTTGGTATTATAACTAGTAATTGATGTTTGAACTTTCGTCTAATAGTGTAATAAAGTGATAGAAACTGTTTTATATTGTAGGAGGTTGTCTTTTTGAAAGGAAATGTCAGCAAGGAACAATACGTTCTCTCTGTAATCCAGAAAGCTTATGACAAGGGTCAGCAAGGCGATATGGATACAGATAAAATGATCGATTGGTTGAAACAAGAATTACAGACTGGATATGCTCTAACCCAAAGTCGAAAAGCGCTGTAGAATCCTTAATGGGAATCTCAGCGCTTTTTGGTTTATATATGTTCAAAAACGGAATGAAACTAAGGCTTTCCGCTTTTGATTAAGTGATTCAACGGTTTTATCCAGCTCCTCTATTTGAAGGGAGAGGGCTCTGTTCCTGATTTGAACCATTCTTGAAACCTCATCAGGGTTGGGACCGCCCTGGATATTTCTTATTCTAATAAAGTATTCAGGGGAAATGATTTTCTTCCATTCTTCATCAGTCAATGAAATAGTGGCATGTTCTTGAATCATTTTGTTGATCTCTTCAATATTCCAGTCATAAAGCTCCTTTCGTTCCTGAATCGTTTTTCTGGAAATGAAACTGGCGATGGAATGTGCTTTTCGAAATGGAATATTGTAATCCCGTGACAGGGTATCGGCGAGCTCGGTGATGGTAATGCTCGATTTCTTGGACATTTCTTTGGCATGATCCTTGTTTACTTTTAAAGTGGCAATGACGGCATACATAAGCTTTAAAACACGGTTTGCGTTGTTAAAAGCCCGATAGAGGTGTGGCTGCAGATCATCCTCTGTATCCACGATGTCACCGAACGGAGTGTTATGCACCATGTTCAGTGCGGCTAGGGCATCCCCGTAAGCGCTGCTTGCGATGGAACGGGAATGTTCGATGGAAACCGGGTTTCTTTTTTGGGGCATGATACTGCTGACCTGCACATAAGGGTCTGCCACCAGGAACGTTCCGAACTCCCTCGTGACATGCTGAAGGAAGTCCTGGATCCACCTGCCTGTATTGACCATACAAGTCATCAGGGCCGTAGCGGTTTCCAATAAATAATCTGCGCCTCCAATCGAATCATAAGAGTTTTCGATGATTGAATCAAAACCTAACAATTCCCGTGTCCGCTCCCGGCTGATGGGAAATCCGGTCGTTGTGAGGGCAGCTGCCCCCAGTGGAGACTGGTTCACGGTTTTATAGGCCGCTTTCAGGCGTCCAATATCCCTTTGTAACACATCGTAAATGGCTAAGAAATAATGTCCCAGTGTGGTGGGCTGTGCCGGCTGGGTATGTGTGTACCCTGTCATATACGTTTCTGTGTGCTGTTCTGCTTGTGCGAGCAGCACTTCACTCAGTTGATTGGAGGTTCTTAGAAGGTGCAGGAGGTGCTCCCTCAATACAAGGCGATACATGGCCACACCCATATCATTCCGGCTTCTTCCGATATGGATCTTCCCTGCCAGTTCGTCTCCGATTTCCTCGCCGATCTTAGCTTCCATCATAAAGAACAGGTCTTCAAATTGGGGCTGATAGCAGACTCCTGCGACCTCTGTTTCTGCGACGGAATTAATCCCCTCAAGCATCTTTCCCGCTTCGTCCGGTGAAATGATGCCCTGCTCGGAAAGCATGATGACATGTGCCCGGTGAATATCGAACATGACATGGAACAGGTAGTCACGCTGGTCGTTGAATACAGGCATTAACAGCTCTTCAACATACGTTTTACCCGGAAAAGAGCTGCCTTCATTCTTAATGAAATCTTCTAAATTGATCATTCTTTCAACTCCGATTCTAGGATAATGATTTTTCAGCTTTCACACCGAAAAACTTATTTGAAATGAACAGAATGACAGCGATGATGGCGATTTGAATCATTCCGTAAGCAGCAGCCTGCCCCATATTAAACATGCGAAGCTGGTTCATGATTTCAATGGAAATAGGGCGGTTGGATATGGTGTAAAGCAATACGGATGTTGGAAATTCCCCGACTGATTCTACGAAAGCGAGGAGCGTCCCTGCCAGGACCCCTGGCATGATGATAGGCAGGATCACTTTTCTAAAAGTATAAAACCATTTAGCCCCTAAGCTCCTTGCAGCTTCTTCAATCGAGTCATCCAGCTGTTCCAGTACCGCATTGGTTGAACGGACGACCAATGGGATATGCCGGATAAAGTAGGCTAACGGCAGGATCCAGAAAGTACCGACAAGGATGTTTCCGAAAGAGAAAATAGTCGGCTCGTTAAAGGCAAAAATCAGGTTCATCCCGATGACGGTTGCCGGAAGTGCCCAAGGGATCATCACTAGAATATCGACAAAGCTCTTACCGACAAATTTCCTCTTCACTAATAAGTAAGAGGTCAGTACCCCGAAAACCAGGTTCCCTGCTGTTGCAATGAATGAAAGAATCAAACTATTTTTGAGCGGTTTAAATATATTCGGGTCCTCAAAGAGTAACCGGTAATTTTCGAAATTAAAAACGCTTGGATACGTCTGCCATGTCCATGTACCATCCGGAACAAGAGAGAGAAGCAGGATGGTGAAGTGAGGCAGGAGAAGGATGACGACTCCGACAACACCTGCAGCGACCAGTGTCCACTTCATGAATGGATTCTTCACTTCACTTCGATGAGCACCGATCCCCTTTGAAGCCATACGGTAATCTTTTCGATTCTGATACCATCTCATGAAAAGTAAGAAACTGATGGACACAATCGAGAGGATGACAGATTGTGTAGCGGCGACTTCCATATCACCATTTATCTTGGAAAAATAAATTTGTAAACTTAAAACGCGGAATCCTCCTGCCAGTAAAAAAGGTGCGCTGAAGGATGCCATTGAAATCATAAATACGAGCAACGAGGCAGCAACGATCGCTGGAGTCAGTAATGGAAAGGTCACCTTCCAAAAGACCTTGAATCGATTGGCTCCCAGGTTAAAGGCCGCTTCCTCCAAAGATGGATCGATTTTATTGATGGCTGAAGAGACAGTCATATAGAAATACACATACATGGTGTATGCGTGGACGATCAAGATCCCAGAAACACCGCCGATTTTAAAGGGAACGTCCTTCAATCCGAACAAATCTTTGATGGCGTTCGGTATTAATCCCGTCTCACCGTATAAAAACATAAAGGCCATGACCCCGACCAGGGAAGGGAGGACGATGGGCATGATGGCGGCGGTTGAAAAGAAGTTGCGACCCGGAAAATCATAGCGATTAAAAATGAACGCCAGTGGAATTCCGATCAGGGCAGCGACCAGGACACTTAAAACCGAGATATAGACAGAGTTCCATAAGGCTTCCAGATTTGTTTTCGATTCTTGAGTGAAGAAGTCTGCGTAGTTTTCAAATCCTATGCTGCCGTTTTTGTTCAAGCTTTCCAGAAACGTCCGCAATGAAGGATAAAGCACATAAGCAATCAACACCAGGAGTACAGGCAGCAGCAGCCATAAAGTCAAGCGGGTGTCCCGATTCTTTATCATGGGGCATCACCGCTGATCACCGGGATGAGACGCATATGTTCTTTAGGGAATTCAACCCGGATTTCATCACCCGGTTGAAGCTTATTGGAAAGAAGAGTATTCAATGTATGAACCTGTAAGAGCTGCTGGTCAACTTCGATCTGGACGTTAATGACGGATCCGAAGAAGTGAACTTCCTTTACGGTTGCTCTGAACACATTTTCCCCTTCATGATGTTGATCCACAAGCTTTATAGCTTCGGGACGGATCGAGAGGGCGATGTCACCTTGCTCATTCATTTCTCTAATGGAAGGATGGTTATGTACAGCGATCTCTTTGGTGATCGAGCCGCTTTTTGCAGAGACGTACACGCTGTTTTCCTCGACGCGATCAAGAGAAACAGGCAATAGATTGATCTCTCCGATGAAACGGGCGACAAAGTCATTGGCAGGTTCATTATAGATTTCAGTCGGTGTCCCTACCTGATGGCATACCCCGAAGTTGAAAACGGCGATCCTGTCACTCATGGAGAGGGCCTCTGCCTGATCATGGGTCACGTAAATAGTAGTGATGTTATATTCTTTCTGTAATCTCAGGATCTCGCTTCTCATTTCGTCACGAAGTTTCGCATCCAGATTGCTGAGTGGCTCATCCAATAAGAGGATTTCCGGTTCGATCACCAATGCACGGGCTAACGCGACACGCTGCTGTTGACCTCCGCTTAATTGACTCACTTGACGATCGGAATATTGTTCAAGTCTGACTTTAGTCAAAACATCTTTGACCCGGGCCTTTACTTCTTTAACGGCCAGCTTTCTGACTCTTAATCCGAAAGCAACATTTTCAAATACTGTCATGTGAGGAAAAAGGGCATAGTTTTGAAAAACCATGCCCGTATTTCTTTTTTCAGGAGGTACGCGCGTCATGTCCTTTTCACCAAAACGGACCACACCTTTAGTAGGATAGTAGAATCCGGCGATCATCCTGAGGGTGGTTGTCTTGCCACAACCGCTTGGACCAAGGAAGGTAAAGAATTCCCCGTCCCTGATATCCAAGTTTAATTGATCAACTGCTACAACCTTTCCAAAGGCTTTTTGGACATTATCTATTTTTATCGACGCCATACCGGTCACACTTCCTATTCTTTGATTTCTTTCTCTCCGTTTTTGATGTTTTCATCCCAATGCTTCATCCATTCATCGCTTTTTTCCTGGAATACTTTCCAGTCGATGTCCATACTCTTGATTTCTGTTTCCGTGATCCACTCAGGAAGTCCCTCGACATCGTTTCTCGTCGGAATGCGATAGAATTCTTCCGCCAGGATCTTAGCGGCTTCCGGTGTATTGACAAATTCGTAGAATGCTTCAGCAGCTTTTGGATGAGGAGCGCCTTCAACAAGTGCGATCCCCTCTGTCAGAACAGGTGTCCCACTTTCAGGGATGATGAATTCGAACGGGTAGTTCTTGTTTTCTTTTAACATGACGACATCCGGCATCGCCCAGACGGAAAGAGCACCTTCGCCTTTAGCAACCTTGTTGTACATCATTTCCGGATTAGCTGAATATTCCTTTGTGTTCGCGTCCAGTTTCTCAAGCCACTCATATCCTTTAGCCGGATCATTTGAATCTTTATAATCACGATAGATCATCGCAGAGAAAATCGTTCTCATCGTTCCGGAAGCAAGAGGATAACGGATGATGATCTCGTCTTTCCATTTAGGATCCAATAACTCATCCCAGTCTTTCGGTGCTTCTTCTTTCGAGATTTCCTTGCTGTTATACATGATCACTTCCGGCGTCTGGCTCGTACCTGACCAGTTCCATTCAGGATCGTGGAAGCCTTCATCCAGGCTTGATGCATAAGACGGTTCGTAAGGTTTCAGTAATCCTTCGTCTTTCGCTTGATCGAAGTTTGTGGAAGGGGCTCCCCACCAGACATCTGCCTGCGGGTTATTTTTTTCGGAGCGGATCCTGTCCAGGATTTCCTGTGACCCCATATCGAGCCATTCAACGTCGACATTGTATTTTGCCTCGAATTGCTGTTCAAATTTAGACAGGATGTCTTTTCCATGAGGAGAGTACACAACAATCTTTTCTTCGAGCTTGTTTTCTTTTTCATCAGAGCTGCCTGAACTGGACCCCTGTTCTGATCCGCCGCAAGCTGAAAGCAATAAAGCAGCAGATAGAGAAACCGTTGTCATCACCGATAATTTCTTGTTCAATTTCATGAAAAATCCCCCTTATTATCAAAAATTAATCATTCCCTCGTGCTCGCGTAAAAACAGTGAAACCGCACCTAAAACGCCAACATTTCCCCCTAATTGTGAAATCTTCAATTCTACTGAACTTGGAAGATACTGATCAACCATTTTCCGTAGTCTTGGAAGAATGAAATCGGATGACTTTAACACACCACCTCCTAAAATGATGACCTCTGGATTTAGTAAGCTTGCTGCATTGATGATCCCATAGCCCAGATGGTCAATCGCATCATTGACGACGGAAAGGGCGGTCGGGTCACCGGACTTTGCCAGATTAAAAGCGGTTTCCCCGGATAACTCTGAGTTTCTGGCTTCTTCATAAGCCGGATGATCAGGATTCTCCAATACCAGGGTTGTCAGTTTATGCCCAATGGACTTGCCTCCGGCTACACTTTCCAGATAGCCATATCGATGAAACATCGGTTTAAAGTCATTCTGGAGGTCATCTTTATCTGTCACCATATAACCAATCTCTCCTGCAGCATTCGAATGTCCCCTGTAAAGCTGATTATTGATGATAATCCCGCTTCCGATCCCGGTCCCCACGGCCATGAATAGAACGTGGCGATTGTTTTTGGCGCTTCCGACCCACTGCTCACCAAGTGCGGCAACATTCACATCGTTGTCCACGTGGATGGGGAAGGGGAAGTGTTTTTCAGCTTCTGAAAGAATCGGATATCGGATCCAATTGAGGCTCGGGGCTTCAAGGACCACCCCGTTCTGTGTGATTCCCGGTACGCCCATGCCCATTCCCAATACGTCGCTTGTTTGGATCTGAAGATGATCAAGCATGCGGAAGACATCTTTTGCAATCTGCTCCAAAAGACCTGTCTGCAAATAGTGTGATGTTGAAAAACTCTTTGACTGAATGATATTTCCACCTAAATCGGAAACAATTGTTTTCACCTTTGTACCGCCAATATCGGTTCCAACCACATAGGCGGCTTTTTCATTGAAAAATAGCTGAATCGGCTTCCTTCCTCCTTGGGAAGAAGAGGGACCGATCCCTTTTTCATAAATCCATTTTTCTTTTATCAATTCATCTACAATCAACGAGATGGTCGGTTTACTCAAGTTCATTTGTGCAGCAATTTCCGCCCTGGAAATAGGGGAGTTTTCTTGAATGCACTGAAGTACTCTCTTTTTATTCAACGATTTCATCTGCATAGGTGCCCCTCTTAAACTCATTGCATCACGGCCTTCTTTATTTTGGTTAGTAAAGTTTACTAATTAACAAGAAATATACCTTATTATGGAATAAGTTACAATAGTTATTTTAATTTTATGATAATTTAAAATGTTAATATGACAACAGTTTGAATTATCTGTAAAATAATTATTTACATTATTATCCTTATGTGATACTAATTAGGAGAGGTTGCCGGGTTTAGTTAGTTAGGTAATTTAACTAACATACTAAAGACCTATGACGAAAGGAGTGGAGAGTGGCAGTTTAATGATTAACCAAGTTTCTAAAAATGAAAGGGGTTACACGAATGAAGTTTATGAGCTATTTACTTTCGTTATTGCTGGTGCTTTCTTTTTTACCTTTTAATGGTGTCGTTCATTCAGAGGAGCATGACGTGGAATTATGGAATGTTGTCAAACCTCTGGATACGACGGTTTCGTTCTTGAACACAGGGGCTCACCCCGATGACGAAAGAAGCGATTTCCTTGCCTACCTATCCCGTGGCCTTGGAGTGAAAACATCAAGCCTGATTGCGAATAGAGGAGAGGGCGGCCAAAATGAAATCGGCCAGGAGCTCGGGAATGCCCTTGGAATCATCCGCTCCAGGGAAATGATCGAAGCCGCCAAGATCACCGGCGTAAAAGCCTACCACCTCAGTGAAACCACCTCAGATCCGATTTACGACTTTGGATTTTCCAAAACCCCAGATGAAACGCTGGAAAAGTGGGGGGAAGAACTCACTTACGAACGACTGATCCGCTTCATCCGGACCTACCAGCCAGATATCTTAATGCCATCCTTCAGAGACTCCGACACCCAACATGGACATCATCGCTCCATCACCATCCTTAGTGAACGTGCGTTCGAGGACGCTGCAAACCCAGACGTATTCCCGGAACAGCTGGAAGAAGGCTTGTCGGTTTGGCAGGTGAAGAAGTTCTATTTACCTGCACAATCAGAAGAAACAGCCACGACTTCCTTGGAAATCGGAGACTACGATCCCATCTATGAGATGTCTTACCCGCAAATCGGGGAAGAATCCCGCTATATGCATAAGAGCCAGGGAATGGGGAATGACATCGGGGTCGCCCCGAGACAGACTCACTTGGAATTAGAGGAGAGTTCCGTAGAAATTAAAGGAACGGACGAATTGTTCGAGGGAATCCCATATGATTTTAAAGAGTGGGGAGAAGAAATGCCTAAGGGTGAGAAATCGCTCAAGGTCCACTATACCAAGTTTCAAAAGAGCCTGGAAGGGATCATATCAAGCTATCCTGATCGAGGAGAAGCGTTCAATAAAACACAGAAAGCCTTGAAAGAAGTTGAAAGACTAGAAAAGAAAACCGAGAAATCAAAGCTTGATGAACAAATGAAGAATGACTTGCTCCACAAAATCTCTTTGAAGAAAGAGCAGCTGCATGCAGTGAGCTTTGTCGCTTCGGAATTGAGTGTCGATGCCTCTTCTGAAACGACCATTTTGACAAAGGGGCAAGAGGTGCAGGTGAAAGTGCAAGTAGCCAATCTTGGAGAAGAAAAGCTGAAAAAAGCGAAAGTCGAACTCGTGACACCGGAAGATTGGGTTGTTGAGAGCGGTGGAAAAGCGGTTGACCTCAAGCCTGGTGAGGAACGTGAAGTAGTATTCGACGTTCAAGTTCCGAATGAAGCCGATTATTATCATGCATACGAAGAGCCGGTCATCCAGGCTAAAGTGAGCTTTGAGGCAGCCGGTGCAAAAACGACCCACGTTCAAGATCTCGATGGAACCATCGCCGTCCTGCCTGACGTAGGCATAACCCTCAACCCGGAAGATATCGTGGTCAACAGGGCTGAAGTACAGGATGAAATCCCTGTGGTCGCGAAGGTGAAGAACTACCGAGATGGAGCAACCTCTTCAAAGGTATCGCTCTCGGCTCCAGAGGGTTGGGAGGTATCCCCTCAAGAGGTGACGGTTCAATTCGATGAGCAACAAGAGGAGAAAGAGGTATCCTTTACGCTCAGTCCGCCGGAAGACATCGGTGAAGGGAATTTCAAGGTCGATGCACAAGCCGTCGTCGACGGTAAAACCTTCTCTTCAACGGTCCAGGAAATAAGCTATGACCACATCGGGACATTCTATTACCTGTATGATTCAAAAGTGAACGGAGTGGCGTTTGAATTGCTGACGCCTGAAAACTTGAAAGTAGGTTACATTGAAAGCGGCTTTGATAAAGTGGCAGACTATCTCAGCAATGTGGGGATGGACATCACATCACTCACGGAAGAAGATTTAGCGTCGGGAGATCTCAGCCAATACGATACGATTGTGACCGGGATACGTGCTTATTTATCAAGGGATGACCTGGTTGCGAATAATCCGCGTCTGAAAGAATACGTGGAAAACGGAGGGCATCTGGTTGTGCAGTATCATAAACCGAATGACGGATGGGATAAAAATACGACAGCGCCTTATCCACTGGAAATCGGCAGCCCGTCGATCCGCTGGAGAGTGACCGATGAAAATGCGGACGTGACGGTATTGCAGCCGGAATCACCATTATTCAACTACCCTAATACGATCACGGGATCGGACTGGGATAACTGGGTACAAGAAAGAGGCTTATACTACCCGATGACATGGGATGACCGCTACGAAACATTCGTCAGCATGGCAGACCCGGGTGAAGACCCATTCGACGGAGGCATCCTCATGGCCGAATACGGACAAGGAACCTACCTATACACCAACCTCGTATTCTACCGCCAAATCCAAGGCGGAATACCAGGAGGCTACCGGATCTTCACCAACCTGCTGAGCTATGGACAGAACTAAGAGAGGGAACTAAGAGAGGGACGGACCTTTGTTTTTTTCGTAGTGTGGTTTATGAGGCCTTGGTGCATTAGTGTTAACAGGATTTGGAGGGGTTGGAGGGACGGACCTATATAGAGGGAGGTTTCTCAAGAAAACCCCGGTACTATAAGGTTCATCAATCCTTTTGTACGATTGTAGGGACGGACCTGCAGCAAAGGCGGTGACTTCGGAACCCTCCTACACTACTAGGTTCATCGATTTCTATGAGGTGATTCGAGGTCCGTCCCTCGAGTCACCAATCCTTCATCGTCTGGTAAAGGTGATTGACCTGGGTGATGAATTTTTCTTTGCGTTTTTCTGTGAAGTAGGTGAGGGAGGATAGGGTACGTTTGAATTTTGGGTAATCTTGAAGGATCTTCAGGATTGCCCTATTTTCTTGGTCTTCGAAGTTTTCTCTAAGGATCATGGGATCGTGACCATTACCACCAAGACTTCCACTTTCCTCACCATACATAATCCGGTTCATTTCATGGGTGGGAATCTTATAGACTTCTTTGAAGGTAAGGAGCATTTTATACGGGATGTCCCTTGTGCCGTTCTCATAGTTTGATAACGTACTCTGATTGATATTTAAACGAGAGGCGGCTTCTCTCTGAGTAAGCTCCAATACGTCATTCCGATAATGCTTCAACTCTATATGTAAGTCCATTCTATTCACCGACTATCCCTTTTTTCTTCAAGATAAAGGTTTTAATAGATATCAACGGAAAATTACACGATTTGAAATATGATTATTGATTACAAATGAAGATAATCTAGAAAAGGTATACATAATTACATTAAAACGTATTAAAATGTAAATATAATTGTAATTTTGTCGAATTGGGGGTAAAGGTGGAAGATAGAATGGGAGATTGGAACAAAGGGAGAAAGATTCATGCCACGTATATAGTGGAAGCGAGACCCAGTTTAACGGGAAAGGTCAAATGGATCCGGTTGAGGTCAGAATCAAACCTGGTATTCAGTACTAAACATAACGGCAAACAGCGTGTAATCTACTATTCTAAAAACAGCTTTACCAGCGGGGCAACCAGAAGAAATTACCTACTAATAGAAGAATAAAGATGAGGGACGGACCTCTAAAGTTTACATTGGAGATAACCAGCCTGATTTAACGCCTTTTGCAAATTTCCAGAGGTCCGTCCCTCAAAAAAAGAGGATTTTGTGGAGATGTGTCGAATAGGTAATTGTACGAAATTCAGTTTGAATTAAATGAAGGAGTGATGTTATGGTACGAACGCCTCGGGAGTGGTGTCCGGGAGCCACTTATCATGTGACAGCGAGAGGGAACCGGAAGCAAGACTTGTTTCATGACATTGAAGACCGAAAGAAATATTTATCCTATCTGCAGGAAACGAAAGACAAGTATCCCTTTACTATCCACGCTTACTGTTTAATGTCCAACCACATTCATCTTCTGATCGAAACCCATGATATTCCACTCCAACAGATCTTCAGAATCCTTCATACCCGTTACGCCATTTATTTCAATAAAAAATACGATTATGTCGGCCATGTCTTTCAAGGGAGATATGGATCCACCAAGATTGACACCCCAGCCTATTTTATTAAGGTCAGTAGATATATTCATCAGAATCCTGTCAAAGCCAAACTTACAGTCGTCCCCGAGTATTATCCATGGAGCAGCTACCCCTCATATGTCCATTCCATCGACAATCCCCTCCTATCAAAGGAGAGGACCCTGGCCTATTTTCCAGATTCAGAAGTGAAGCTTTATAAAGGATATGTAGACCAAGAAGTAGAAAAGGAACTCCCAAATGAGGAATTTGATGAAATTACAATTAAAATTGTAAAAAATTAAATTATTTTTGTAAAAAAATGAAGGAAAACAGATATTTATGTCGAAATCCATGTTTGTAGGACAAAATTCCTATTCCGAGGAGGAGAAAGAATGAAAAAAGACTTTATATTGGTGTTCGAGGATTTTCACGTTTCAAAGAGGAGCATCAAGAAATCGAAGAAGCATTTAGTTGTGTTTCAAGGCCAACATTATTACAACAAGCTGGTTGTTGTGAACCGCCCCCCTGGATTTTCACATGCACTTGAAAGCATCATGTATTCAGATAAGATTCTGGAGACTGTTGGATTCACCACTCTGTTTGCCGTTCCAATTGATCGGAATCACTCGATCCCGTTCAAGTTTGTCCGCATAGGAGACAAGGAGCCAAAGGATTGTAAAATAGTGCTCGAGAAACGAAATGGTGCAGAGCTTTTAAACATCAAACCTTTATACCCCATGGATGAGCCACTGACTAATGAAGACAAAAATGATATTTTATCCTATCTAAGCATGAAGAGTGATGAAGGAACTGTCACCTACCTCATGAACAATCCTCAAGTGTATAAAGGAAAAGGAAAAAAACAAGAAGAGTAAAGGAGGAATCAGACGAACCTAAACTGAATAGGTACGTCTTTTTTAAAGCACTTTAGACAGTAGAGTGATTTAGGGACGGACCTCCAATGTTTAATCCATGGCACACCACCTGCGTTTTCACCTTAGCTTATCTCCCAAAACCCTTTACCACGCTACCAAACTACCTCTCTAAGTTTCTAAAATCAGCACTATTTTCGTTGACCTCTTACCTGCCAGACCATACAATGTAAGTAGTTATTAGTATTTTTAGAATTTTCACGTAAGGTGCGAATGCCACTTGGAAAAGACAGACCATACTCGTATCGGAAAGAACGCCATGCTTCTTCTGCTCGTAGATAAGGATGAAGAAGAGTGGAACCGGCATTTCAATGAACTGAATTGGAGTTACTGCACCGGGAAAATCGGATCCATGGACAGTCAGAAAATCGTTGCTGCGATTGAAACGGCAGCAAAACGAAGTGATCTTGTCCGTGAAGATTTGTACCGGGAAATGCATGCCTTATATCACGCCATCATGGAGGCATTAACGGGTGTGACCCGCGGCCATACGCAATTGGGTGAGATCCTGCGCACGGTGGGATTGCGCTTTTCGGTTGTTAGGGGAACTCCATATGAGAGTGAAGAAGAAGGCGAGTGGATCGCGGTTGCTTTATACGGAACGATTGGTGCGCCCATTAAGGGGCTGGAGCACGAGACAATCGGACTTGGAATTAATCATATTTAAATAATTTAGAGCCTAAAGATATTAGTTGAAAGGAGGCTCGACCAACGGCAGAAGTCTGTCTTTGGTCGAGCCTCTTTTTGTGTGGAATTTTGGGGTCAAGAGAGTCTTTAGGGAGTGGACAGTGAAGATTCGGAGGTCCGTCCCGCAGTGGTTTAAAGCGTTAAAGAACGCAACAACAATAATAGTGGTTTAGAGGGGTTTAGCGAGACTGAGGTTGTGTAGAGGCAATTTAGAGAGGTCCGTCCCTAAAAATATGAAGAGGTGATTGTAATGGTGGAGTTGACGGGTTGTAGTTTGACGCTGGATGAGGCGAAGAGGGTTATTTATGGGAAGGAGCAAGTTGAGCTTTCGCCGGTTAGTATGGAGCGGGTGCGGAAGAGTCGTGAGGCGGTTGAGCGGATTGTGAAGGAGAAGCGTGTGGTGTATGGGATCAACACGGGCTTTGGGAAGTTCAGTGATGTGTTGATTGATGCGGATGATGTGGAGGAGCTTCAGCTGAATCTGATTCACTCACATGCGTGTGGAGTGGGTGATCCGTTCCCGGAGAACGTTTCACGTGCCATGCTTCTACTGAGATGCAACGCTCTTTTAAAAGGGTATTCTGGTGTTAGACCAGTGATCGTCGAAAGACTGGCGGAGTTCTTGAACAAAGGAATCCATCCAGTGGTCCCACAGCAGGGGTCACTTGGAGCAAGCGGAGACTTAGCGCCACTTTCTCATCTGGCTCTTGCATTGATGGGAGAAGGCGAAGTCCACTATCAAGGAGGGGTACATCAAACCCTCCCTGTCCTTTCAAAAGAAAATATCTTCCCTATCCAGCTTCAGGCAAAAGAAGGATTGGCACTCATCAATGGAACCCAAGCGATGACGGCGATGGGGGTAATCGGATATCTGGAAGCAGAGGAACTGGCTTTCCAAAGCGAGATGATTGCAAGTCTGACCTTGGAGGGACTTAGAGGAATCATGGATGCCTTCGACGAAGATATTCACTTAGTCAGAGGATATCCTCAACAGGTCGCAACGGCAAAAAGAATCCGGGATTACCTGGAAGACAGCAAGCTGACAACGAAGCAAGGAGAACTCAGAGTCCAGGACGCGTACTCATTACGGTGCATCCCGCAAGTACATGGAGCATCCTGGCAGGCACTTGACTATGTAAAAGAAAAGCTGGAAATCGAAATGAACGCAGCGACGGATAATCCCCTGATTTTCGATGATGGGGAAAAGGTCATTTCAGGAGGGAACTTCCATGGACAGCCGATCGCCTTCGCCATGGATTTCATGAAGATCGCCGTAGCAGAGCTTGCCAATATTTCAGAAAGACGGATCGAACGATTGGTGAATCCGCAGCTGAATGACCTGCCACCTTTCTTGAGCCCGCAACCGGGACTTCAATCCGGTGCCATGATCATGCAATACTGCGCGGCATCACTCGTATCCGAAAACAAAACACTCGCCCATCCAGCGAGCGTCGATTCCATACCGTCATCCGCCAACCAGGAAGACCACGTCAGCATGGGAACCATCGGATCACGACACGCTTACCAAATCCTGCAGAACACAAGAAGAGTCCTCGCAGTCGAACTCATCTGCAACCTGCAGGCAGCAGAACATAGAGGGACGGACCTCCTGGCAAGCAAAACACGCCAATTTTATGAAGCAGCGAGAAAGATCATTCCTTCCATTACAAAGGATCGCATCTTCTCGAAAGACATAGAAAAAGCCAACCAGTGGCTTCAGCAAACAACGCTTAGCACACTAATCAAACCAACCAAAACAAAGGAGGAAACGACAAATGGTTAAAGCAAACAAACGCATCGTACACGTAAAAAGAGGGACGGACCTTGAATGCAAAGGATGGGAGCAGGAAGCGGTCCTCCGCATGCTCTATAACAATCTTGATCCTGAAGTAGCGGAAATCCCTGAAGATTTGGTTGTATATGGTGGTATCGGGAAAGCGGCCCGTAACTGGGAGTCCTTCGACGCAATCGTCCACACGCTCAGAAACTTGGAAAATGATGAAACCATGCTTGTTCAATCGGGAAAGCCGGTCGGTGTATTCAAAACCCACAAAGCGGCACCAAGAGTTTTACTATCAAACTCGGTCCTTGTACCGAAATGGGCAAACTGGGAGCATTTCCATGAGCTGGATCAGAAAGGACTCATGATGTACGGTCAAATGACGGCGGGAAGCTGGATTTATATCGGGACACAAGGGATCCTGCAAGGGACGTATGAAACATTCGCGGCACTTGCCAAGAAACATTTCAACAACTCCCTTAAAGGTACAATCACTCTCACAGCAGGACTAGGTGGAATGGGTGGAGCACAGCCACTCGCCGTCACCATGAACGGTGGAGTCGTGATTGCAGTCGATGTTGACGCAGAACGCATCCAAAAGCGTCTCGATACGAAATACTGTGACGTGAAGACGGATTCCATCGATGAAGCGTTAATGATGGCCTATGAAGCACGTGACCAGGGCAAGCCTCTCTCCATCGCCTTGCTTGGAAACGCGGCAGAGGTTCATCATGAACTCTTAAAGAGAAACGTCCAAATCGATATCGTAACCGACCAAACATCTGCTCACGACCCATTGAACGGCTATGTACCAGAAGGCTATTCATTAGAAGCAGCTGCCGAACTACGCAAACAGGACCCGAAAGCCTACACAACCCTTTCACAAAAAAGCATGGCCAAACACGTGGAAGCAATGCTCGAGTTCCAACATAGAGGCTCCATCGTATTCGACTACGGCAACAACATCCGTCAGGTAGCGAAGGATGAAGGGGTCGACAATGCCTTTGATTTCCCTGGCTTCGTTCCAGCCTATATCCGTCCATTATTCTGTGAAGGAAAAGGACCTTTCCGCTGGGCTGCACTGTCAGGTGACCCGGAGGATATCTATAGAACAGATCGCCTGATCAAAGAGCTTTTCCCAGAAAACGAAGCACTGAATCGCTGGATCGATATGGCACAGGAGCAAGTGGCATTCCAGGGACTGCCTTCACGCATCTGCTGGCTTGGATACGGCGAGCGTGTGAAAATGGGTCTTGCCATCAATGAACTCGTACGAAATGGCGAGTTGAAAGCACCGGTCGTCATCGGACGTGACCACCTGGACTGCGGATCCGTTGCTTCACCGAACCGCGAGACGGAAAGCATGAAGGACGGAAGTGACGCAGTGGGAGACTGGGCAATCCTGAACGCCCTCATCAACACAGCAGCAGGCGGATCATGGATATCCTTCCACCACGGCGGCGGAGTAGGGATGGGGTACTCCCTGCACGCTGGAATGGTGGTTGTGGCAGACGGGACGGACCTTGCACAGGAAAGATTAGAACGCGTCCTTACAACAGACCCAGGAATGGGTGTCATCCGCCACGTCGACGCAGGCTACGACATCGCAGAAAAAACAGCAGAAAAACACAACATCCACATCCCGATGAACAAAGGAGGAGAATAATATGACCGCAGAAAAACACTTCGACACCATCATCGACAACATCGGACAGCTCCTGACTATGGATCATGGGGACGGACCTCTAAAAGGCGAGGAAATGAGTAAAATCAAGGTTTCAGAGAACGCGGCCTTGGCCATCAGGGACGGACTTGTCGCTTGGATCGGAACCCATGAAGAGGCACAGTCCCTCAAAGCAACGGAACGAATCGACGCAGAAGGAAAGCTCGTCACACCAGGTCTTGTTGATCCGCACACTCACCTGGTCTTTGGAGGCTCACGTGAACACGAAATGGCCCTCAAACAGCAGGGAGTTCCATACTTAGAAATCCTGAAACGCGGGGGAGGCATCCTATCTACAGTAGGCGCCACGCGCGAAGCATCAGAAGAAGAGCTGCTCACTAAAGCGCGCTTTCACTTAAACAGAATGATTTCATACGGAGTCACAACTGTCGAAGCGAAAAGCGGCTACGGACTTGACCGACCAACTGAACTAAAACAGCTGAGAGTAGCCAAACAACTAAACGAATCGCACCCGGCAGACATCGTTTCCACATTCCTTGGAGCGCATGCGATCCCACCGGAATTCAAAGGGCGCTCCGACGAATTTTTAACGGAAATGCTCGACCTGCTGAACGATATCGAAAAAGGTCAGCTGGCTGAATTCGTCGATATCTTCTGCGAAACAGGGGTATTTACAGTAGAACAATCCCGGGAGTTCCTGACAAAAGCAAAAGAAAAAGGCTTCTCCGTAAAAATTCACGCTGACGAAATCGATCCACTCGGCGGAACGGAAATGGCAACTGAAATTGGCGCAACTAGCGGAGACCACTTGGTTGGCGCATCAGAAAAAGGCATCCAGGCACTGGGGAAAACAGACACCATCGCGGTCCTACTGCCAGGCACATCCTTCTACCTGAACAAAGGCAAGTTCGCCAACGCAAGAGGCATGATGGAAGCGGGAGCAGCCGTCGCCCTGTCAACAGACTTCAATCCGGGAAGCTCACCGACGGAGAACCTGCAGTTCATCATGAATCTGGCATCTCTGCAATTGAAAATGACGCCGGAAGAAATCTGGAACGCCGTCACCGTCAACGCGTCCTACGCCATTAATAGAGGGGACTCAGCAGGAAAGTTGGCGCCAGGGCGCCAAGCTGACATCGTCCTATGGGATGTACCAAACTATCATTACGTACCTTATCACTACGGGGTGAACCACACCCACACCGTCATGAAAAACGGCCGGATCATCTACCGCAAGGAGAAGCTTCATGAGCACATTTCAACACATTAAACAGGCGGGTAAAGCGCAGTTCAAAGACCGCTACACAACAAAGGCAGCAGAACTGCTGACGGCTTGGGAAGAGGGAAAGAAAGGGGACATCGCCATCGTCGGCGCCCCCCTCTCCAAACCTTCCATCTCCCACTCAGGAGCAAGCTTTGCACCCGATGCAATCAGACGATGCCTTAACTCGTTTACGACGTACAATATCGAAAGAGGGACGGACCTCGCCGACGACAAGAAAACCATCATCGACTTCGGCGACATCACCATGCACCCGACCTCAATAGAAGACTGCCATCAACGAATCTATGAATCAGTCAAAGACGCTACGAACACCAATGCAGCACCATTCACCATCATCCTTGGAGGCGACCACTCCATCACAACTTCTGCGGTCAAAGCCATCAAGGAAGCGAAAGGCACAGTCGGCATCATCCAATTCGATGCCCACCATGACCTCCGTAACACGGAAGACGGCGGCCCTACCAATGGGACACCTTTTAGAAGATTAATAGAAGAGGGACATATTAAAGGTGAGCACCTCATCCAAATTGGTATCCGCAATTACGCCAACGCCAAAGCCTATCATGATTATGCAATCGAGCAGGGGATCACGGTCTATACGATGAAGGACGTCAGAAAACACAACTCGTCGATCGCAGAACTCATCCAAGACGCCATAGCCCAACTAGAATCCCAAGTCGACACCATCTACCTTTCAGTAGACATGGACGTCCTCGACCAGGCATACGCTCCGGGCTGCCCGGCAATCGGTCCAGGCGGAATGCATCCGGATACATTAATGGAGGCAGTTCAAACCGCCATGCAGCATCCTAAGGTAACCACCATGGACATCGTGGAAATCGATCCGACACTCGACATCAGAGATATGACAAGCAGAGTAGCAAGCCTCTTGATCATAAATTCAATAAACTAACCAAGGTCCGTCCCTCACCGCTTTAACGCATTGAGGGACGGACCTTCATTTTCAGTGATGATTATGATACATACATGTAGAAGCTGGGAAAAAAGTATTTTAGTCTAAATGCAACCCGAACCAACCCGCTTCTTAGAGGCAGATTGGTTCGGGTTTATTATTTATTTTTGGCCCATTTGATTTTAGCAGTCTCCAGCGGTTGATTGGAGTGCAAGACGGAGACTCCTGCGGGAAAAGTAGCTTATGTGAGACCCCGCAGGCTTGCCGAGGAGGCTCACGGGCTACCCGCGGAAAGCGTAGTCTTGCACGGAAATCATTAGCGATATTAAGAACCTACATTTCTATTGTTCGTCTTTATTTGGTGTTTTTTGGTTTGTCCCAGCCTCTTCTATTAAACTAAGCACAAGAAATTTCATCCAAAATTGAGACACACTTCCTTCCACTCGCGTCTAATGAATGAATAACTTACAAAAATGTAAAAAAATACATTAAACTTACAAAGAGAAGGACGGACCTGGTTCCAGGGTCGAATCTGAAAATCAGGTACCCGGTCTGCTCAGGGGAGGATAACAAATGGATGAAGTGATACAACATGAGAAGGGGGGAGTGATGCAGATGGAGATAAGTGAAGAAAGGTTGATTGAGAGTTTAATTGATGAGTATGAAGTACAGGTGACGAAATTGGTGTATCTATATGTGAAAGACTGGCCGGCTGCCCAGGATATTACTCAGGAGGTTTTCATTAAAGCCTTTCATGCCCTCCATCAGTTCAATCATAAATCCTCTTACAAAACGTGGATTTATAGAATTGCCATTAACTTATGTAAAGATTATAAGCGCTCGGCTTATTTCAGGAAGAATACGATCGTAAATACGTTCCATACCATTCTTAAAAAAGGGACGTCCATTACACCCGAACAAGAACTCATAACGAACGAAGACAATGACTCAGTGGCATCTCATGTATATTCACTCCCCCTGAAATATCGAGAAGTCATCCTATTATATTACTATGAAGAATTAACGACTGGGGAAATCGGAGACATGCTTGGGATCAATCCTTCGACGGTCCGGACGAGGCTGGACCGGGGGAGAGAGAAGCTGAAGAAAACAATGGGAGGGAGGATTCCCAATGAATAAGGACCCTTTGCACAATATGAAGGATGAAATAGAACGGGAAGTATTCAAGAACACCGACCCTGTCAGTCAAAAAAGAGCCATCCTGACGAAGATAAGGAATGAAAAACAAAAGAAGTCATCGGTCAAGTCCATCTTCACCAATCTTGGCGTTCCTTTATGCATCATCTTGATCCTTTCGATCCTGGGCAGCAGCTATCTATTCAAGGAAGATCTGGTGAAAGAAAATGAAAAAGAGAAAGAAGAACCTGCAGAATTCACATACGTACCGACTGACGAGTGGGATGAAAAGATAATAGAGGAAAAAGCCTCGATCAGAAAATCGGCGACCACCGTCGATGATGTGAAAGAGAATCAGGAGCAAGAAGCAGAAGCAGAGAAAATGCCGGAGAAAAAAGAAGAGGAAGACAAGAATGAACCAGCGGATACATCACCTCCACTCCCGGCCTTTGACTTTTCTACGATCCTGAACAATCCTAATGCTTTCAAGGAAAAAGCAGCCAATGGAACATTCAACGGGACTGACTTTACGATTGGAGATTCCATGGAAGGTATACAGGAGATATATAAGGACAAGTACGAAGATCTCGACACCAAGAAGGGTCACAAAGGCTATGATCGGGTTGAGAACTATCTCCTCTACTTCCAAGATGAAAAGACGTTATTGGAGATCCGTTCCAATATCAGCCCGTCTTATACATTGGACCAGGTCATTGCGACCCTGGGTGAACCGTATTATTTCCTTAATGCATTGGAAGGTGTATATTCGGCGAATTATCTATATGGTGACTATATAGTGGAAATGGAGATACAAGGCAATAACAAAATTAAGCCATATACAATGGAAGAGATCCAATTCATTGATCGTGAATCCGTTATTACCTCAGTAGCTCTTTTTAAGAATGACGGACGTTCAGAGTACCTGAGTAAGGATGTAAAGTATCTAGGAGAAGAAGAACCGATGAAATTCCGTCCTGAATGGTTCAATGAAGCGAGAGACTATATCGTGGAAAATACAGTGTCCCCAGCAGTCGTCCTTCACTCTCAACAGGACCCATTGGAATTCAACATCGTCGTCCCTCAGGAAACACCGGAGGAAGAAATGAGAGCCATAGCAAACCAATTCCTGAAGAGATTGACGGATGTTTCGAACAAAGCGATCGGAGAAGGAACGATTTGGGATGATTATACCTATGTGATTCATATTGAGAATAGTATAGCCGGTTATTACGATACGGGATTGAGCAATTCGAAAAGTACTCACGAAGGGGGTTACCCAGATATCAATTGGTTGGGTGATTTAAACTCGATTGAGTAAGGTCCGTCCCTCATCCACCCCATGGAAAGGTGAAACCGATCCGACACTCGACATCAGAGCTTGATAAGCAGGGTAGCGGCTCATCTTCTCATTGAAACACTTATATAAAGAGCTTTGGCCAATGCCAAAGCTCTTTTATCGTACTTTTGGGAAGGTACTAGACAAATATCGAAATTAGAAGGATTTCACTACGGAAAAGGTGAAATGAAACAGGAGTAGGATTTTATAGAAATAAGAGGAACTCATATGATAACAGCGATTATAGGCATGATATACGCCATACTATTCCTGCTCATTGGATCCGTCATCGTTGCAGTGCTCCCTGCATTATTCTGCAAAAAGAAAATGACATTCGCAGGTAGGGTGGGAATGGAGACCATACTATGGGTCTTATGCTCGATGGGAGTATTACTACTCAACTTGGAATACTTTTTATTGAACTCATTTGCCTATGCAGCCCTTCTAATCAGTGGAATGAAAATAGTGGCATTACCGATCTTAGTCAGGTTAAAACAAACGAATAGAAGAAAGTATATCGTGTTGAAAAGAATAGTGAGAAAGTTTTAAAGCCAATGGTGCAAAAAGAGACTGACCTCATCAAAAGGACAGCCTCTTCAATCTAAACAAAACCTTAGTTACTAACCTTCTCCCGCGCCATATCATAACCCGAATGAATTTCTTTCATCCCGATCACTTTCAGAAAGTGACGGAGCTTCTTCATACAGGGTTCTCCAAGGTCACCTGCAATTTCGAATTGATCAATGACGGCACACTTTTCAACCGTAGCAGCTGTCACGCTTTGCGATTTGAGATACACTACATTGTTGTTGATGGCATACGTGGATACCATGGCTTCCCCGACCTTACAATCACCTTTGGAAAATTCAAATTGGAACTGGATCGACATATCCAAATCCGAGTATAGAGGATTTACTTTCATGCTTATGCTATTCATCATGAAGCCCCCTTTCTTTTATTGTACTTTTATCCTATCAAAAATTATTGAATAAGGTATTTGGCACCACAAAGCAATACAGGGGATATTAGTTTTAAAATCTCCTCCAAGGATCACTTTTTCTCCATTTATATAACTCCGGGCATATTCTTAAAAGAATATTTAAGGTGGAGATGCGCCAATCAAAAGAAGGATAGTTCCAAAATCACATTCCGTCCAAAGTTCTTTTATAATGAAGGAAATGGATACGAACGAATAGAATATATAATTTAGAAGGAAGCGAATTTCAAGAACATCAGAATAGAAGAAAGACCTGATATCAGAAATCTTGTTTAGAAACTATATAGTCAGTAGGAAGGCTTGCGTTTATACTAGTAAAGTTGTCCTATTGAAATACAATGAGAGGGAATGGGGAAAGTAATGAAGTCACCAAAGGTTCATGGTACTATTCATTCTGGTGGTATCAGGGATAGACCCTTTAAGGATGGGTACATAGCGTCAAACATACTCATTTTGAAAAAAGCGAATGGATAAAAGTCAGGGAGGCTATATGATCATTTGCTCTTTTCGACAATACATAGGTGATCAAAGTGAAAAATTCCTCACTTTTTGTTTGATGGTAGGGAAAACTTTCTAGATATATGCTTAAAAGAATATAGTGGGAATGTAAATTCATATTATAATGAAAAAAAAGCCTCCTGCGTTTGAAGGCTTGTCATCTCTCTAGGTTGGAGTATTAGTAAACGGATGGTAGTTCTTTAGAATAAACAGAAGGTAGTTCAGCTGCATTCTCAGTAGGTGCTTTGTAAACAGAAGGAAGCTCTGCTACAACTTTAGAGTAAACAGAAGGTAATTCTGCTACTACATTTGGAGTCGAGTATACAGAAGGTAGTTCAGCTACATCATTGGATGGTGCTTTAACTGCTGCGAAAGCTCCAACAAGTAAGACAGAAGCAGTGGCAATTGTAAGAAAACGTTTTTTCATAGGTATTTCCTCCCTTTTTCAAAGTGAAAGTTTTTGGGTATGATTGATTAAAAGATTGTTAACTATATTAAAGCATATTTAACAAATGCATACATACCGATTCTAGGGGCTTATTCACCAATTTTTGTGATGAAAGATAAGCCATACGGCTGATTATAATGAAAAATATAATTATAGGAATATTTTTTTCTTAGGGGAGATTCACATGGACTTTAGTATCGTAGGTCAAAAAATAAAAGAACTACGTAAGAATATAGGTCTTTCACAGGAAGAGCTTGCAGAAGGGATCTGTACCCAAGCTCAAATAAGTAAAATCGAAAAAGGAGATGTCTTTCCTTACGCATCGACGTTGTTTTTGATATCCAGAAAGCTGGGAGTGGACGTTAACTACTTTTTTGATATAGGAATGACTCCTCGACTTGATTATGTCCTAGAGGTTGGAAGACAGTTGCAAATCGCGAGAAGAAATATGGATTATAAAGAAATGAGAGAAGTGGTCACAGCTGAAGAAGAAAATCCTTTATTCTTTAATAATAACAGAAATTTGCAACTTCTGAAGTGGCATAAAGGAATTTATCAATTCGAGCTTGATAAGGATCTCGAGAAAGCAGAAAATACACTCCGCAAATCCATTACGTTAACCCACACCACCGATAAAATTTGGACAGAAAGAGAAATTGAAATTCTGTTAACGATCGGGGTCATGTATTTCGAAGAAGGAATCTTTGAACGGGCATCAGAGATTTACCAAGAAGTGAAGTCGCATATTGAAGCACTGCCCCATTTGACGGACTATACGATCAAAACGAGGCTCTACTATAATATTGCCAGAGTGTTAACAAGGCTCTCAGATATTGATCAATCCACGAAGTATTGTAAGGATGCCATCGACTGGTGCATCCTAAAGGACAATATGTACCTCCTTGGAGAACTTCATTATCACATCGGCTACAACTATGAGCTACAAGGGAAAGTGGCAGAAGCAGAGAAATACATGCAAAAAGCACTCATTGTCTTCGAGCTTCAAGGAGACGACAAATTCATCCAATACATCCGTCGGAAAATAGAAAAATTAACAATTTAGGGACGGACCTCGATTCTTTTTTAAAAATAAATAGGATTTGAGTGAGTGACTATGAACAAGAGACAAAAGTTGTGGCTAAGGATAAGTGGATCTTTTTTCATCATCGGGCTAGTCATCATGGTGATCGCAGCTTATTTTCTTATCCAATCCGTAAGAGAGAACTTCTACCAAAAAGCATTTGATAAAAGATATGATTTCATTTCATTGGAAGAGGACGGAATAATCGATACAGTCCAAGTCTTTCATGGGGTGAAAATGAGCACCTTTGTACAAAAGGAAAGCGATCCTCCAACGATCATCCTTGAAATTAATGAAGAAGTGGAAGCCAAGCTCAAAGGTTTTAAGGTGAATCCTGATGAAGAAGGCATGAAACCATATTCCGATGCAATTCTATATAAGCTAATGACAGACAAACAGACAGGAAAAGAAGAGTTCATAGTCAGTTTACAAACAACTCCTGCAAATGAGAGCGAACCCACTAAGTATAGAACATACACGATCAATGAAAATGGAATCGTCAAAAAAAGTGATTTCACCACCGACACAAAGTCAAAGCTTGAGACCCAGTGGATAAGAGGGATATCAGAAGAAACACACGGATATTATACAAACTTACCTTATCAGGACGGTGGAGCATCATCTTTACTGTTTCTCTCACTCCTCGGTGCCCTGTTCATGGCAAGTGGCTTCTGGGTGGGTAGATCCATAATCATCAAGGACAAAGGAGCAGCCGCTTAAAGATGGCTGTTCTTTTATTTACCCTGCAAGTGAGTCCCGATAAAAAAACCAGCCCCACAAACCGGGGCTGGCATCATCATCATTCATTCAAATCCAAATGATCCTTCAAATCACTCTGAACCTTTTGCTTTTCTTCTTCAGGGACAACGTAATAATAGATGCCGCCTAAATTGGCACCCTCACCGGCAATTTGACTTTGAGAAATATCCTTCGTTGCGCTTTTATAATTCTTTTGGATATCGACCATTTCGTCCAGTGTAAGATTCGTTTTCACGTTATTACCGATTGCTCCGAAAATGTCGCCATAGTTCCAAAGGGAAGAGACACTGGCGCCTTCTTTGATGACCGCCTGGATGACCTGGCGTTGACGTGCCTGACGACCGAAGTCGCCGCGAGGATCCTGCTTTCTCATTCTGGAATAGATCAATGCTTCTTCTCCGTCCAATGAGATCTGTCCTTCGTTGAAAGTCATTCCACCGTACGTAAAGGCAAAATCATTGTTGACCGTCACGCCGCCAACGGCATTTACGATATCCTTAAACCCTTCCATATTGATCTTCGCATAATAATCAATCGGAATGTCGAGGAACTCTTCAACCGTATCCATCGCCATTTCAACCCCGCCAAAGGCATACGCATGGTTGATTTTATCTTCATATCCTTTTCCGACTATATTGACGAGAGTATCTCGGGGGATACTAAGCATCTTTGTCGTTTTCTCATTAGGATTCACTGTCACAACGATCATCGTATCGGACCGGCCTTTATCTCCATCCCGCTCATCCACCCCTAACAATAATACGGAGAAGGGATGCTTCTTTTCAAATTTGACTTCCTCCGTCCGTTTCTCGGATTTCGGTCGATCAATCTTCTCATTCATCGTTTCAGCTGTTTTGTTTAATGAATGATATATGGAATAGGCGTAGCCTCCACCAGCTAAAAGCAGAAGGAGAAAGATGATTCCAACCACTTTTGGCCACTTACGTTTTTTTTGATGTTTATCCGCTCTCAAATTGTTTCCCACCTATAAGTAATAAATTTTACACATAAGAAAAATATACTAGAAATCAGCTGAAAAAGAAATACATTAGTAAATTTTTGTCTTCTTATGACAAAAGATTAAGAAAATACCAATTAATTGTCGTTTAGCCCCGAGGGAGTTGGGTTAATTTGGTATAATTGGAGTATAAAAAAGAGGGAGAGGATAACTTGATCAAAAAAGTCGGAATCACCATTTTAATCTTCATACTCGCTTTCAGCATGATACAAATGGATCGTGTCCAAGCGAACTCAAATGTAGAGCGAATAAGCGGTGAAAGCAGGTATGATACAGCAAGCATGATTTCCAGATGGGGATGGATTCAGTCGGATGAGGTGGTACTTGCAAGTGGAGAAACATTTCCCGACGCCCTGGCAGGAGGCCCCCTTGCTTATAAACTGGAGGCCCCAATATTACTGACCTATAAACATCGATTACCTTCTGAAACGAAGGAGAGAATCGAAGAACTAAAAGCAAAGCATGTATACATATTGGGTGGGGTCGGGGCCATCGATCGTTACGTAGAAAAGCAATTAACGGATTTAGGCATGAAGATTACGAGAATCGGAGGCGATGATCGTTTTCAGACGGCTGCCAAGATAGCAAACTATCTACCTTCCACCAAAGCCATCGTGGCCAACGGTCGGAACTTTCCGGATGCCCTGGCGGTGGCACCATATGCCGCTAAGAATGGAATTCCCATTGTGCTGACTGAATCCGGAAGTTTACCGGCAGCTACAAAAGCGATAACAGATAAAAAGGAAAAAACGATCCTGGTAGGTGGCGAAGGGGTCATTTCTTCAGATGTAGCATCGAAACTCCCTCCTGATACCCGGTATGGCGGAGTGGATCGTTATGAAACAGCGAAGAAGATCATTGAAGGCCTGCCCATGGAAAAGGAGCATGCTTACGTTGCAACGGGTGCTAACTTTGCCGATGCGTTGTCGGGATCTGTTCTGGCAGCGAAAGATAACGCACCGATTCTATTAGTAAAAAAAGATAGGATTCCTTCTCCAATGGAAAGTCTAGTAAACTTGTATCCGGCATTTTCCATTTTAGGAGGGAGCAATGCCGTTTCTTCTAACGTGGAGGAAGAATTGATAGGCAGCACGGAAGAATTCCAATTCCAAGGGGTCCATATCAACGCGTCAGAAGCCTTTCTGCGCTCTGCTCTCGGAAATCCCCAGCGAATAGATGAAAGCCGATTCAGCTTTGATTGGTATGTTTACAATAAGGATCCCAAGACATATATCCAATTTGGTGTCTTTAAAGGAGTCGTCGTGGCCCTTTATTCAAACTCGGACAGCTGGGTATCCCAGTCAGGACTTAAGCTGGGTCTTGAGAAACCGGAAGTAGAAACGCTTTTGAAACAAATAGGTGCAGAACATAATCGGGGAAGCGACTATTATGATGATGACATGCTCATACGTACTTATTATGATAAAAATGATGGCCATACACTTTCCGGTATCTTACTCATGAGGGACGATTTCACGATCACCAATCCCGATGTGAACGAAACAGCATTAAGAGATGGTCTGGAGAAGCAGATTCTCGACCAGGCAAACGCACTACGGGCACGACATCTTATCGCTCCACTCCAAGCAGATCCTGATGCCCGGGAAGTAGCAAGGGCCCATAGCAGGGACATGGCCGAAAGAAACTTCTTCAGTCATGATAACCCGGATGGCCTATCGTCCTTTCAAAGGATGGATCACGCGGGCATCTCCTTCTCATCAGCTGGAGAAAACATCGCCGCTGGTCAGTTCAATGCCATTGCTGTCCACGATGCCTGGGTCAACTCATCCGGTCATCGCAAGAACATCCTGAGCCCCGTTTTCAAAAAACTCGGTGTGGGAATACACTTCGGCGGAGAGTACGGCGTGTACTATACCCAGGACTTCTATACACCATAAAAAAAGACCCCGATGACGTCATCGGGGTCTACTATTCTATAATTCATAAAACTTCTTGAATCCATCAAATTTAGACTTCCAGTAGGAATTATCCAAACTGGTGATCTCGACGCCATTATCCCCTGCATGAATGAATTGATTATTCCCTACATAAATGCCCAAGTGAGAAATGCCTTTTTTATATGTATTTTCGAAGAATACAAGATCCCCTGGCTGAGGATTATTCACGTAATAAGAACGGCTATAATACCCTTCGCTCGAAAGACGCTTCACACTGTCCGAACCAGCCTGTTTAAACACATAATAGATGAAACCGCTGCAATCGAATCCTCCGGCCGATGAACCTCCCCATACATAAGGGGTCCCCATATGGGACTTAGCCTCACTTAATAATGTATCAACGCTAAAGGAAGCGGGGGCCTTAGGTGTTTCCTGTTTTGGCGGGGGAGCTACCGGTTTCTTCCCTGATTTCACCTGCAGGATCTGTCCAACTCGCAGGAAATCATTTTTAAGCCCGTTCCAGCTTTTCAGTTCAGCCACTGAAACATCAAACTTCATACTGATATGAGATAAGGTATCCCCGGAGCGCACCGTATAGGATTGCTGCCCTGATTCCGGCTCAGGCTTGGAAGGAGAAGGAGCTGTTGGAGCTGGTTTCGGAGCTTGTCCATTCCCCTTTGAAACCTTCAAGACTTGACCAGGATAGATCAAGTGCCCCTTAATTCCATTCCATGAAGATAACTCACTGACAGATACAGAATATGTAAGAGCGATTTTTCCAAGGGTGTCACCGGACTTTACTGTGTAGGTCCCTCCCTGTGGTTGACTGGGGGCAGGCTTCGGTGCCGGTGCCGGAGATGGAGTAGAACCAGATCCCTTTGAAACCTTCAATACCTGTCCAGGATAAATCAAATGGCCTTTGATCCCATTCCAACTTGATAACTCCGAAACTGATACAGAATGGGTAAGAGCAATCTGTCCCAATGTATCACCGGATTTGACGGTATACGTCTTATTACTGGAATTACTCTTATTCTCTGTCTTCTTAGGGGGCGCAGTAACGTTCGATCCGCTTTGAGCAACCTTCAGAAGCTGATTAGGGTAAATAAGCTCTGACTGCAGCTTATTCCAGTTCTTCAGGTTCGATACCGTCGTATCGTACTCACGGGCAATCGTCCATAACGAATCACCTGATTCTACCTTATGGGTACTGGCTGCCGCATAACTAACAAAGGAAGATGAGAGAACAGCCGTAGCTGCTACAGTGGTAAGCGTCTTTTTCACAGATATTTCTCCTTTATTGTCATAGTTTGGTAGATAATATTGTCATTTTATCACATTTATTAGCATTATAGCCTAAAATTAAGAGATTATGGTAGTTTATTGTGAAAATATTACTCATTTTCATGCGATAAATTATTTGAAAATTTGACAATTTCCTTATTTCTTATTCAAATCAATTGCCGATTATGAGAGAATAGAAAAATGATTTTAATATATTAAAATCTCATCTATTGTAGCAATACCGCATTATTGCTTACTTATAAAATTTATCAGCTTATATTAAATTTTATTAAAATGGTGTAAATGTAAAAGAAACACAATATTACATTTTAATTAAAAATTTTACTTTCTTTTACAAAAAAATTAAAATTTTATGTTATAATCTCACTATTGCTTTTTTTGACTGTTGAGTTTTGTAGAATTCTAAAAGTACGGACTCCTTACAAGGAGGGGGAAATGAGTAATTATTTATTCCTAAGAGGAAACAGAAATAAAAGCTTCTTCATGAACATAGCGACATCATTGGAGGAAAAGGGTCATACATGTCATCTTTTGAAATTCGAGTTGGGGGAACTCTTGTTTAAAAGTAATGTCTCTACATTGTTTGTGCCATTTCATGTAACCAAAGACGAATATCCGATAAGTAATGAGGAGTTGTGTCGATTATCCATTTATAATATTACTTATCGCAGGGATATTTTGGGTTCCGATGTGTCTGCTAAGGAACTGAAGACGTATAAACGATACATGTATTTTATTGATAGATATATAGAGTCGAAGGATATCCAGGTGATTTGTTTATTTAATGGATATCATTGGATCGACCAAGTTGCAAAGTATATTGCAAATAAAAGAGGCATCGAAATTGTTTACTTTGAGGATGGTTTGTTCCGACCGTATACAGTGACTTGTGATCATAAAGGGATCAATCAAGAATCCTCAATTCCACGATCACCTGATTATTATGATGCAATTGAAATAGACCGTGAGAGAATGAGATTGTATCTGTTTCAACCTGAGTTAGAACAGTTGAAAGAAAAAAATGAGAGTTTATTTATAGTAGCTTTTGTGAAGCTTCTTTCAATGTTGGGCGGTTTATTCCGGATTCATCCGAACTATTATGTACACATCACATTTTGGCAGGGGCTTAAGTATTTCGTTCAAAAAAAGTTTTTCTCAAAGAGAAGGCCTGATCGACTTGAGCTCCCAAAAGAATATGTGTTTGTCCCATTCCAAGTATCACGGGATACTCAAATCCTCTATCATTCTCCTACTATAAAAGATATGAGGGATTTACTCGATTTGGTTTATGAATCGGTAGAGACTATTAATATAGAACAAAATAGGAATATTGAAGTCTTAGTTAAAGAACATCCTGAAGATATGTCCAGGAATAATTATCAAGACTTAAAGAAAAAGTACAAAAATGTTCAAGGTGTTACCTTTATAAAGAAGTACGGTGTCAGTAAGCTGCTGAACAACGCGGCCGCAGTCATAACCATTAACTCGACTGTCGGAGTTGAAGCCTTGGCCAGAAACAAAAAAGTGATCACTCTCGGTGAAGCTTTTTATAATATAGAAGGTGTAGTGGATCATTGCAGTTCTCCTGATAAATTAACCGATGTACTCAAAGGTACCCTGCAAAAACCCATTAACAAAACGAGGATTCAAAAATTCATCTATTACTTAAGGTTTATCTATCAAATAGAAGGTTCTATTCAATCCCGCAATAAGCTGACAGCAGAAAAAATAGCTGATCGAATTGATACGAACAACCAAAGAAAGGAAAGAGAACATGAAATTTGTAGCCGTCATACCTGCTAGATATGGTTCATCCCGGTTTCCTGGAAAACCATTAGCGCCTATCTTGGGAAAACCAATGATACAACATGTATATGAAAGAGCGAAACAAAGTAAACTGATCGATGAGGTAATTGTGGCAACAGATCATGAAGAGATCAGTAAAGTGGTAGAAAGCTTTGGAGGAAGAGCCGTTATGACCAGCACTTCCCATGAAACGGGATCGGACCGAATTCAAGAAGTGGCTTCTAAGGTTGAAGGAGATTTCTTCTTGAATATTCAAGGCGATGAGCCGCTAATCAAACCTGAACTTATCGACTTGCTCATTTCACATGCCAAGGAATCGTCAGATGCTGTGATCACGGCTAAAGTTGAAATAAACAATGACGAAGATAAGGATGACTCGAACATAGTAAAGGTAGTAACGGACACTAATGACTATGCCCTTTATTTTTCAAGGTCAAACATCCCGTTCAACCGTTCGGGTCTTGCCACGGCTAAAACCTATAAGCACTTAGGCATTTATGGATATCCAAAGAATATCCTTGGCGAATTTGTCAATCTGCCTCAATCGCCACTCGAAGAACTGGAAATGCTTGAGCAACTGAGATTACTTGAAAATGGATTCAAAATTAAGGTGTTTGAAACAACATACGAAGCTGTCGGTGTAGATACACCGGAAGATATAGCAAAAGTAGAAAGAATATTAGGAGGAAATGCATCATGACAAAAGAAATCATCTTAAACGACAACATTAAATTCGGTGGGAATAACCCGTTCGTTCTAATCGCGGGTCCTTGTATGATCGAAAGCGAAGAGCTTGTAATGAAAACCGCAGAAACGGTTAAAGAAATCACTACTAAACTAGGAATCCCATATGTTTTCAAAGCTTCTTTCGATAAAGCGAACCGTTCATCCATCCATTCAGATCGAGGACCTGGGATCGAGAAAGGTCTTGAAATCCTTGCGAAAGTAAAGAAAGAATTTGATCTTCCTGTAACTTCAGACATCCATGAAGCTGGACAAGCTGAAATGGCAGGAGAAGTCCTGGATATCATCCAAATCCCGGCTTTCCTTTGCAGACAGACAGATCTATTGGTTGCTGCAGCGAAAACAAACAAAATCATCAATGTGAAAAAAGGTCAATTCCTTGCACCTTGGGATATGAAAAACGTTGTGACAAAAGTTCAAGAAACAGGAAATGATCGTATCCTTTTAACAGAAAGAGGTACAACATTCGGTTATAACAACCTTGTTGTTGATATGCGTTCACTAGTGACAATGGGTGAATTAGGAGCACCGGTTGTATTCGATGCTACACACAGCGTTCAAATTCCAGGAGGAAACGGTACAACGACTGGCGGTAAGAGAGAATTCGTTCCTTATCTATCAAGAGCGGCTGCATCTGTAGGAGTGTCTTCTATCTTTATGGAAACTCACCCGAATCCGGATGAAGCTATGTCTGACGGCCCGAATATGGTCAAATTGCATGAGCTGGAAGAAGTGCTTAAGCCAATTAAAGAAATCGATCGACTAATCAAACAATACTAATCATTAAGTAGGAGGAACGATATGCTAAGCGTAAAAACTGTTGATTTCACTGAAGTGGTAAAGGATGTTTTGGAAAAAGAGGCAAACGCGATTTTAGCTTTAACAAACACCATAGGGGATTCCATCAACGAAGCGTTAGACATGCTCTTGAATTGCGAGGGAAGAGTAGTCATAACGGGAATGGGTAAGTCAGGAATCATTGGTAGAAAAATTAACGCTACAATGGCGAGCACAGGAACGCCTTCTTTATTCCTTCACCCATCAGAGGGATTACACGGTGACCTAGGAATGGTGACGAGACATGATGTTGTCATTGCGATTTCCAATAGTGGGGAAACAGAAGAAGTTTTAAGCCTGATCCCGTCCATTAAAAAAATCGGTGCAAAAATGATTGCAATCGTAAAAAACACCGAATCTACTCTCGGGATGAAATCAGATCTTGCCCTAAGTATTGGAAAGGTGGATGAAGCTTGTCCATTAGGATTAGCCCCTACAACAAGTACAACAGTGACGTTAGCATTAGGAGACGCTTTAGCGGTTGCCCTACTAAAAGCAAGAAAGTTCGGCCCAAGTGATTTTGCTCTATTCCATCCGAGTGGGTCTTTAGGAAGAAGACTATTGATGACGGTGAAGGATGTAGTATTTGCATCGAGTAAGAATCCACTGGTTACACCAACAACATCGATTCAAGATGCATTATTCCTGATGACAGCCCAAGGGTTGGGAGCAACGAGTGTTGTGGATGATACGAATAGGTTAATGGGGATATTGACAGATGGAGATATCCGTAGAGCGATTACAGCTTCTCAAGACATTCTGAATAGCTCAGTATTTGATCTTTACAACCCCAACCCTGTTGTTATTGAGGAAAATGCTTTAGCTGCAGAAGCATTGAAGATTCTCGAAGAAGAGAAAGTAAATGTGCTTCCTGTTGTGGACGAATTTAACACACCAATCGGCATGGTTCACATTCAAGATTTAGTGAACCTGGGATTATAAGAGGTTTTAAGATGAAGAATAATATCAAACTAATCGTTTTAGACGTAGATGGAGTACTAACAGACGGGAAGTTGTATATCGGCTCTGATAGGGTTGAATACAAACCATTCCATACACAGGATGGAATGGGAATCAGTCTGGCTCATTATACAGGCATCAAAACAGCGATCATCACAGGTCGTAAGTCAGAAGCTGTTTCAAAAAGAGCAGAAGAATTAAAAATTAAATACGTTTATCAAGGCATCCACGATAAATTAACGGTACTTGAAGAGATTATGGAGGACATGCAGATCAGCCTTGCTGAAGTTTGTTATGTCGGTGACGATATTAATGATCTTCCTGTCCTTACAAAAGTTGGATTGCCAGTGGCTCCAAACAATGCGGTCAGCATTGTGAAAGAGTATGCTCAATATGTAACAATTTCCAATGGCGGCGAGGGAGCTGTCAGGGAGGTCATCGATAACATCTTGGCTGAACAATATGATTACCATTCCCTTATACAGGACTATCTTGATGGTAAGGTATTGATTGTTCAATAATAAAGGAGTGCTTTCTATGAAAAGTTGCCCAATCTGTGAAAAACATCAAACGATAGAAACTCCATTATATGAAAACGAATATTGGATGATTACACCGGGATCTTATGATTCACAAGTTTTAGGTTATTTGTATTTGGAACCGAAAAGGCATGTTGAAAATTGGTCAGACCTTACTGATGAGGAACTTATGCAAATCGGATTATTAATTAAAAAAACCGAAGGAGTTCTCAGAGAAGTACTTAACATAGATCGTTTATACTCTCTGACCATTAGTGAACAAGTAAGACACTTACATTTTCATTTAGTACCGAGAGCATCTGGTGAAAACACTAAAGGAATTCCTCTATTAGAACGAGCTACTCAACAGAACACGAAAGAAAAAATCACAACAGAGGAATATAATCGAATGCTGGATGCACTAAGAGAGAATTTTTAATTTAAATTGAAGCACTAGTTAGTCAGATACCCCTGCAAAACTAGTGTTTTCTTTTGGTATGGATTTTCAAACAGAAAGGAATTAAGAAGAATGAGTGGTATTAAAAAAATGAAGAAACTTACTAAAAAAGTTCTTAAAAAGGCAGGACTGTATGAAAGTAAAAAAAGTCCGGCTACTGGGAAACTACCTTTTCAAACAATAGGGTCTAATTGGGATTCTTCGGACAAACCTGTAGCCTTCATGTTTGGCTTCAATCCTTGGAAAAGAGAACACATGAGTCACTTTTTCAACGAATATAGAACCGCCTTTGTATTTGGAAATGGAAACATGGATAGATTAGAACCTTATTTCAATCAATATGAAGAAAAAGTGTTCATTATCTGGGGTTTTAAAGAAGAAGAAGATTTGATTAAATATGCTGAACAAAAAAACATAAAAGTCTACAGGGTAGAAGATGGGTTTGTAAGGTCAGTAGGTTTAGGTGCTGCACACACTCTACCGTTATCCATTGCTGTCGATTCTAAAACCCTTTACTTTAATTCCAGGGAAGCATCCGATTTAGAAGAAATCATTCAGACTTATAACTTTGAAGACAATAAAGAAGTGATCGACTCCGCAAGTCGCAGTATGAATATGTTGATTAACATGGGAGTAAGTAAATATAATCATACAGCCCGAACCGATATAAGCGAAATTTATGGGGAGAAAAAGAAAAAAAGAATACTCGTCATCGGGCAGGTTGAGGATGATGCATCGATTCGCTATGGATGTGCAAGATCAATCCAAAACAACGATCTGGTAAGAGCGGCATACGAGGAAAATCCAGATGCAGAAATCATCTATAAACCCCATCCGGACGTCTTGGGAGGGTATCGAAAAGCGTACTCAAACCCTATGGATGTAACCGACATTGCAAAGGTTGTTACAGAACCATTAGGTCTTGTAGATGCCCTGGAAACAATCGATCATGTATATACCATCACATCTTTAGCAGGATTTGAAGCATTGATACGGGGAATTAAAGTCACTTGTTTTGGTGCTCCATTTTATGCTGGATGGGGACTGACCGATGATAGACAAGAAACGCCGAGGAGAAACAGGAAAGTAACAATTGAAGAACTTTTCGCGGCAGCATATGTTATCTATCCTAGATATTTAAATCCTGATACAAATGAACGGATTGATCTAGAAGAGGCAATTCTGATATTAGACAAAATGATTGCAAAGAATACCTACATGATAGGTAAAGAATTATTCAAAAACAGAAGATTATTAGAAGCGGAAACATTAGTGAATAAAGCCATACAGCAAGTTGATGACAAAGAGCTTGAATTTGCGTGGAGTATGGATATGCTTCAAATATTGTTGGAGAAAGAAGCATACAAAGAGGTTATTCAGCTTTCTGATACCCTGATAGAAAGTAAAAATAAAAACATCGATTGGTCTCTTTATTATACCAGGTCTTTAGCTTTTAAAGAGATGGGTGAACTTTCAACTGCGATTGACAATTTATACGAATCCTTGAAACATGACCGAAAGATTGCGGTACTGAACGAGCTGATTGATTTGTTATGGTGCGTGGAAGGGCCAAATAAAAAAGTAATTCAGTTTATTCAAGAGATCATCCAAAGAAGAAAAAAGGTTCCTGGCAATGATCTCATAAAGTATGCGGCAATTTACAATAATGCCGGATACTATTCAGAGGCGAAAAAGCTGGTCAAAAAATCAAAGGTGAAAGTAACGGACATACCTTATTTAGCATTATCGTCATTGGTTGGTCCTGAAAGTAATAATGGATTATCCAACGCTCAAGAGGTTTATAGAACCATACTGTCATTAGAGGGTTCCTTTGAATCCAAAATAGCTCAGGCTGAGGGCAGCGTTTGCGTGGTAGGGGAAGAGAAAACCATTCAAGAGCAAGGTGATTTTATTGATGGCCACAAGGTCGTTATCAGAATAAATAACTTTAATGTCGACTATCCTAACTCCATTCACTTAGGAACGAAAACCAATGTATGGTTCAGAAAAGCCAAGACGGGTGAGAGTACCAACGTTGGCAGACTGTTTAATGAAATAGATTTAATTTTGTTAAATGAAACAAATTACCTGCACGCGGATGAGGACGCAAGTGACTTATTAAAGCATTTATTAATAATGAAAAAAATCCCGCAAAGCTATCCTCATTCATACTTTAAAGAATTAGTAGGTACATTAGGGCACATTCCAAGTGATGAGCTCTTAGTTCTATACTGGATTTATAAAATTCAGGGACCTCTAAAACAAAGCAGTGTTGTAGGTATCTCAATGGATAACCTTAAATCCTTAAGAGAAACAGACTTATTTAATAGTCTATTTCAGCAGAATGATTCGAAGTCAATAAATATCAGTAAAGCCACTGTTAAAAAATAAGGACAATGAATGATATACTATTTAATATGAAAAAGTTAAAAAAAGTCATTAAAACAACAATAAAACCTTTATATATTATATATAAAACAATCATTTTCCTAGTTAATGATAAAAAAGGTGAATCCGGAAAAACGGTCGCTTATCTTTTTAAGATTTCAGATTGGAAAAGCAACTATATGGATGCTTTCTTGAATGAGTATGATATAAAAATCGTTCCATTCCATACGAATATAAGAATACTGAAATATAGTGTTGAAAAATATGACCGAAAAGTATTCATTATTTGGGGATTCAATGAAGACCCTAGCATAAGAGATTATGCATTCAAGCATAATATTCCCATATATAGGTTGGAGGATGGCTTTGTACGCTCTAAGGGGCTGGGCTCATTGCATTCTCCCCCCTACTCCATCTCTTTGGATAAGAAAGGGATGTACTTTGACTCAACACAAGAAAGTGACTTGGAACACCTATTAAATACCTTTAGATTTAATGAAGAACCTGAAATCATCGATAGAGCAAGACAAGCGATAGACAAATTGTTGCATCTTAGAATAAGTAAATATAATCATGTGGATAAGAGGAATATTGAAGAACTATATGGCATTAAAACCACTAAGCGCATTCTGGTTATTGGTCAAGTCGAAGACGATGCTTCGATACAAAAAGGCAGCGCCATTAGATGGACTAACAACGATGCAGTAATCTTAGCCAGAAAAGAAAACCCGGATGCAGAAATCATATACAAACCTCATCCAGATGTTTTGACAGGGAGAAGACCTTTACAATCCGATCCTCAAGAAATTAAGCATCTTGCCAGAGTAATTGAGGAACCATTAAGTCTTGTTGATTCACTTGAAACAATCGATCACGTCTATACGATTACATCCCTTTCTGGTTTTGAAGCCTTGATCAGAGGCATAAAAGTAACTACTCTGGGGGCGCCTTTTTATTCTGGTTGGGGCTTGACGGATGATCGTCAATTAGTCAGCAGAAGAAAAAGAACGTTAAGTATCGAAGAATTGTTTGCTGGCGCGTATATCTTATATCCAAGATACGCAGACCCTCATTCAAAACAGAAGCTTTCCTTGGAGGAAACAATCGATATTATTAGTAATGTGGGTTAAAACCAATTGAACACTTTCCAAGAATAATAACTAGATTAATAATAAGGAAGCTATACTATGAAATTCGTTTTTCTCATAATTAAAGAACAATTAACAAATATTCATTTGATGCTTCGACTGGCTACCTATGAAATTAAGGGTAAATACTTGATGCATTACCTCGGGGTCCTATGGCAATTCTTAAACCCTGCCATTCAAATCGCTGTGTACTGGCTAATATTTGGATTAGGGATCAGAGGCGGTGGAGAAGTAAATGGCTATCCATTTTTCACCTTCTTGATTGTAGGCATAATACCTTGGTTCTTTATCAGCCCATCCATTAATCAAGGATCAAACAGCGTATTCAAGCAAATTAAGCTGGTATCTAAAATGAAATTCCCGATAAGTATCTTACCTTCTGTGAGTATACTGAGTAACTTTTTTAATTTTCTTGTGATGTTGACTTTGATGGTGGTCATTCTTTATTTTAACGGAGTCACACCTAGTCTTTACTTGCTGCAGTTACCGTATTATCTCTTCTGTACAATAGTATTTCTTTACGCTACAACATTATTGTTCTCGACATTCTCTACAATTGTTCGGGATTTTCAATCTTTGTTACAATCGACTTTAAGAATGTTGTTTTATCTATCCCCTATATTATGGGACATTCATATGATGCCTGATATTTTTGATCCAATCATAAAATTGAATCCAATTTACTACCTGATTGATGGATATAGAAATACATTTCTGTATAACATATGGTTCTTCGAAGATGTAAATTTTCTAATGTATTTTTGGATTGTCACTATTTTCTTGCTTTATATTGGTTCTAGTCTTCATATGAAATTCAGAAAAAAATTCATTGATTACTTGTAGTTCGGAGGCTTGTATGTAATGAAGCCAAAAGTTAAATTTAAAAATGTCTCAAAGAGCTATACTTTTAATAAGAAGCAGCTGCACAAATTATTCGATCTATTTCGCATTAAGAAAAGCTCAAAAAACTTCTTTGCCTTGCAAGATGTTTCGTTTGAAGTGAATGATGGAGAAAGTATCGGGGTTATTGGGATCAATGGATCCGGAAAGTCCACCCTTTCTAATCTGCTTGCTGAAGTTGTACAACCAAGCTCCGGAACGATTGAAATGAATGGTGATCCTTCCTTGATTGCAATCTCTGCGGGCTTGAATAATAACCTGAGTGGACTTGAAAACATCGAGTTGAAATGTTTAATGCTTGGTATGGATAAAAGGGAGATTAAAAGAGTAACTCCTGAAATTATAGAATTTGCTGACATAGGCGATTTTATTGAACAACCAGTCAAAAACTATTCCAGTGGTATGAGATCGAGGCTGGGATTTGCAATCTCTGCCCATACAAACCCTGATATCCTTATTATAGATGAAGCTCTTTCTGTTGGAGATAGCACCTTCTACGACAAATGCCTGAAAAAGATAGAAGAATTCAAAAAGCAGGGCAAGACCATTTTCTTCATTAGCCATTCTGTTGGGCAAGTTCGCTCGTTTTCAGATCGAGTGATGTGGATTCACTTCGGAAAGCTAAAAGAATTTGGTGAGAAGAAAGAGGTATTGGATAACTATAAAGAGTTCATAAGCTGGTTTAATGATTTAAATGAAGAAGAGAAAAAAGTGTATCGCAAGGAAATGCTGAATGAACAATTCAATCGAAGCAATATATCTCGAGCAGGGAATCACGTCAAAAAGGAATCATTCATCAAGAGAGTGCTAAGTTCGTTGACCATTTTATTACTTACTGTCTTACTATCTTTCTTCACTCTTCAAATGTTCGACTTAAAACCATTCAGTTCTTTAACAAGCATGTTCAAGGGCAATGCCTTATTAGATCCTGATGCAGGGGATGAAAAGCCTGAAAAAATAGAAGAAATACCTGTAGGTCAAAATGCGGTTATTTCAACCGAGAGTGTAAAGGTCTATGAGGATAAATCTTTGGATAACGTTAGTAGAACGATGGAATTCGGAACTGAAATATATGTCGATAAGAAAATCGGGGACCTTTATAGTATCAATGAGAATGGAGTCAATTCTTTTATCAAAGCAGATAAAGTAAAACTTTTATATAATCCACAAGAACCTTTAGATATTTCCATTCGAGAGATGCTGGATTTTCTTCCAGAGATATTCACCAATTCATACAGTTATTATTTAGCCTATTTAGAGATGGACTATGACAAAATAAAAGAAGATCTATTAGAATTAACAAATGAAAGAACGGATTCTTATGGGAGAAAACTTCTTGAGTACTCCTTCGACAAAATTACGTATCGCTTTAATGACGAGTTACTTTCTAATGCAATAATCATTGAAGATATCGATACAGATAGTCCTGAACTTCAAGATCTAATCGAGAAAGCAACCGTTGTCGATCAAACTAACGGAATGTACTACTTGAAAACGATCGATTATAAGGTAACTATAGATTTGCAAGAAAGAAAGATGGCGTTGGAGCTCATTGAATGATGGTAAGGCTATAGGTGCCACTACCACACAAATAAAAAACATCCCCACTTACACGAGGGGATGTTTTTTCTACCTATGCCAACGACTCTCCCCAAACTTCCCAGCCTCCACAAAATAAGACTCCACCGAAGTATACCCAATCCGATAGAACCCTTCACCAGGCTCCCAAATCCGATAAGAATCCAAACTCTTAGTATACTCATCACTCAGTTCATCAGGCACAGGATAAGTGTCATCGTACTCCAAATTCTCAAATTCTTGAACAGGCAGGTAATAGAGGGCCGATTGAATGGTCCCGTCTTCAACCAGTTTTTTTAAAGCTTCTCCTGACGCGGCATGGTCCTGGTGAGGGTCATGATAGGACAAGGCATGATGTCTTGCTTCAGGGTAGCGTTCGTTCATTTCATTCATGATCGTCATGACTTGGTCTTCTTTGATCTCACCATCGAGAAGATCATATACATAAACGTTCTCTGGCTTGACTCCTAATTCTTCAACGGATTTCTTAAATTCCTTTACCCGGGAGTCACCGAATTCTTCTTTCGAAATGGGTGGGAGGTTTTTTTCTTGTAAGTTTTCATTGACTTTGTTGATCGACTGGCTAGCTTCACCATGTGAAAGAAGCACCACCGCTACTTCATTTCCCTTGTCAATTTGCCGCAGGATGGAAGGACCTAAACTGAGCGTTTCGTCGTCTGCGTGCGGGGCGTAAAAGACAGAGGTATCAGGTTCTTTTTCAAAAAGGGTACAAGCGCTTAGTGACGTGGATAGTAATAAAATGAGAGAAAGATAGATAACTCGCATGCGGACCTCCAGATGAGAAAATAGTTAAATCTTTACTAATTGATTCTATCAAAGTTTTTGGGGCTGGTGTATACTTTCATAGTAGGAAAGTATAGAACGTGAAGTGAAAGGAACGGAGTATGGAACAAGTTCAACCAACAGAGAAACAGGTAGAAGTGAAAAAGAAAAAAAGAGTCTATTCCCTCGATATGCTGAGAGGGATTATTGTAGCATTATCTGTGTTTTTGAGTACGATTCCTTATGGGAAGGTGGACTATCCCTATTTCCGTCATGCGGAATGGTATGGGGTCACGTTGATTGATATCATTTTACCTACGTTCATCACCATTTTTGGTGTGAGCATGGCGATCGCCTACCAGCGCGGGGTGAAATGGGAGAAGATTTTAAAGCGGACCGTCCGCTTGATTGTGTACGGCATCATTTTTACGATCATTGTGGAATGGACGTTGGATTTTTCGACCATTCGACTGACCGGGGTTTTACAGATGTTTGCCCTTCTTGGAGTTGTAACGGTAGCGATCACCAAGTTTGTGCAATCTCCTTTGAAGTTAATGTTGATTGCGTTGTTGGTATCGTCGGTATATGGGGGCCTCATCCTTTATACAGGTCAATCCTGTGAAGGCGGATTGCCTCAGCCTGAATGTAATCCTTCACACGCAATTGATAGCGCAGTGTTCGGCGAAAAGCATTTATACCATCATGGCGAGCGTGGGTATGATCCTGAAGGACTGGTCACCAGTTTGTCCGCCTTATCAAATGTCCTTTTCGGATATGCATTCGGGCGATTGATCTTGACCCGCAAGGAGACGGGGGCATGGCGGGAACTATTGGGGATAGGCGCTCTATTGATTGCCGTCTCTCTCGCTTGGGATCATTTCCTCCCGTATAACAAACGCTTATGGACACCTGCGTTTGCTCTATTGGCCGTTGGATTCTCAGCTGGTATGCTATCGATTTTGTATCTTATTTTTGATAAACGAAAAGAAGATGCCAAAGAGACAGCACTGAAGCCGGTTGTTTGGTTCCTGGAAGCATATGGACGCAACAGCTTCTTGATCTATTTCGGTAAATTCATGCTCGGGTCCGTTCTAATTCATCTTTCGGTGACGGATGACGGCATTGAAAAATCGCTCTCCAGAGTGATAAACGAATGGGTGGCAACGTTTGCCCCTCATCCGCAGCTGGCTTATGGCTTATTAAACCTGGTCTTTTGGACCATCGTTGCCTTTGTCTGTCATAAGAAGAAGTGGTATTTGAAAGTATAGAAGAAGGTCCGTCCCTCAACCTGGGGGACGGACCTTTTGCTATTGCTGCTTTAGTGTTTTTTCAAATAGGAGGCTTGCATAGGTTCTTGTGTATTTCAAGATGCTTTCTCCTACTTCTTCACCTGGAAAATCGAATAAAGGCTGGAACAGCTCTTTATTACTCTCTGTACCGAATGCGTCGACGAAGCGGTACGTTAATCGAAGTTCCGTGAAGCTCGTCGTAAAGTATATTTCCAACTGAGTGACGAAATCATTGACGGATACTTCACTCACAATCTGATCGTGGTAAAGGGGGATCAGTCCCTCCATGTCCTTATCAATGCGTGCCTGTGCGCGATTCATGAGCTGCGAAACACCATCCAGGCTAGGATATTTTGAATTTAACAGGAGTGGCTGCAGAATTCCATGCAGGGCTTTTGTTGATTCAACATGAAAAACAATGGCTTTCACCAAGTTTTTTGTGTATTCATCCTCTGTTGATGAGCTTTTCATCGTTTGGAGTAATTGATTATTTACCTCTTCGCGAAGTTCGTCCTTGTCAAGATGTATGACTAGTTTTTTAAAGATAGTAGCGACTGTTTGTGTAAGAGACTCCATAAGTAGTATGCCTTCTTTCTTATGTATAGTGTAAAATATGCTACTATTTTACCATTAATATACAGAAAATTCTATATAATATTCAAAATAAAAAACGCGCTCCTCAAAAGAGCGCGTTCAGTATTATTCGTTTCCTTCAATGATCGACCAAATCTGGTCCTCTACCTTAGGTTGGATCGCTTTCTCTCCACCAAGGATCGTTACACCGAATGTGTAATCCATCATTAAGTCTTTGATGTCAGGGTGTAACTCATTTGGAGGTGTCAGTAACAACGGCTCTCCCCAGTTTGCAGCAAGAACCGAACCTGTTAAAGCATCGGCGAAATGAGTTCCCGTCGCAACGAAGACGAAGTTAGTAGGAACGTTAAAATCGCGGATGATATTTGCATTGGTTTCATAGCGATTTGCACCTGCAATCCTCATCGGATCGTTCAGCTTCTTAGCGACTGTATTACTGATGACCCCGGTCCCGCCAATAACATAGTTCATCTCGTATGTTTTCGCCTGTGTCAGCGTTGTTGCCGGGATGCTTTCTTTGTCAGATAGTAGAATAGGGTATCCGTATTGTGCAGCGATGGACGCAATCGATAGGGCATCAGGATAATTCTTTCCGCTGACGACTACGGCAGCGTCATTGCTTGGCAGCTTTTTAGAGATGGCCACTGCCGTCTCGTAACGGTCCTTGCCGCTGATGCGTGCAACAGATACATCAAGTGCTTTTAATTCATCCACTACATCATTTGAAATGACGCCTGGACCCCCAAGAATCGTAACCTTATTGACACCCAATTCATAAATCGCTTCCTCCACAGATGGGTGAAGGGAACCTTTAGTAGTTAATAGAATAGGAGCATCTTTATGATACGCAAGCGGTGCACCGGCCAATGCATCCGGGAAGTTGCTTCCTGTAGCCAGGATGATTTCATCTGTCCCGTATCCCCACCCCTGCAAAGCAATTTCAAGGGCGGTTTCGTAGCGGTCTGCACCGAAAATACGGTCTACGTATGATTCAAATGTGAATTGAGAGGGAATCACTACATACTCTTCGCCAGTTGCGAGATTCTTTTTATCCTTGACAGACATATAATAAGTGCCTGGTGTAACAGTGTAATCGGCCATGAAACCATCTGTCACATCTGAACTTATTTCATTTGCTTCTATAACATTCTTGTTTTCATCGTATAGAGTGACATCTAATAGAATCCCGGGATTTTCGTCCCATGATCCTCCGTATATCACCAATGGATCGTCATTGTCTACTTGAATCTTATACATATCCACATCATCTTTTGTGAATGTCCCTTTTGCGGCATCCTCAAGAACAATTTCATTGGAATTGGTAAACGTATTATTTGGCTCTTCCTCAACGAAGAAGCCCTCGCGATCGTAGCCTAAAAGCTCCATCTTTTCTTGAGAAGGACTTTCCGCCAATACCGATCCCCCAAATAAACTTGATGCAAGCAGTGCTGAACCAACTGAAGCAGTGAACCACTTTTTCATCTTTCTTTCCCCCGATAGTTTTGATCTGTTTTTAAGCTGATGTCTATGGTAATCCCGTACCACTATTTCATAACATCTAGAATAGTATAATCGCGTTTGAAACGTTTGCATAGATAGTTTCAATTAAATATTTTTCGCCTTTTTTTGACAGGAATAGAAACGTTTTTAGAAAGAATGAATAGGGTAAAATTAAGGGTGTTTTACATTTTAATGACCGAATAGAATCCGATTGTGATTTTTGCTATACTTACATCAGTGAAAAATTAAAAGTATAACTCTCCATACTGAAAGGGGAACAACATAAATGAGCAAGATCCTTGTTACAGGAGGGGCCGGCTTCATCGGCTCTCATATTGTAGAAGAATTATTAAACAAAAACGAACAAGTGGTAGTGATAGATAATTTCTCGATGGGTTCAATGGATAACCTTCCGAAGGACGATAAGTTAACCGTTGTAGAAGGGGATATATCTTCTAAAGAAACCATTGAAAAGCTCTTTCAACAACATCAATTCAAGAAAGTCTTTCATTTAGGTGCGATTGCCAGTGTAGCGGCTTCAGTAGAAGATCCCCTTCATACCCATCAAACCAATCTGGAAGCGACCTTATACTTGTTGGAAGAAACACGCAAACAAGGAGGATTGGAGTGCTTTGTCTTTGCTTCTTCTGCAGCGGTGTACGGGGATGAGCCGACGCTTCCCAAGAAAGAAACGTCAACGATCAGACCATTGACCCCATATGCCATCGATAAGTTTGCCTCGGAGCAATATGTGCTCGCATTCAGCCGATTATACGACATCCCGACGACGGCCGTTCGCTTCTTCAATGTCTTTGGAAACAGACAAAATCCATCGTCACCATATTCGGGTGTGGTATCGATCTTAACAGATAAGTTCAAACAGCTGGTAAACAAAGAAGAAACCAACTTCACCTTATATGGAGACGGCGAACAAACAAGGGACTTCATCTATGTAAAAGACGTTGTACAGGCGAATCTTCTCGTATCTGAAGATCCGGCAGCAATCGGTAAAGTTTTTAACGTCGGTACAGGAGACTCAACAAGCTTGAACGAACTGATAGGCATGTACGAAGAAATTACCAAAACAAAACTCCCTATCGAACAGCTGGAAGAACGTTCGGGAGATATAAAAGAATCCTACTCTGATATTTCTGAGCTTAAATCATTAGGTTTTAATCCAAAGTTCTCCATGAGAGAAGGACTATTGGAGTATTGGAATAAAGAAAACGAATAACAAAAAGGCCCGTTCCGACAACAGGAATGGGCTTTTTTGTGTCGTTTGAAGGAGAGTATATTACAAAAAAGGGGTAAATATGACGAATATTGTTACATAAATGTAAAATTATTTTGAAAATTTTAATGATAAGATAGTTTTTGTAGATTTATAGAGAAGGGGAATTGAGAAATGTCTAATTATCGCAAACCTGTATCTATTACTTTCGTCACGGTAATAAGCTTCATGTTCCTGTTGTTTTTCCAGAACCCTGCATCAGCTGCAGGTACACAGATAGAGAGAGTAAGCGGTGTCGACCGGTATGAAACGGCAGTGAAAGTTTCTAAAGAGGGATGGACCAGTGCCAGTACCGTCGTCATTGCAGTGGGGAATAACTTTCCCGATGCGTTGGCAGGTGCACCATTAGCGGATAAGTATAACGCACCTATATTATTAGTAACCAAAGACAGTATTCCTTATAGCGTGAAAAAAGAGCTGGATCGATTAAATCCAAGTAAAGCATACATATTAGGTGGAAGTTCAGTTATTTCACCTTCAGTTGAAACTCAGCTTAAGGGTTTAGGCATTACAAGCACAAGGGTGGCAGGGGAAAATAGATATGAAACAGCGGCAAAAATCGCTGCGTTAGTAGGCGGATCACAAGCCATTGTTACATACGGTAGGGATTTTCCTGATAGTCTTGCGATTGCACCTGTTGCTGCAAGTAAATCAATGCCGATTCTATTAACAGAGAAAAATCATGTCCCTGAAGAGACGAAAAAAGCGTTAAGTAAATATAGTTCTTCCATTCTTGTAGGGGGTACAGGCGTGGTAAGTGACGGCGTTAAGAATCAATTGCCAAGAGCCACCCGTATTTCCGGCAAAGATCGCTATGATACGGCAACAAAAGTCGCCGAGAAATATTATTCTGCTACAAATAGTTCAGTCATTGCCACGGGTGAAAGCTATGCTGATGCCTTGACAGGGTCCGTTCTTGCAGCCAAAAAAGGCTCGCCTGTTATGTTGATTCAATCCAATAATGTCCCGACTTCCGTTAAGTCGACAGTGGATAAATTGGGTATCAATCAGTTTACGATCATCGGTGGAACGTCCGTTATATCAGAGAAAGCCCAAAGTCTATTTGGATTTGATACAGATGGTTTAATCAAGACGGCAAAACAATATATTGGAACACCTTACAAGTGGGGTGGCACGACTCCAAGCGGTTTTGATTGCAGTGGTTATCTTAACTACGTATATGATAAATATGGGATTGACCTGCCCAGAACGACATCTGACATCTGGAACTTCGGAAGCCGCTCAAGCACACCGGCAGTCGGCGATATCGTCATGTTTGAAACATACAAACCAGGCCCATCACATGGCGGGATCTATATCGGAAACAACCAATTCATCCATGCCGGTAATGATGGAGTGGAAATCACAAGTATGAATAACGTATACTGGAAGCCTCGTTATCTAGGCGCAGTGAAAGTTGTAAATTAAAAGTTGTAAATTAATAGAAAGATAGAAAAACTGTTTGCCATCGGCAGGCAGTTTTTTTCTATTTACCCGATTCAATAGTCCTTAAACATTTTCTTTTTAATAATTATTTCTAATAGATAGTAGAATTCTTATTGTGTCTTGTGAAAGGTGAAATATTTCTCATTATGTTGATTGAAGCGGAAGGTGCTCGACTCCTGCGGGAATAGCGGGAAAGTTGAGACCCCGCAGGGCAAAGCCCGAGGAGGCTCAACTCACGCCCCACGGAAAGCGAGCACCTGTAACGGAAATCAACCAGCACTTGCTAAGCAACAAGAAAACAATCTAAATAAGTAATTTAATAAAACTGAAAACACAATAGTAAAAATATATTATTTTTTCTGAAAATAACATCTCCTTTTATTGACTAAAGAACTAACTGAGATTAAAATGGAAAATAGAGTTCGAATTTTTCCATAATTATATTATTTTGGAAGATACGGAGTATTTCGGACCATTACTATTAATCTATCAAGGGGGAAAAGGGATTGACGTTTAAGAAAAAGGTATTTTCGGTCATGGCAAGTGCAGCTTTAGTAGCTTCCTCGTTCGCTGGAGTAACAGCTTTCAATCCTGATAAAGCGGAAGCCGCTTTACAGGAAACGAAAAAGTTCAAGGTTTCGAATTTCTCAGAAGTTGTGGCACTGTCTATGAGTGATCAAGCTGTTCAAGAGCTTGTCATCGTAGGTAACGGTAAAGTAGATGCGACTGGTCAATTAGAGAAGCTTGGCGTTAAGGTGAAACAGAATTATAAGAACTATGTTTACTTAGCGGACGTACCAACACGCAAGGTAATGGAAGTTCTTGATCTTAAGAGTGTCCGCACAGTAGGAAAGAATGCTGAAATCCAATTAGGGGAAGTAAATGACCCTGAGCTTGAAGTGAAGGATCAAAATAAAGTGGATGAGGATGCGGTCGTAAAACCGAATCAGGCTGAAACCCATGCTCCTACCGGAGTGGATGACTTCCACGATAAGTTTGATGGTACTGGTACACGTATCGGGATCATTGACTCAGGTCCAGATCCGGGTCACGAATCCTTTACGGAAGGTTTAGAAGAAGGAACCCGTAAATATGGTGATTCTAAAATTGTTGGTGTAAGGGATTACACTATTTCGAATCGTCGACTTGCTTACGGCATTGAAGAGCGCTACAAAGAATACTTAGGTGACGATATCAATTACCTTTCTGAGGGAGACGTGCTATTCGATAAAGGACATGCTGAAGGTGACTCCATTACAGTAGGGGAAACTACATATAATACAGCAGGGCTTGACGCTTCCGATGACAAATTATTCTTTGGAAGAACAGCGTTTGAATCAAACCCATATCCGAAAACGAATCCTAACTGGACGAATCAGGATTTAAATGCGGATGGAGTGAATGGTAATTCGGATAATTTTGCTGTGCTATTGGTAGGGGACAAAGTCTATATCGATACAGATATGGATAATGACTTTACGGATGAAACAGCTTATGCAAACAATGAAACAGGTACATTCGATGTGAATGTGGATGATGACATGCTAGGAGCGAACTTCCGTGTCAATGATATGGAGTTGAACTGGTTTGGTGTCGGCCTGAAGAAAATTAATTTATTCACTGATTTCAACGGCCATGGTTCTCACGTCTCAGGTATCTCTGCGGCTAACGGACCGGCAAAAGCAAATGCATTCGGAGCCGTTGCCGGTGAAGGGGTTGCCCCTGGAGCAGAGCTTGTCGGTATGCGTGTGTTCAAAGCAGCTGGCGGAGCTCCTACATTCAGTATCCAAAAGGCCATGGTCGATGCTGCGCTTCCTGAATCCGAAGGTGGATTCGGTGTCGATGTTGCAAACTTGAGCTTAGGTTCTTCCCCGGATCTGAACGATGGTTTAGGATCCTATGGAGAATTAATGACGGTCTTAAGTGAAGATACAGATATCGTATTCGTTACTTCTGCCGGTAACTCGGGTCCTGGTGCAGACACAGTCGGGTCACCTGGAGACGTAGCACCTATCATTTCTGTTGGTGCACATATCACGGCAGACATGTGGGCAAAAGAATACAATTCTTATCCATACGGTAAAAACGCAGACGGCACTCCTAAAGAAGGACAAGGATTATGGTACTTCTCTTCTGTAGGACCGAACGAAGTAGGGAATCAAAAGCCTGATATCGTCGGACCGGGATCTGCTTATGCTGCTCACCCGGTACAAAACGGACCTTATGTAGTCATGCAGGGTACAAGTATGTCTTCACCGTATGTAGCTGGAGCGGTGGCGTTACTTAAATCGGCAGCGGAGAAAGATCGTATTCCATTTAACTACGAAATCGCCCGTGAAGCGTTGATTGAAACGGCCAATCATTTAGATGGCTATAACCGTGCTCAAGAAGGTGGCGGACTGATCGATGTTCCTGCAGCTTATGAGTATCTGCGCAAAAACTTCATCACAGACATTAAAGACGTGGACGTAACAGTCTACCATGGAGAGAAAATCTCCGGCGGTCCGGGTCTGTATGTTAGAAATAAAGAAATTCCTGAAACAGTGGAAGTATTAGTAGAGAACAAGACAGATGAAGCTAAGAGCCTTGATGTATCCCCGACTGGCGATTGGATTAGCCCATCTGTATCAAAATTAGACCTTAAAGCTGGAGAAAGCAAAACGATTACGGTGAAGTATGATGAGTCGAAATTAGAGACAGGCGTAAATGCTGAGACTCTAGTATTTGATGATGCATCGACTCCTTATGTAGAAGCTAGATCAGCTCAAACAATCATTACTGGTCATGAGTTTAACCAGGAAAATCGTTTCCGCTTCCGCGAAGAAGGTGAAGTTCAGTCTTCTCAAACAAAAGGTTATACATTTGACGTAAAACCTGGCGTAAGTGAAGTCCGTTTCTCACTGAATGCGATCAGTGAAAATGATGATTATAAAGGCCGCGTACGCGCGATCGTATTCAATCCTGATGGAGTTGAAGTAAGTGAATTCCAAGGATATGCAGGATACGGTTCCGGTGGATTAGGCGTTGAAGATCATGTCTTCAAGTCTCCTAAACCAGGGGTATGGGAAGTACATGTATATGGAACTTCTGGACCACAAGCAGGTAAGGAAGTAAATAAATATCAATTAGAGGCTGTTGTTCAGGATGTAGTTGCTCAACCAGGTGAAATTGATTTGGGTCATGTTGCACCTGAAACTGAAATGACCAAATCTGTTACATTCTCAAACTACTTATCTGAAGCAAGAGATGTGAAGGTTGTCGGTGCACCGTTCAGCACGCCTAACCTTTCTTCTGAGAAGGTAGAGGTACCTGGTAACAATGAATTCTACTATCAAGAAATCAAAGTGAAGAACAATGTATCTTTGGAAGTTCAAACTTCAAATCCATCACATGCTACTGATGATGTCGATTTATATATCTATGATTCCGAAGAGAATATTGTAGCATATTCTGCAGGTGCTACATCCGACGAAAAAGTTTCCCTGACTTCATTACCGGATGGTACGTACAAAATCGCAATCGAAGGGTATGCAACAATGGATCCAACGACGACTCTTGATCTTTCAATCAACGAGTTCGGTGTACTGTCTCCTGGTGAAAAAGGGAAAGGTAAAGTGGATGTTAAAGCTTCACAAACCCTTAAAGTAGGAAAATCATTAACGACGGATGTAAACATTACAACTCCATCCGAGTCTATGAGCTCAATCGGTGCTGTATATTTACTAGATGCGAAGACGGATGAAGTATTATCACTGCTTCCAATCAAGGTAGACGGGGACATCATCACTGAAGTTTCCGGTCAAGACCGTGTCGGAACAGCAATCGAAGTTTCCAAGAAGCTTCATAAAGACGGCTTTGCCGATGACCATGAATACAAAACAGTTATCCTTTCAACTGGATACAACTTCCCTGATTCATTATCTGCAGGTCCATTAGCATCTGCTATTGATGCCCCAATCTTACCTGTAGGCAGCAATGGGAAGCTTTCTAAGGAAGTCCTTGCTGAAATCGAACGTCTTGGTGCTGAAAATGTGTACATCCTTGGTGGAGAAGGTGTCGTTTCTGCCGATGTATTTACACAATTGAACAGCATCTCGATCAATTCTTCTGATATCGAACGTTTAGAAACAGATGGAATGCCAAACCGTTACGGTACAAACCTTGCCATCGTTTCGAAGCTTCAAGAGCTTGGATTCAAAGGAAATGGTGTATTCGTTGCAACTGGTAAGAACTTTGCAGATGCCCTGAGTGCTGCAGCGATTGCCGGTGCCAACGACATGCCGATCGTTTTAACAGACGGTAAAGCTCTGTCTGCTGAAGCGAAAGCGATCCTTGAAGACGAGAAAGTCTATGTGCTTGGTGGTAAATCTGCTGTTCCTGAGAGTGTAGTAGCTGAAGCCAAGAAAGTAGCTGTTGATGTGAAAGTCCTTTCTGGTGTGAACCGTTATGGTACACTCGCAGCAATTCTTGGAGAGTTCGCGAATAGCACAGATAAGCTATATGTTGCGAGCGGTAAGAACTTCCCGGATGCATTATCTGCAGCTCCACTAGTTACAGATAACGCAGGATTATTATTACTGACAGATCCAAATGGATTACCGAAAGAAGTAGATTCGTTCTTAACGAAATATCTGTACCAGAACAAAATCACTTCTGTCACTGTACTTGGTGGTAAAGGTGCAGTAGGTGAAGGTGCTAGAGAAGACCTTCAAGAAAAAGTATCAAACTAATAGTGTAAGTTTAATAGGGTCACCTGCTATTAATGGCGGGTGGCTTTTTTTAATTGCAATTTCGTAAACATTGTGGATTTACATCACGTCTGTTTTAGTTAGATGTGAAAACATAGACCGTTCCTTTCCGCTCCAGGCACTTGCTTTCCGCGGGGAGGAAGTCGAGCCTCCTCGACGTTCCGTCTGTGGGGTCTCGACCTTTCCTCTATCTCCCGCAGGAGTCAAGTACCTTCCGCTACAATCCACTCTGTGATGACTGCCTATTGACTGATATACAAACAAAAAAAGCTCATATTTTAGAAATATATGCTGAGCGTTTGTAGCAATTAAACTCAAAGGGCATTCGCAGACAGTTATCCTTACTTTGATGGTTAAGTTGAAAGCTAGCTCTACTAAATTCCCCCTCAGCACAAACTTGATTGACAGAGCCCAGGCAGGTCATATTAAAGAAACAACAATCTTTGCAAAAAGAGCTATAGGCAAAGATTTTTGTTTTATTTATATCTTTTAAAAGAGTCATGCTTAAAAAGTTGATTGGAGCGGAAGGATGCTCGACTCCTGCGGGAATAGCTGGACAGGTGAAACCCCGGAGGCGCAGCCGAGGAGGCTCACTGCCAGCCCCGCGGAAAGCGAGCATTCTGTAGCGGAAATCAACTAGTACTCTCTTCTTTAAGATGGCAACAGATAACATCAAGGTCTTTCAGCCTATCATTCTGAAAATTTCTTGAATTCATGGACAGGCCTTCCACCATCTTATATACTTTTTACAGATGATGTAAATGACATTCAACGGAGAGAGGAGTGGCTTGATGAAAATGAGAATAATCGCTTCAATTGTCTTCTTATTGGGTTGTACCCTGCTTCCAAACGGAGTAGTGCAAGCGGATGATGGGAAGAAGGTTCAACTATTAGTGGTTCACAAGGATCAGGAAGGTGAAGTGTCGACACAGTCTTCAGACAAGGGTGAAGGTAAACTAGAGGTCATATCAGTACCTTCAAAAGACGTTCCTGGCACTCTATCAAAATTGAATAATAATAAAAACATAGAATATGCTGAGGTCGATCAGCTCGTTTACACACAAGCTGCTCCGCCGAATGATACATATTTTCATAATCAATCCCAAGACTTTCAGGTCATGAAGGTGCTGGATGCTTGGGAACAATACAATCCCATTAAAGAAGTTACCGTGGCGATCGTCGATTCAGGTGTTGATCTGAAGCATCCTGAGCTACGCAGTAGATTAGTAGAAGGAAAGAACTTCATTAATGAAGAAGAGCCGCCTGTCGATAGGTCGGGACATGGCACCCATGTAGCGGGTCTGGTGGGAGCTGTGACCAATAACAAAATGGGCATTGCTTCTGCTGCTGAAAAGGTAAAACTCATGCCTGTCAAGGTGTTTGAAGGTAAGACCACTTACATGTCCACGGTTATTCAAGGCATCCGTTATGCAGCAGACAACGGAGCGGATATCATCAATTTGAGTCTGGGCAGCTACAGCAATATGCAAGCCCTTGAAGATGCCATTGATTACGCTGTGGACAAAGGCGCACTGGTCGTGGGAGCGGCAGGTAACGATGATGAGCACGCCGTCCTTTACCCGGCAACCTACTCCAATGTCCTGGCTGTAGGCAGTGTGGACTCTGCTACATTGACAAGATCCACGTTCTCAAATTATGGGGAGACAGTAGATGTATCTGCCCCGGGCACAAACATTTTCAGCACATGGATGGACGGCTATCAAGCACTGGATGGAACCAGTATGTCAACGGCCATTGTAAGCTCGGTTTCCTCTATGGTTAAACAGCAATACCCCTTTCTAAAAGGAATGCAGGTGAAGGATGCTCTTGAAAACTCAACCACCCCATTACCGGAAGTCGATAGACTTGGAACAGGGTTGATCAATGCGGAAGAAGCGCTGAACTATGTCCAAACGAAAAACCGTATCTACGGATTGAACTCTGTGGAAACAGCTGTAGAAATATCTAAAAGTGGATGGACCTCACTGGAGGAGAAAGAGTTGACGATCGGTGGCAAAAACTTGAATGAATCGTTTGTTATTTTAGCAAGCGGTGATTCATTCCCGGATAGTTTAGCTGCTTCTCCATTGGCATCTCATTTGGATAGCCCGATTCTATTAGTCAAGAACAATCAATTGAGTGGGTCCGTAAAGGAAGAGTTGAAAAGATTGAATCCCTCTCATGTTTTGATGATCGGAGGGGGGAATGCCATCTCTCAGGATGTAGAAAATGAGATTAAGAATCTATCAATCGAGACCAAGCGACTATTTGGCGTGGACCGTTATGAAACGGCCGTAGCGATCAATAGCGTGATTCCCTACACAACCAACAAGGCCTTTATCGTCTCAGGTCAAAACTATCCTGATGCGCTCTCGGTCGCTTCCTATAGCGGCAGCATGCAATATCCTGTACTTTTTGTTCAAAAAGAAAAGGTTCCACAATCGGTGAGTACCTATATGAAAGAGAATGAAATTTCCAAGACGTATGTCATCGGTGGTCAGGGAATCCTTTCTAATAAAGTGGCAGATAGTCTGCCTGGGGATTTCCGTATATATGGCTTGGATCGTTATGAAACCAATTATAAGGTCCATCAGACATTTGCTTCTGCAGATTCCGATTCCCTTTATTTTGCCACAGGGGCTAAATTCCCCGATGCCCTTAGCATAAGCCCACTGGCTGCAAGAACAGAAAGCCCGGTGGTTCTCGTAGATAGAAACGATAACGTGAACCTGAAGAAATCAATCCATTTGATAACCAATCGCAACAACTATCACATTCTGGGTGGACCAGGTGCTTTATCCATTGAGAAAGCATGGGAAATCGATCAGTATATGATGGAATAAGTAAGATAGGGAGATTGCCTCTCTATCTTTTTTTTGTAAATGAAGGTTATAGTTTACTAGATACTATGTTAAGATGGAATAAAATAACATTTAAAGGGGAACGCAATGAATTCTAAAATGAAGAAACTTGTATCAGGAATAGCGGCGGTGGCACTTAGCGCCACACTGGCGAGTCCAATCACTTCAAAGGCAGCGGGGTATGAAAACCCGTCTAAATATGAAATCAATAAACTGTTGACGGAAGCAGCGATGAAGTATGATGTTCCCGCTGAAATCGTAAAGGCATTGGCAGCTGAAGAGAGCGGCTGGAAGCAATTTACGGCAGAGGGAGAACCGAATATTTCGGATGATGGCGGCATCGGGATCATGCAGGTGACCGATACAGCCGGCTATGATGAGGAACGTTTGAAAAGTGACATCGCCTTCAATATTGAAGCAGGTATCAAAATCCTGAATGAAAAGTGGAAGCTTGGTGAGAAGGGGCTATCCAACTGGGATCGTTCCACCAGCATCCCAACAGTTGGGGACAATGAGCGTGACATCATCGAGAACTGGTATTTTGCCCTTTTAGCTTACAATGGACAGGTGCAGGAAAATAGCCCAATCAGGATGGCGACGGGTGAAAGAAACTTCGGAAGCTATCAGGAACGGGTATATGCAGAGCTTTCCAGTGGAAACCCTGGCATCTTCAAGAATGATAGAGTCGAATTTTCTTTTGCCAAAGAGGACTTCACCTACACAGGAGAGCCAAACTATTATTTATTATTCAATAAGAAACAGTTTGAGGTTGATGGTCTTGCCCATACGACCAAACATTCGTATCAACCAGGGGATTTGGTGATTTCTGCGGATGGATCACGTTTCAGAGAACAGCCGACTTCTGAGTCCAAGGAAGTGTCAGCGAAACTTCCAAGCGGTGAAACGGAAGTCCTTGAGATCCTTAAAGGGTTTGAATATGATGAATCCACGAATCCGAATCACTTCGTCTGGTACAACGCCGAACGTGAAGACAATAAACAAGCGGCATACGTTGCTTCAAGCGAACTGAACAAGATCGGTGAGCGACTATCAGGAACCGATCGGATCAAGACGGCCGTCGACATTTCCAAGGAGGGGTGGAGTCAGGCTGATACAGTCGTTCTGGCCCAAGGGTATAACTTCCCGGATGCGCTGACAGGTGGCCCCCTTGCTTTTAAGAACGATGCGCCGCTGCTATTAACGGAAAAAAACAAACTGACTGAAGCGACGAAAGCTGAAATCAAACGATTGAAAGCGTCCAAGGTCATCATTTTAGGTGGAGAAGGAGCAGTCAGCAAAGGAGTCAAGGATGCTCTTGAAGGAATGGGATTGGATGCTGAACGGATCGGTGGAATCGACCGCTACGAAACAGCCCAGCTTATTTCAGAGCAAGTGAATCCGAATCCTGATAAAGCCATCATCGCGTCAGGAAAGAACTTCCCAGATGCTCTTTCCGTGGCCCCATATGCATCTGTAAAAGGATATCCGATCCTTCTAACAGCGGCTGACGCCGTTTCTTCTTATACAAGTAAAGCCCTTACTGGGGTGGACAGCACGATCGTTGTCGGTGGAGCGGGTGTCATCAGCGATGCAGTCATGAAAAAGGTAAAAGGCGAACAGAGAGTAAGCGGAGTGGATCGTTATGAAACCTCCCTTGAAATTGCGAAGAAGCTGCCCCTTGCCAACCCGGATGAGAAAGCACTTCTTGCGAGCGGGAAGAACTATCCAGATGCGCTATCGGGTTCAGTACTCGCAGCAAAGCAAAAGGCACCGCTTCTTTTATCCAATCCGGAACAGCTGCCGACAAGCGTGAACAACTTTATGGCAGCTAAACAGTATAAAGAGTTCTTCCTCCTAGGGGGACCAAGTGCCATGAATGTGGAAGACGAGCTTGGAGATCTTTATAAAAAGTTGTATTATTAATATAGAAATCTAAGACTCTATCGATCATCGATAGAGTCTTTTTTGGTAGGATTATTAAACAGAGATTACATTTATGTAAGATTCTATTTTTTTAATCTATTTCATGATAAAATTATTCTTCGTATTGATCTTCGATTTGAAAGGTGAAAAACATACATGAAGACTCGTAATGACTATAGACAGCGGATGAGAAGAAGAAAGAGATTCTTCCGCATTTTTCTTGCACTTTCTTTCCTGGGATTAAGTATCGGAACTGCGTACTTTCTCTACCAGTATCAAACTGGAAAAATGAATGCCGGTAAAACACAGGCGGCATCTGAAGAAATCCCTGAATTCAATGGCAAAAAAGATGAGCATGGGAAAGTGAATATATTACTTCTCGGATCAGATACAAGGGGCGAGGAAAAATCCCGTACGGATACGATCATGATTGCCCAATACGATCCTGAAAAAGGTGAGGCCAGATTGGTTTCATTAATGAGAGATATGTATGTAGACGTTCCGGAATACGGCAAGTATAAATTGAATACTTCCTATTTCCTTGGGGGACCCGAGCTCCTTCGTCAAACGCTGAAAGAGAACTTCGATATAGATGTACAATATTATGCGTTAATGGACTTTAAAGGATTCCAGAAGGTCGTGGATGCACTCGCTCCGGATGGAATTGAAATGAATGTAGAAAAAGAAATGTCCACAAACATCAATGTAACACTGGAACCCGGCTTGCAAAAATTGAACGGTAAAGAATTACTGGGCTATGCCCGCTTCCGCCATGACGCAGAAGGAGACTTCGGCCGCGTCAAGCGCCAGCAGGAAGTCATCAATGCTTTGAAAGACGAAATGTTGTCACTGAACGGAGTATCCAAAATCCCTAAGCTGATGGGGACAGTCTCACCCTACATCGAAACGAATATTGGATCCATGGACCGCATCAGCCTTGCAAAAGAATTCGTCCTGAATCCGGTTGATAAGATCGATACAATGAGGCTGCCAATCGACAATTCGTTTGAAAATGCTCGATATGAAGGCGTCGGTGCCGTGCTGGACGTAGACATGGATGCGAATACCGAAGCATTGAAAGACTTCTTGAATGGTGAAGAACCTAAGTCGTATGAGGAATATGTCGAGGAAGAAGCGGTAAGTGACGATGCCGCGGTCGAGGATACGACTGGTGTAGATGATACTAGTGGTTATGATGAAACCGAGGACTCCGGTGTCTATGAGGAATCGACTGAAATCGAGGATACAAGTGGTTATGAGGAATAGAATGATAGATTCAACCCATGGAGTGAAGTGATACTCCGTGGGTTTTTTGTTGTTATGAAATGTTTGGAGCCTGGTGCGGGCAACGGTAATGAAAATTCGACAGGTAGGATCAATTAATCATACTCAGGATTAATAAATCCAAAACCGGATTAATTATCGTGAATCGGGATCAATTCCCTTCCAAACAGGATCAATTTCAAAACACCAACCCCACAAACAAAAAAAACCCCCCCAATCACTGAGGAGATTTCTTCAATCGACGCATCACAAGCTGACGTATGCCGTTAATATTCAAAGCCAATACTACAGCCGCATAGGCCGCAATCCCGACTGCAATTTGAACGATAAATCCGAAGATGCCATCAATGGCAAGTGCCGGCCAGACAAGAAGCGCCATGACACCTGTCGCGATAAAGATCTTCCCGACTTCTTTGAACGGGAAGGTGAGCGGGAAAATCTTCTTCCCGATTAAGGCACTCAATAGAACCGATACGACGTAGGAAATGATGGTCGCGTAAGCTGAGCCGAATATGCCGTACTCCGGTATTAGGAGTAGGTTCAGGACCACATTCAGTACAGCGGCGGCCAGCACAGGCCAGATCTGAAGCTTCGTGTTTTTCCCGAGCTGGAAGGCAAGGTCGAAATAGTACATTTTAAAGCCTTGGATAAAGATCGCAAGGGCAATCAGTGAAAAGATCGTCGCTGCTTTTCCCTGATAGGATTCCCCCAGGAAGATCCCCGTGAAAGAATCGCTTAGCAGGATCATTCCCGTTGTCGCCGGTACCGATACAAGTAACAGCAGGGACGTGTTTTCGTTTAATTGTTTCTGACATTCTTTGATTCCGCCTGTTTCAAGGGCTTTGACCACAAGCGGGTAAGCGGCCAAATTGATGATCATCATCAGCAGGAACAGGATTTGTTTGGCCAGGTCGTATGAAACGGCATAGATTCCGACAGATGCCTTGTCCATTAACCAGCCGATCAAGTAACGGTCTGTATTCAGGATGATGGCTTCCATTGAAAGGGCTGCAATGAACGGAATGGAATACTTCACGACTTCCTTGATCATGTCACGATCGATCAACTTAATGTCAATCAAGTGCAGATACTTCGGAATAAAGAAGACGATGGATAAGAAGATTCCGATAATCAAACCAAGGATGATTCCTTCTGCCCCAAAACCGAAGAATTTAATCAGAACAACAGCTACAATAAGGGATAAAACCACTTTTAATGCTGTCACTACTCCAAATAGTTTGGATGAAAGCTCAGAACGTAAGTATTCAGTGAACAGGTCGAACATACTTTGCATGGTAAGTAATCCAATACCCAGGAACCATAAGAGAGCCATCGAATGGAAAGGGGTATAGACAATGAAAGCCCCTGTACCCAGGAAGACAGTCAAGACCGTCATGGATATGAAAGTAGCCGTAATGGAGCTGATGAACATGGCTTTCTGGTTGCCTTCGTATTTTGGATTATAGCGAAGCAGTCCCAATCGGAGCCAGTGGAATAGGGTTGTGTTCACAAACGTTACCGCGGCAATGACCAGGGCATATTCACCGTATTCACTTGGCGATAACAGACGTGTATATAATGCAATCGCAACGAAATTTATGATCCCAGGGACACCTTTGGATAGAAAATAAATGAACGTATGTTTAAACATGAAAAATACCTCTCTGTTGATCCAATTTATTAACAAAATTTATATAGTTTTTACAAATAAATTCAATTTAATCGCTTTTTATATTATGATAAGAAGTATCAAATCAATTAGTATATTATATCACAAACGATAATGTTGAATATATTTCTTTTGTCGGGCATGTATGCAAACCGGCAGTGCAGCAAGTCAGTAGTAAAAAAGAGAGTGTGGTACCCGAGTTATGAAGGTTTTATTATTAGCACCAGCGAATAATGTACATACGAAGAAATGGCTTGATTACTATAATTCGATAGGTATCGAGGTCATGAATATTAGCTTAGAGAACCACAAAGACTCTTCTGAACACATCCCTTGGGAGAATGTAAGCAGAGTCTATTTAAATCTGAAAGTGAATCACAAGATTTCTTATTTATTTACGGTTTCGAGGCTTAAGAAGATCATCAGGAACTATGAGCCTGATCTGATCCATTCACATTATGCTTCGAGCTACGGGTTAATAGGGGCGCTGACAGGATTCAGTCCTTACATCCTATCGGTATGGGGATCGGACATCTATGACTTCCCTAAGCGGAATATGATGAATCGAATCATCCTTCAATACGCATTGAAGAAGGCAGATTATATTTGTTCGACCAGTCCCGCATTAGAACAGGAAACCAAGAAATATATAGATGCAAACAAGCCATTAGCCATAACCCCATTTGGAGTGGATACGACACAATTCAAACCGGACCTGATAGAGAAGGTCGAAGGTCAATTTAGAATCGGGATAGCTAAAGGGATGGAGCCGAAGTACGGGATCGAATATCTCCTGAAGGGCTTTAAACTCTTTCTGGATACACTGGGATCCGAGCGCCAGTACGTTCGTCTGCAACTGGCAGGGGACGGACCTTATATGACGAAATATATGAAACTGACAGAAGACCTCGGCATAGCTGAGAATGTAGAGTTTTTAGGAAGAATCGCGCATGAGGATGTTCCTGATTTTATCTCGTCTCTTCATATATTTGTCATTTCTTCCTTGATTGAAAGCTTCGGGGTTTCGGCTGTTGAGGCACAGGCTTGTGGTGTACCGGTTGTGGCAACCAATGTCGGCGGCCTGCCGGAAGTCGTTCTGGACGGGGAAACAGGCTACCTGATCCCATCTAAGGATCCGGCAGCACTGGCCGACAAACTACTATATCTATATAGGGATTCCTCAGAACGAGAGAAGTTAGGGAGAAACGGCAGGGAGCATGTCATCAATCATTACGATTGGGAAGAGAATTCTAAGAGAATGATAGATCTTTATAATGAAATAATAAAAGGAAAGAGTTAAACAACTCGATTTACGGTAACTCACTTCTCTTCAAACCTACAAATATGAAAGACACTCAAGAATCCTAATGATGGAGAATTGAGTGTCTTTTTTTATAATTATGTAAAAGTTTACGAAAACATGTCAAAAGTATGTCAACTGTTGTCGATATTAATGGTAGAATAAAGGAAAATTTTAATAAAATGGAGGAGAATGCAAAAAAATGAAGAAAAAGATTGCGATGCTTGTTGTGACAATGGCTATGTTTCTAGTCATACCGATTCTGGCATCGGCTGAGAAGAATGTAGTCATTGACCCAGGTCACGGAGGTTGGGATTCAGGTACAACAGGATATTCTGGGAATTCAACTGGTTTTTATGAAAAGCATGCCAATCTGGCAATCTCTGAAAAATTACGGGATAAGCTGAAAGCATTAGGATTCAATGTATATATGACTCATAATGATGGTACAAAGTATTTGAGTCTTCAAGAACGTACAGACATTGCCAATGCATTTGCCAAGGGAAAGAATGACCAGACAGTATTCGTTTCGGTCCATCACAATGCGGCCCCTACAAACCCGTATGTACGTGGATTCGAATCGTATCACTATGATAATAAATATGCTTGGGAAGAGGAATATCCGCCCGATCCGATTCAGGTAGCGTATGGAAGTGAATCCAAGAGATTAGCAGAAACGGTTCACCCGAGTACGGTGAATGCCATCGGACTGACAGACAAAGGAATGAGAAATGATCAGGCGTTTTATGTGATCCGTAACACGCAGATGCCGTCGCTCTTATTGGAGATGGGGTATATGTCGAATCCGACAGAGGAAGCCCTGATTAAAACATGGACGTTCCAAAACAATGCTGCAGAGGGTATTAAGAACGGAATTGTTTCCTACTTCAAAGTGTATGAAGTATATAACGCAGAGAATAAGAGACTTAAAGTCTATAAGACGAAAGAGGAAGCCATTCAATATTCCAAGTCTCAATCCAATACATATGTATTCGATAAATACCAGCAGAAAAAAGTGTATGAGAATCTGAATGAATACAGTGTCTATCAAAAAGGGAATGACAGGCTTAAAACCTTCCCGATCAAAGAAGACGCGATCCAATATGCAGGAACTCTGACAAATACGAGAGTAGTGGATGAACACACTGAAAAGATCCTTTGGTCTAATTATTTACCCAAAAAGTACAGTGTTCAAACAGAAGCAGGCAAAAGTTTATGGTCGTATTACGATGTCAAGAGTGCAATCGATTACGCTAAATGGAAGGCAACGCCATTAAAAGTGGTTGATATTGATTCCAAGGGAGTCATTTGGTCGAGTATCGATGGAGTTAAAATCAATCGTTTCATTAATGATACAAACCTGATCGGTCTCGATCGAATGGAAACGGCGATCAAGGTTTCCAAAGACCTTTATCCTAACGGTTTCTCAAGCTCCAAAGCGAAAAAAGCCGTAGTACTCGCAACAGCATATGACTTCGCAGACGCACTTTCAGTAGGGCCTCTTGCAGCTCAATTGGATAACGCTCCTATTCTATTAACCAGTAAGGACCAGCTTCCTTCAGAAGTAGAAAAAGAGCTTGTGAGACTGAATGCAAAAGAAGTACACATAATTGGTGGTAAAGGAGCCGTTTCAACTGCGGTTCAAGATCGACTGGCGAAGCTTGGACTTACTGTTACAAGAGTCGGTGGAGCTGACCGCTATGATACGAATCTTCTAATCAACAAAAAGCTGACGAATGTAAAAGGTGTATTCGTCGCATCAGGCAAGAATTATGCGGATGCCCTTGGTGCTGCACCGATTGCCTCAGCCAATCAATGGGCGATCGTGCTGACTGGTAAAGATAGCATCAATTCTTCCGCTCTATCGTATATAAAAGGAAAGCAAGTGAAGGTCCTTGGTGGGGGAAGTGCCATTTCATCAACGGTTGAACAATCGATCAAACGCTATTCAACCAATGTTGAAAGACTCTCCGGAGCAGACCGTTATAAAACACTTGCAAAAGTACTGACGAAATTCAAATCAGTGATGGGCTCGGAAAAATTCATCGTTTCCACGGGAACGAATTACCCTGATGCTTTAACCGCATCTGCACTCTCAGTTAAAACAAAGGCGCCAATCGTATTGGTAGGCGGCTCTTTAGATAGTCACCTTGAGGACTTCATCCTCGAGTATCAGCCGGCTGGTGGCGTAAAAGAAGTCATTAAAGTTGGCGGGAAAGTCGATGACAGCATCATTGTAAAAATGAAGAATGTCTTGTATTAAGGAGGACACCCAGTGTTAAACAGTCGTAAAAATATCTTTCTAATCTCTCTGCTCATCTTGTCTATGACTGTCTTCACCGCATGCAATGCTTCCTCTCCAAGTGAGAAAACAACGAAGGAAGAACCTGAAACAACCGAAAGCGAAACGTCGAACGAAGATACCTCTGTAAATGAAGAGACGGATACCACTACTGTTCAGGAAGAAGTGGACGAAGTGGAAGCAGAGGAGCCATCCGAAGGCTCTGAAGAAGAAACATCTGAAGAAGACAATGAAACGAGTGAAAAAGAAAAAGAAGAAGTAAACATGTTACTTCAACAGCTGAAGCCAGAAAAAAACATGGTCAAAACCTTTGAAAATAAGGACTTCAGCTTAACGGAGACAGTGGTCGATCACAATGAAACGCATGTTCAGCGTGTATTCAAAGTGGGAGAGATGGTCACTCTTCAAATCCTTAAATGGGATCAAGACTCGATTCAAGTCGTCTACGAAGAAAGTAATCCAAAGAACGTGAAAGAAAGCATTTTGGACAACTTTACTCCGGATAAAGAAGCGCAGCCACTCGCTGATATCAAGCGTAAAGGAAAAGGCGACACAACCCGATGGGAAATCATCAGTGAAGATGAAACGGTCGAAGTTCCTTACGATACGTATGAACATGTCGTCGCGGTTCGAAGCACGGTGAAAAACGGAAACGTGAATACCATCAATACGATGTACTATGCTCCCGGGATCGGCATGATCAAAGAAGTATATGAAGAAACAGGAGACAACGGATATAAAATTGAATCCGTTTTGAAAAAAGTAGAAGCTCTATAAGATCCTGAAGGTGTTCCGTTTTGGAACGCCTTCCTCAAGTACATACTGCAAGGAGGAAAAACATTGAAGAAGAAGTTACTATCTATGCTGGTCCTTTCCACTATGGTGACGGGAATGATGGCAGCACCGATTGATACAAGTGCAGCGGGTGAGCCCATTTCTGTCAAGCTTCAGAATTATATCGGAAGTAAGAGTTCACTTCCATTTAGTGTAAATGGGGACTATCAAGTGAAAGGGACATCGATTTTCATCCAGCCCGGAACTGCCTACACACTCAAGGTTGAGTCAGGGAATCTATCTCTTTACAAAGGTTCTACACTAGTGAAAAAGTTCAGTGGCAACGTATCGATCATTCCGACGATCACGGAAGCGATGGATCGTTCCATGACGATTAAAGGAAATTACGACAAGCAATACTTAGGAGAAGTTGAGTTTACGGTTGAATCCAGTAAATATGTTAGACCTGTGAATCATATCAATCTGGAAGACTACTTAAAAGGCGTGGTCCCGGCGGAAATGCCTGCTTCCTGGGGCGGTAACGGCGGACTGGATGCTTTGAAAGCTCAAGCTGTAGCGGCCAGAACCTTTGTATTGAAAAAGGGAAACTGGACGATTTATGATGGGCAAAGTGATCAAGTCTATAAAGGCTATGATTGGAACACCTATACAACAAAAGCGGTCAATGAAACACAAGGTGAAGTTCTGAAAAAAGACGACAGCTATGCGGAAGCTTTTTATTCTTCATCTAACGGGGGAAGAGTATTCTCGAATCAAAATGTGTGGGGCTCAGATTTAGTTCCTTACCTGGAAACGAAACCGGACATCTATGATGCGAAAATCTCACCACATGGAAATTGGGCAGTTCCTCTTACGAAATCTCAATTCGACGCAAGCGAGTTAGATCTTAAGAAACCGGAAGCATGGTGGTCGGACGCGAAGGAAAAAGATCAAACGATCATTTCCAACATGAAATCATGGTTAAAAAATAAGAATCATATTGATGAAAAGAGTGAAATAAAAATCGTCGATATTAAGGATGTCTCTTTTGATATCCCGGATGCTTCCTTCACTTCGACAGATGTATTAAAGGGAACCGTATCGTTCACTTATTTTGAGAAAAAAGATAGTGGATTTGTGAAAAATGAAGATGAAACCATCAAGCTGCAAACGAAAACGATTAATGATCGCTCTTATAACATTCGTTTTATGCTGGGAACATCGATCATGAAGAGTCCTTATGTAAAAGAATTGAAAGAAACAGATGAGCTTTACACGATCAACGGCGGGGGTTTCGGCCACGGAATCGGGATGAGCCAATACGGTGCGTACCAAATGTCGAAAGAAGGAAACAACTTCAGGACGATCCTGGGCTACTACTACCCGACAACAAGCGTGAACAGAGAATTGGACTTAAACGACTATTCTCATGAACTTGAAGGGATCGACCGTTACGAAACAAGCGTAAGCGTATCAGAGTATGGCTGGGAAAATAAATCGAAGGCTGTTGTCATCGGCCGCGGCGATTTATCCATCGATGCGTTAACAGGAAGTGTACTGGCGAAGAAATTGGATTCACCATTATTATTAACCACATCCAAGTCACTTCCAGAGACAGTTCTGGATGAGATTAAGAGACTTCAGCCTGAAAAGGTCTACTTACTTGGTGGTACGAATGCCATCAGTAGTAATGTTGAGAATCAATTGAAAGACTTATCTGATGTTACACGCATCAGCGGGGCAGAGCGTTATGAGACAGCAGTGAAAGTGGCAGATCAAATTAACAACAATGATGAAATTTTTGTTGTGACAAAAGACGAGAAATCCCCGGATGCCTTGTCGATTGCTTCCTATGCAAGCATGATGCAAATCCCGATTCTTTACACGACAAAAGATACTCTTCATGAAAGTGTTGAAGCTTACATGAAAGAGAATACGATCAATAAAGTAACAATCATTGGCGGTCAGTCTGCCGTTTCTACTGGAGTGGAACGACAATTGATGAGTCTTGCTTCAGATGTGTCAAGGGTATACGGAGATGACCGATACCAAACAAGTCTGACCATTGCAGAGAAATATAGCAGTGAGTTTGAAGAAAAGACATTATTCTTCGCGCGCGGAGACGTCTTCATCGATGCCCTGCCTGCATCTTCATTGGCAGCAGCGATGAAATCACCATTAATCTTGACGCGTAAGGATCAATTGCCGGACAATGTGAAAGCATGGCTGGATGAGCGTACTGTCCTGGCCGATACCTACTTCTTAGGCGGTAAAGGTGCTATTTCAGAATCTGTTCGTCAAGAGATCCAACAGGCTTTAGCGAATTAATTTGAATCAAGGAGCTGCCATTCTTCGGGATGGCAGTTTTTTAATAGGGTTGGAGCCCATCCAGCCCTACTACCAGCCAGATATTCGGTAGCTGAAAATGAGTAACTTCCCCACATATAGATCAAACTTCCAAAATTATGACTATAAATCATGTTTGTAACACATATTTAACATAACGGAATCATAGAGAATCTGCGTCATTTTTCAGTATTGACAAGGGTGACGAAGCGTAGAGATGCAAGGAACAAAGCATTTTCAAATGGTTGGTTTTCATGTATAATTTTTTATTGTTGTTTCAATTATCAAGACGTAACAGGGTGCGTCCCTATTTACATAAGAAAGACGAATTCGACGGTCCTCATAGGAAAGGAGTTTGTAATGAAAAGACAGTTTGCCGCTCTACTCATTTTGATCACCTTATTTTTAAGCGGCTGCGGTGACCAGCCATTGAAATTCAGAAACCTTCTGGAAGCGGATCAATATATTCGCAATAATATCGAAAACACGGATTGGGATGCCTTTAAATATATGCTGAGTCCTGACAACACAGTGACAGAAAAGGACTTCAACTATCTTAAAGAGAAACTGACATCTCAACGCAAAAGTTATTTTCATACCGAAGCTGTCAATAAGTTCTATCGTTTTAATAAAGATAATGAATTGGTTTATATGACGGAGTGGGAGAAGAAGGACGGAATTCTTTTACTCAAGGATATAGACTATATTCAATAAGGCTTTTCCATAAACTAAAAAGACAATGAGGAGTTTAGTATGAATTTTTCCACACTCATGAACAAGTATGAGCCGAGGATGAAGCAGATCATCTTGATTTTAGTGGCCGGATATTTGTTCTTCGCCCAGTTCTCTACTCAAGCTAAATACATCAAGCTTCTCCCCGTACCCGTTCCTGCGGTGCTGACATTGGGAGTTGGCTCACTATTATTCCTGTATTACGTACTCAATCGAAAACGTTTGACGCAAACCTCGGAGTTTGATAAATACTTGAAGCGCTTCCTGATTCTGTTCCTTATCTCATTGGCACTGGCTATTCTTTCTGCCTTTTATACGGCTACGGTATTGAATAGTGTCGAGTATATGAACTACCTGAAAAGCTCGATGATCACGCGACTTGCCTATTATCTCAGCTTTTTCATGTTTGTGTACTTCGGCTACCGGTTGCTTGCGAATGAGCCGAAGGATAACGAAAGCATCATCAAAGTCTACCCGTTGTCGATATCATTATTAGTGGCAGTAGCCTTTTGGCAGCTGGCCTATTTCATGTTCAACATTCCATTCCTTAATTTAAATACCCGTTCCTTCGTTCATAGCGTTGAGGGAGTGACACTGTTCGACTTCCGAATCACTTCCTTCACAAATGAACCAAGCTATATGGGACCGTTCTTGATCGATCTGATCATCCTGGCATTCCTGTTTGTGAAACGGAAATGGGTGTATGCAGTCGTCGTACTCATCCCGACGCTTTTCATCCTGGCCTTTACGTTTTCCGTGAGTGCCTATTTTAATCTGGTACTCGTGATAGGCTTCTTGATGGTCTATCTCATGTTCCATCCAAGATTCCCGAAAAAGATCCTTTGGATGATTCCATTGGTGGGGATCATCGGGATTGCCGGTCTTTATCTCGTAAACCCGGACCTGCTGGCGAAATTCTTCTCTCCGATTTGGGGAAGAAGAGATAATCTTTTTGATCCGACACAATCAAGCAGGATTTATATGTACGTCATGCCATTCCAGTGGCTGTTCGATCATTCCATCGTATCGGGACTATTCGGATACGGCCCGGGGGCTTATGAGTTCCTGGCGGGTACCAAGATTGTGCCACATACTCAGATGAGCCTGGCCATCTCGGCAAACAATATGTTTATCGATGTCCTATTCGAGCAAGGTGTCATCGGACTCCTTCTATTATTGACAGGATTAATTTCCATCGCCGTATTCCTATTGAAGAACGGCATGAAGAACATGTACTACTTCATTGCATTGGTAGAGTACTTTCACCTGATGGTCACATCCTTATACAGAGCGGATTATGTCACACCACGATTCTGGGCAGTTCTATTAGTCATCGCCGTGCTAGTGAAAATCGGTGAAATGAAACACAAAGATAAGCAAAATGTAATGGAGTGATACAGTTGAGTTCTTACAAAATCTTTCTTTCATATCTGATCTTTGTGGTTCTTTTGTTCGGCATCATCGTTGGCGTGAAAACAAAAGAGGTGCAGAAAAGTGAATATAAATCGGTCGGAAACGAATATTCACTCCTGAATTTCGGCTTAGGCGAAAGGTATCAGGAAGTCTTTAAGGTCATGAAAGATCCCGAATCCAAAGATGAAGTCCTGGATGATCCAGCACAGAAGCTTAGCGTTCACTTCACGGGCGGAGAAGCAGACTACCTGGTCACATCCAGTAAAAAGTTCAAGATTTCCGAAACGATCAATGTTGGAGACGACCTGCAAAAGGTCATTGATAACAACTTAGAGCTGGACATGTTTGAATATAAAGCAGATGAAAATGCGACAACATCGTATGTATATATGATAATCGATGAACAAAGCGTAGTGTTCGAAGTGGAAGAAGGTAAGATTGCCAAAATACTACTGGCTCAAGAAGAAATTCCTATCGTCGAGCTGATAGGTGCTCTGAATGAAGAATTGGCGACGGAAGAGTTCCTTGAGCTGACAGACGAAGAGCTTCTTGAAGAGTCCGGCATGCTGAGCTTCCGGATCGATTACGAAAAGAACAACAGAAAAGTACTATCAGATGAATTCCTGCAATACGTGGATGCAGGCCTTTTACCAGAGACGCCATTGCCAATCGGGTATTCAGAAAAGAACCTGTTCCGTAAATACGGTGATCCTGTTTACATCTTCGAAGGACAAGGCGAGGTTGAATTCTACTACTACTATAAAGAGTTCAATTCCTTTGTTGGATTAAACGAAGATAAGCGACTCGTGGAAATCAAGTTCCCGGTAAACATCCCGGCAGCGGAATTCGAAAAGATCCATGGCGATCTTGAAAATGAGCTCGAGCTTGAACCAAACGAGCTGAAGTTAACGAAAGAAAATGACATGATTACGGAAGTCATTTTAAAAGAGAAGTGATTTCTTGAGATGCACCCGGGCAAGTGGGGTGCATCTTTTTAATTCGATCTTTTCGTAAAGTTTGTTGCTATTGTAGAGAAGAAAGTACTAGTTGATTTCCGCTCCAATCAACTTTCTGAGCATGAATCCTTAATCGAAAACAATCTCATTGAAGGTAAGTAGAGATTGATTGTCTCAAGGAAGTATATTTTAAGTTATTTTGTTTTCTAGCACACTTTGAAGCTCTGTCACAAAAAAACCTGTAAAAGATGGTGAGGGGAACTGCGCAGACTCCTGCGGAAGTACGGGCGTGCCGAGACCCCGGAAGCGAAGCTGAGGAGGCTTGGCCGAACGTCCGCGGAAAGCGGAGCAGTTCCCCTCACCATCCAGCACACACTAATTAACAGAGCCTTGCAGAACTCATGTTAAAAACAACAAATTTTACGAAAAGTGCCTTTTTATTTTACGGCGTTCATCGCAAAAAAACGGCAGGCACCCAAAACCGGGCGCCTGCCGCAAAACAAATCAAACAAACACTATTTCTTCTCATACCTAAAAATCTCCCTGAACGCTTTACCATAATAGCTAAACGGCTCATCTAAATGACGATACTTCTTCAACGTGAAGAGGGTCAATAGAACCACCGCAGTAGGGGTATTGTACATTCTCTTGAACAAAGGCCCTTTTCCGATGAACGATTTCTCATATAATCGGGTCTGCATCTCAGGCTTCTCATGATTGACGACAACCTTCGGATAATAGCTGATGGATTTATGATTTCTGGCCAAATCGAATAAGAAGACATTTTCTTCACCAGAAGGATAAATCGCACCCAAGCCGAACTTCTCGTCGAATCGGATCAGGGAAGGCTCGATGTTCGCCGTTTGGATAAAGATTTCAATAGAAGACTTCTTCAACAGCTTACCGGTTGTAACCTGTTTCTGCTCTTCTTCGTCATATTCTTTATAGTAGACGCCCTTGATCGGATCATAGATTTGGAAGCAAGCGACATCGGTCTCGAGATTCTCATTGAAATAATCGACAACAAGCTGGAACGAGTCGTCATTATACCAGCAGTCATCATCCGAAAACGTCAGAATGCTTCCACTCGCATGCTCAATACCAACGTTCCGGGCAAGTGACAACCCTTTACGGTCAATTTCAATATGATTGTATTTAAAGTTAACATCTTTTAAAACGGATGTAATATAATTGTGATTGTCTTGTGATACAATAATGACTTCGAAGTCTTTGTATGATTGATTATTAAGACTTTCAAACAATCGTTTCAATTCCTCTGGCTTCGTTCCAAGAGTTGGTACGATTACACTAATCATTTTCTTCATCCTCACATCTGAAATTACTCGCTATATTATAGCACAATAAACCCGTGAGATTAAGAAATCAACAACATATGGTATAATACACATGAATTTTAATAGATTTTGGCTCATTCGAGTGAAACCAAAGTTTCACTCGCCTTTCAGCGAATAGCTGAAAGGTAGCCTCTTGGTGAGAAAACGCATGAGCAAAGAAATTTGCTCGGGCGTTTTCTCACCAAGAGGCGTAAATGAGCCAAAATCTGCAGACACTATTAAAAAGACTTCGAACCAGTAGAATAAGAACAATTGATTTACACAAAACTAAGAGGTGAGTTCTTTGAGAGTAAAAAAAGCGATTATCCCGGCTGCGGGTTTAGGTACGAGATTCTTACCAGCAACAAAGGCACAGCCGAAAGAAATGCTACCAATTGTAGATAAACCTACAATCCAATATATTATCGAAGAAGCAGTCAATTCCGGGATAGAAGATATCCTGATCGTGACGGGTCGCGGAAAACGTGCCATCGAAGACCATTTTGACAAGTCTTTAGAGCTTGAAGAAATGCTTGCCATGAAAGAAAAATACGATGAGCTCGAGCAAATCAAACAAATCTCTCATATGGCGGACATTCACTACATCCGTCAAAAAGAGCCAAAAGGACTCGGACATGCCATCTGGTGTGCCAGAAAATTCATCGGCAATGATCCTTTCGCCGTCCTTCTTGGAGACGACATCGTAGTCTCTGAGAAACCTTGTCTAAAACAACTGATCGATGAATTCGAAGAAAAAGAAGCGAGCATCATCGGCGTACAGGAAGTCCCTGACGAGGACGTATCCAAATATGGTGTCATCGACGTGGCAGACCCTAATAATGACGGCCCACTATTTAAAGTCAAAGGACTCGTGGAAAAGCCAAAACTGGAAGATGCGCCATCCAACATGGCCATCATGGGTCGCTACGTGCTCACACCGGATGTACTTGATATTTTAGGAAACCTGGAGCCTGGTCAAGGGAATGAAATTCAATTGACAGACGCTCTTCAAGAATTAAATACGAAGCAAAATGTTTACGGTTATTCTTTTGATGGTAAAAGATATGATATTGGAAACAAATACGGCTTTGTTCAAGCAACAGTAGAGTTTGCTTTAATGAGAGATGACCTTAAAGGTCCATTGAAAAGCTGGTTAAAAGACATCATTTCAGAATGAACAAGGAGAAATTAAGATGAACATTTGTGTAATTGGTACAGGTTATGTAGGGCTTGTTTCAGGCGTATGCTTCAGTGACGCCGGAAATAACGTGACGTGCCTGGATATAGACGCTCAAAAAGTAGAGAACCTGAAAAATGGGATCATCCCTATTTACGAGCCGGGCTTGACCGAATTAGTAGAAAAGAACATCAGCGAAGGCCGCCTATCCTTCACAACGGATTATGCTGAAGGAATGAAGGACGCGGATCTTGTCATCATTGCGGTCGGAACTCCTCCAAAAGAGAATGGTGAAGCGAACCTTCAATATATCGAAGCGGCTGCCCGCTCGATTGCAGAGCACCTTCATGACTATAAAGTGATCGTAACGAAGAGCACGGTTCCAGTCGGAACAGGTGCCATGATCAAAGGTGTCATCAAAGAGGTTGTCGGACATGAAGAATTCGATGTCGCATCAAACCCTGAATTCCTTCGTGAAGGATCGGCCATTTACGATACGGTGAATATGGAAAGAGCGGTCATCGGTGTGGAATCAGAGAAAGCAGAGGCGATCCTGAAGGAATTACATGCTCCTTTTACCAAAAATATCGTAGTGACAAATATTGAAACATCTGAAATGATCAAATATGCGTCCAATGCGTTCCTTGCAACGAAAATCAGCTTCATCAATGAAGTCGCAAACGTGTGTGAACTTGTTGGGGCAGACGTGACGAAGGTAGCAGAGGGAATGGGGTATGACCCGCGTATCGGCCCTCAATTCCTGAACGCAGGAATCGGTTACGGAGGTTCTTGTTTCCCTAAAGATACAAGTGCCCTTGTCAAGATTGCCGATCAAGTGGGCTACGACTTCAAGATCGTCAAAGACGTTGAAGCCGTGAATGGTCTTCAGCGCTTTAAGGTTGTGGACAAGCTGGTAGAAGCCTTCGGTGGCGACCTGACAGATAAGAAAATTGCTGTCCTTGGACTTGCGTTCAAGCCGAATACAGATGATATGAGGGACGCACCTTCTGTCGATGTCATTCCTAAGCTGCAAGAACTTGGAGCGGACATCACGGCATATGATCGCATTGCAGAGAAAAATGCAAAGGCGCTCATTCCAAACCTTCGTACAGGACAAGATCTGTATGAAGTGATCCAGAACTCAGATGCCATCCTGATTCTGACAGAATGGGATGAAGTAAGAGAGCTTGATTTAGAAAAAGTAGCTACACTAGTAAACAACAAAGTAATCATTGATGGACGTAATATCTTTGATCCTGCTCATATGGAAGAAAACGGATTCTACTATGCGTCAATCGGAAGAAAAACGATCAAAGCATAACAAGATAGGTGGATCCTTCATCAGGGTCCACCTTCAATTGGTATATAAGGTTAGATGAGAGGAAGTCATGATATGATACTGGAAATAATCTTTTGGCTGCTGATACTTCTTTCGGTTTATATCTATGCCGGTTATCCGATCCTGCTGAAGCTCATATCAGGAGTTGTCAAAAAGGATCAAATCACCGATACAGGCTATGAACCAAAGGTAACGCTCTTTATCGCAGCGTACAACGAAGAGAAAGTCATCGCTGAAAAAGTACAAAACTCTGTGGATCTTGATTATCCGCAGGACAAGCTTGAAATCATCGTTGTGTCAGATGATTCTTCCGACAGAACGAACGACATCGTCAATGAGTTCGTGGCGAAATACCCGAACGTGAAGCTGAATGTCGTGAAAGGAAGAAAAGGGAAGACAGCGGCACTGAACAAGTCCGTCCCAATGGCAACTGGAGAAGTCCTTGTATTCTCCGATGCGAACTCCCTTTACAATAAGGATGCCGTTCATCACTTAGTGAAGCACTTTAAAGATGAAGAAATCGGCGGGGTTTGTGGTGAACTGAGATTAACGAACCCAACCAACTCTTCAATCGGGGAGTCGGAGGGTGCTTACTGGAAGTATGAGAAACTCTTGAAAATGCTCGAGACGGCAACCGGTACGACAATCGTAGCAAATGGTTCGATCTATGCCCTCCGTAAGGAATTATTCAAAGAAATGAATCCGAACGTCGGGGATGATATGCAGAACCCGCTCATCATCATCAACCAGCAAAAGAGATTCGTCTATGAGCCGAACGCGATCACGATGGAAGAAACATCGCCGAAATCATCAGAAGAATTTGGCCGTAAAGTCCGCATCGTAACGCGAAGCTTCACAGGGATCATGAGCTACAAGCATGTGTTGAATCCTGTAAGGAATTTCGATTTCTTCTATAAATACATGTCTCATAAATTCTTAAGATGGCTTGTTCCTTACTATATGATTGCAATCTTTATCATTAATCTTTTCTTACTGGATCAGCCACTCTATCAAGTGATGTTCGGCCTACAATTGGCATTCTATCTCCTCGCACTATTAGGCAAAGTGACGAGCAACAAAATAACGTATATCCCATACTACTTCTGCCTCGTAAACTATGCTGCCTTCCTCGGTACACTGAGAGCGATCTCAGGTAAGAGACAGGCAACATGGACACCTACTAGTAGATAATGGAAACAAAACCCGGTTTGAGCCTCCTCAAACCGGGTTTTTTCGCGACTTTATTTGTCGTGTCCGTCTCTTATAAAGTCGATTTCTACAATAAAATGTCACACCCTGACTTTATAAGTAAAAGGAAAAGTGTTAAAATTTTATTACAATTATGTAAACGGGGTATAAAGATTATGAATCTAGTAAACAAGTTAAAAGAGGCGCTGCTTTCCATATGGCAAGACAAGCTCCTGCTCATCTCTGCCATCGGCCTTTCCATTAAAGTCGTATTATTCTATTTATTATTAGGAAAAGGCCTATTCGAAGTGAAAAGCTTATTCGTGACGCTTCCAGGCAGTATTTTAATGTTATTTTCTTTTGTATTTTTATTTAAAACCTGGTCCAGAAAAACGGCCATAATCGGTCTCAATGTCATAGCGACCCTCCTGCTGCTGTCCCAGTTATGGTATATCCGCTATTTTGGAACACCACTATCGTTCTTTGCACTGCTGCAGACGTCCAACCTTTCAGGGCTCGGACCGAGCATCATGGAACTGATCAACGGGCTCGATGTCCTATTTGTAGTGGATATCATTCTATTGCTCATCCTGACGAAAAAGAAATCATTTTCAATTCCTAAGGTACAATGGAAAACCTTCATCATCCTCTTCCTTGCAGGTTTCAGCATCCTTGCCGTGAAACCATTGAAGAACCACTATGTCGACGGTACTCCATACGCTCAGATCTTCAAGATTTACGATCGCTATGATTACATATTGAAGTTCAATCCGCTTCAATACAGCGTGTTGGATATGTACCTGTTTTATCAAAACAATCGATATATAGACCTGAACGAGGAAGAAGAAAAGCTCGTGAAAGAATGGTTTGAAAATAAAGAGGAAAATAGGGAAAAGAGACTGTACTTAAACAATAAGTACGAAGGAGTCGGAGAAGGGAAAAACCTCATCATCCTGCAATTCGAATCCCTTGAAAACTGGGTGCTGAATAAAAAGGTGAACGGGAAAGAAGTAACCCCCAACCTGAACAAACTGTTGAAGAACAGTATCTATGCGTCCAACTTCTATCCGCAAACAAAGGGCGGACGAAGCTCAGATGCAGAGTTTGTCGTGAATACATCCCTGATGCCGGTCATGGAAGGAAGCACATTCTTCCGCTATCCGACAAATGATTATACGACGCTTCCCGGCTTATTGAAAGAGGAAGGGTATTCAACCTACGCCTTCCACGGGGACGAGGGAACGTACTGGAATAGAAGAGAAGCTTACCCGCATATCGGAATTGATGAATATCACGCCATTGAGGAGTTTCACGAAGGCGAAGAAATCGGAATGGGCTTGAGTGATGAAGAATTTTTCCACCAATCGGTCGAATTCCTGAGTGAAAAGGAGCAGCCTTACTTTGGCTATCTGATTACACTGACAAGTCACACGCCTTTCGTGATCCCGGAGAAATTCAGGGGCCTTGAATTTGAAGCCCAGTACAGTGACACATCAGCCGCTCATTACCTCCAGTCCATCCACTACACGGATATGGCGGTCGGCAAGCTGATGGAGGATCTTGAAGCGAATGATATGCTCGATGACACGATGATTGCAATTTTCGGAGATCACGCTGCTTTCGAAAACAGCTACAAAGATCAAATGATGAAAGAAAATCCAAAGGTTGAAGGGATCGACGAAGAGGGCAGAGTGCCGTTCATCCTCTACAATCCTGGCATGGAACCGATGGAACTGGACAAGGCCTACGGTCAAGTCGATATCTTCCCTACTCTTGCTTATGTCATGGGCATTGACGATAAGAAGTATGAAGATGTGGTAATGGGAAGAAACATGCTCACATCCGATGACAGTTTTGCCGTCATCCCACTCGAGAATACGATTCGATCAGATCGAGAGCTTGCTGAAGAGAAGAAAGAATTCGAACTGAAAGCACAGGAAGTATCGGATCTCATCATCAGAAGCAATTACTTCGAGAAAAAAGAATAACGCTCGCACTCCTATCTCATGAGGTAGGAGTGTTTTTTTTGTTCTGCGATTTTCTTCAATTCGTTTGCTCTCATCTCGATGAATGTGTGCATGTACCTTTTTAAAAAGAGCTTGTCTGCAAGCGTCCCGATTAAACCCAGTGGAGCTTCATAAGAGAATGTGTCCTTCATTAGTGTGCCGTTTTCCTTCTCGTGAAATTCATGTATGTGAGTAAAGGATTTAAATATCAAGAAAATTCGACACGGAGGATCAATAAATTGAAATGAGGATCAATTAATCACCTTTCAGGATTAAAAAAACCAACCAGGATTAATGATTGTATATCAGGATCAATTATATACCAAACCGGATCAATTCTCCCGCGAAGCCCATCTCAACCTACAGATCCGTCACCAGAATCTGCCTTCAGGCTGGCTATAAACTACATTCCCAGCTAAAAAAGGACAATCTAAAGAAAATCTCCCTATAATCAGCCAATTTGGAGCCATAATCGGTCTCAATCAGACAAAAAAGAAAACCTTGGATAATCATCCAAGGTTTTCTACTAATCTAGTATTTTCCACGCATAGACGAAAGCGTGTGCTTATCTTTCGCGTAATTTCTTCATTGTATTAATGAGTGGCTTATGCTGACCGATCAATCCAACCACTTCTGCCGTCAACTGAATGATAATCACCAGGACAGCGGAGAATAAAATAGCTCCCCAAAGCGTTGATCGTGTGAACAGGATCGCGCATAGTCCGAAAAATGCTCCAATCGCGTAAATGATCAAGACCGTCTCTTTATGAGAGAAGCCCATTGCCAGTAAGCGATGGTGTAAATGAGATTTATCAGGTGCTGAAATCTTTTGCTTATTCAGGATACGTCTGATAATGGCAAAGAACGTATCGAAAATCGGTATAGCCAGGATGATAATTGGAACAACTAAACTGAAGATCGTGACACTCTTGAACAATCCAAGGAGCGAGATGATGGAAATACAATAGCCAAGGAATAATGCTCCCGTATCACCCATAAAGATCTTCGCAGGATTGAAGTTGAAGAATAGGAATCCGATTGTCCCACCGATCAGGATGACGGTAAGGGCAACCACCATATACTGACCATTCATAGCTGCAAGAGCCATAATGGAAGTCATGGCAATGACGGATACTCCGCCTGCAAGTCCATCCAGTCCATCAATCAGGTTGATGGCATTGGTGATTCCAACGATCCAAAGAATACCGAACACATAACTGAAATTCCCTAAATATATACGCTCTGCCACGAACGGCAAAGTGATAAAGTCAATTTTAAAGTCGGCAAACACGACGATACAAGCTGCCAGAATTTGTCCAACAAGTTTAGCTTTAGGTGACAGGGTAAAGCGATCATCGAGGATCCCTACGATCAGGATGATTCCACCCCCTAGAATGACCGGCCAAAGTGGAGCAATCAGATCATTCAAGTACAACAGGCCAGCTGATGCACCTATGACGATCGACAAGCCGCCCACACGAGGCATGAGTCCTTTATGGACCTTTCGATGGTCTGGTTTATCGACAAAGCCAAATCGCTTGGCGAATTTGATTACGAATGGAGTCACTGCTACAGAAACAACTAAAGAAATAGCAAAAGCAATTACAAAATCAATTAGAGAGTACATTCGTTCACCTCTTTTTCTTCTATGGGCACTCCAATTGTAAGAATACCACATATTTAATGATGTGCAACATTTTTTTTAAGGGAACAATTACTAAAATGCGTAGTGGCTATTTTGTCAAAAAAAGCAGAGGCTTTCTTCATTAGACGTCGAATTTTAGTGAAAAGTTTCAAAAGTAACAAGTTAATTTATTACTACCCATTAACCAGATGGATTTAAACGTCAGGATGTCCGATTAATTTCACCATTGTAGGCGAAAAAAGCTTATTTCTCTATCCGTCTAAAGAGTCATTTTTCCGTGTTACTTCTATACAATTAGTATGAGTTTAATGATGGCTTTGTAAGAAAAAAGATTTTTCCAATGTAAATATTTTTACGAGTTGGTTTCAACAGGCGTTTCAAGGTATTCAACATCGCCTTCTATTATGTCAGCCTGTCCATTTGTGAGCTCCGTCATCCACTCAATGAACGAGGATTTATTGGCTTCCTCGACATACACCTCGACCTCAACGGCTTCCAGGTACTGGATTTCCTTCAACTGATAACGGGAGGACCTTACTTCGTTTTCCACTTTTCCCAGCCACGTATAGTCAATCGTGGACTTCATGATGCGCATCAAGCTTCTTTCCACGATGCCTGCAGCATTCAAACCTTCTGACGTCGCACGTCCATACGCCCGGATCAGTCCACCTGCGCCAAGCTTGATCCCGCCGAAATAGCGGGTGACCACGACAACGGTATCTTTAAGATCCCTCTTCTTTAATACCTCGAGCATCGGCACTCCGGCAGTCCCACTGGGTTCACCATCGTCATTCGCTTTCTGGATCAGATTATTCTCACCGATCATATAGGCAGAACAATTATGGTTCGCATCCGAGTGCTTTTTCTTAATGGCTGCAATGAATTCCTGTGCTTCTTCTTCAGATTCCACACGACTGACGTATGTGATGAATCTGGAGCGTTCTATATTGATTTCATGTTCTCCGTAACCCTTGACGGTATTATAGTGATGTAGCAATACGGTTTCCCCTTTCCATTTCCTTATGTATGAATAATGGCGAAATACGCGTTTTATCTCTATTTGCATCCTATATCTACTATATATAAAAGTAGAACGGATTGCACATAAATAAAGATCAATTTCCAATTCCATACGGAAAAAACTGGTTTTACATGAAATAATGGTAATACAATGTAATCAAACTTTAATCTCCGACAATATATGACATGGTATAATGGACGCTGATAGTAATACTTCAGTTGTTCCAAAGCTCTGAAAGGGAAGTCGAATGGTCTAGATAATTCCCATTCATTCTCTTCCAACCTTGAGCGAATGATCCCTTGGTAGAGGTATTACATAGGAATATGCCTAGATGAATAAAGGGTTTTGTGATTTTGCATTGAAATGATAAGAGGTACGATTTTAAAGCGGAATGGTAGGTCTATGGACATAATGAATGGACCTGATCGAAAGCTGAAAAACCACTTATTATTATGCAAGAATAGTTTTTCGTAAAGCTTTATTCTAGGTTGACTACTATTGGTGGAACAAAAGAGGGGTGTACCGTGTCACTTAAAAAAATAAACACCAAGATGTTAGATAGCATCCTGAAAAAGATGGTCGATACGGTTGACGAAAGTAAGGATGAAATCTTCCAGATTGGCGAGCAATGTCGAACTGATTATGAAGATTTGATGAAAGAATTACTGGATGTAAAAGAAATGGTCTTGAAAGTGATTGATGAAGGAGATGACCTCCAACAGAAATCCAAGTTTGCACGGCTTAGACTTTCCGAAGTAAGCAAACATTTTCAAACCTATTCAGAAGATCAGGTAAGAGAAGCGTACGAGAAAGCTCATGACCTGCAAATGAAATTATCCATGAATAGACAGCAAGAAAAGCAGCTGAGAGACCGCCGGGATGAACTCGAGAGGCGTTTACACTCACTCGGGGACACGATCGAACGGGCAGAAAACCTTTGCTCACAAATATCCGTCGTTCTCAATTACTTAAATAGTGACTTAAGGCAAGTGAATGAGGCACTGGAGGACGCAAAGCAGCGTCAGGATTTCGGACTTCAAATCATTGAAGCACAAGAGGACGAGCGGAAACGCTTATCCCGTGAAATTCACGACGGACCTGCGCAAATGATGGCCAACGTCTTAATGCGTTCCGATCTGATCGAACGCGTCTACCGTGAAAAAGGGACAGACGATGCCATCAGGGAAATCCGCGACCTTAAACGGATGGTCCGCTCAGCCCTATACGAGGTCCGGCGCATCATTTACGACCTCAGACCAATGGCACTTGATGACCTGGGGTTGATTCCGACCCTCAAAAAATACTTGAGTACAATCGAAGAGTATAACCAGAAGACCTCCATTCAGTTTGTGAATATGGGGCTCGATATCAGACTTCCTTCAAAATTCGAAGTCGCTCTATTCCGATTAGTACAAGAAAGTGTCCAAAACGCACTTAAGCACGCTGAAGCATCACATATCCAAGTTAAAGTAGAAGTAAAGAAAGACCAAATAACAGTTGTTGTCAAAGACAACGGCAAAGGATTCGATAAAGAACAACAGAAAACAGGATCCTTTGGCATCATGGGGATGAAAGAACGTGTCGACCTTCTCGAAGGAGACATCACGATTGACTCAAAAGTAGGGACAGGAACGGTGATACTGATCCAGGTTCCGCTTAATAAGTAAATTTTCCAAGGTTTAGGGAGGCGAAAGACATGGCAACAAATATTGTTATCATTGATGATCATCAGCTTTTCAGAGAGGGAGTAAAACGAATCCTGGAATTCGAACCTTCTTTCAACGTAGTAGCAGAAGGCGATGACGGTTCAGAAGCCATGAACCTAGTAGAAGCACACGAACCGGATGTTGTCCTGATGGATATCAACATGCCTGAAACAAACGGCGTAGAAGCAACTCGTGAACTGATGGACAGATACCCGGATACAAAAGTCATCATCCTATCCATCCACGATGACGAAAACTATGTAAACCATGCGCTGAAAACGGGAGCACTGGGTTATCTATTGAAAGAGATGGACTCAGAAGCACTTGTCGACGCAGTGAAGATCGTCGCAGACGGCGGTTCCTACGTACATCCGAAAGTAACACATAACCTGGTAGCCGAGTACAAGCGCCTGGCAAACGCCCAAAACTCAGGTGGATTCCAACAATCCGAAGTTCGCCGCCCGCTTCACCTATTAACGCGCCGCGAGTGTGAAGTACTGCAGATGCTCGCAGACGGAAAGAGCAACCGCGGAATCGGTGAAGGCCTGTATATCAGCGAAAAAACTGTCAAAAATCATGTAAGTAATATACTACAAAAAATGAACGTTAATGACCGTACCCAAGCCGTTGTAACTGCGATCAAGAATGGTTGGGTGGAAGTACGATAAGTGCCGGTAACTAAATAGAGTATTGTACATTTGTTGTTGAGAGAGCGGTCCTTCTTTGAGAAGGGCCGTTTTTTTGTTTGATTGGTGGGGTTTTGGATTGAGTTAGGGCTTTAGATTGTCTGTTTCAGCTAGGAATGAGATTTTCAATGGGATTGAAGGCCGAAATAGGATGGAAATTCCTGATCTAGTCTCCTCTCGCAGAGGAATTGACCCCCGGTGTCGAATTTTCTTTGCGCGGCTTGCGATGTACCCATCCGCGACAACATAGACAATTAAAAATCCACTCCCCAACCAGGAAGTGGACCCACCTTAATGCTTTCTCCGTGCAAAATCAACAAACCGGAACATATCCAATCGGTGGCGCGATTCGGTATATTCAAACAGCGTCGCATCCTTCAAGTGCACATAATTCTTCACGACAACGACATGATCATAGTCGTGTAAGTCAAGATACTTCCGGTCCTCATCTGTGCATTCTTCAACGACGATTTCTTTTTTGGCGAAATCGATGGGAAGTTCAAGCTCGCCTTCCAAATACTCATATATGGAGTTCTCGCATATTTCCTTTGTCAGAAGCGGCACCTGCTCCTTGAGGAAATAGGACTTGTCCAGAATGATTCTCTCACCACCGATTCGACGGGAGCGAACGACTTTCCAGACTTCTGCGGTCGCAGAGGTTTCAAGGACTGAAGCAAGCTGATCACCGGCACCAATCAATCCGAAGTCATGAACGAATGTCTCGATCTGATCCCGGCCCATCGAAGTCTGCAGCTCTTTAAAGCTCACAAGACCCGATATCGGAAAGCTCATCCTGGAGACATCCAGTACAAGGGAGCCTTTTCCCCGGAGCTTTTGAATGAGTCCTTTTTGAGCCAGTAATGTAAGCGCTTTACGAATTGTCTCACGTGAAGTGGCATAGATCACCGAGAGCTCGTTTTCCGAAGGCAGGATCGAATTCGCTGTATAGGTGCCATCCTGTATTTTTTCAGAGAGATCCTCGAAGATTTGTTTGTATTTATTGCTTTTCGTCATAATATCACCTGCTATTATTTTACCATAATTAATTGGAAGAAATGAGATTGAACTTGAGTGTTGTGAATATTTTCAATAGAATGGAGATAGCGCAAATTTTAGAAAAGGGTGAAGAGCATTGTCGAAACAGCATTGGAAGAAAATCATGTTGGGAATTGGCATGAGTACGTTACTATTGGGTGCTTGTGGTGCAGACGAAGAGAAGAAGGAAGAGAACACGAACAGTACGGAAGAGGTAAAGCCAAGTGAAGACCCGGCAACAGATGAAGCGGCATCTCTGAATCAGATGACACAAATCGTTGAGGATGCGAGCGAGCTGAAAGAAGCAGAGGGTATCCCCGAAGAAGAGAAAACGGCGATCAACGCAGCCTTTGATCAATATATCAATGCATTTAACGAAGAAGACTTCGAATCATACATGAGTGTCATCTCGAAGACACCGGTGAATTTCGAATACGAAGACGAAGAGCGTTATGTAAAACAAATCTTTGATTCCGTCGATTCAAAGCGTACAGTTGAAAACGTAAAGATTATCAATTATGCAGCTGGTAAAAAAGCAGATGTGTATGCAGAAATTGAAGCGACAACGAAGGACCCTAATAGCGATAAGGAAGTGACTCGTTCCGGTAAGCAAGTGACTGTCTTCCATAAGAAAGAAGATGGATGGAAGGTTGCTGCGATTTTCTTCCTGGCGAGTGAAGGGGAAGAGGAACCGGCAGAATAAAAAAGGAAGGCTGTGCCCGTCGGCAGCCTTCCTTTTTTATTTTTGATTCAATTGGTGGTAAACGTTAAATAGATCATCAAGTTCCTGACTAAGAAGCACCGTGTCGGGATGCGTGAATCCATCCTGTTGGGCAAAGGATTGCAGTTGCATTCGTTTTAATTCCATTTCTTGAATGGTGGTTTGAACGTTTAGCGTGATGCTCATGGCAGGAACTCCTTTTTAATTTATTATCCCACAATCGCCTCTAAATGTTAACTAGTTTATTTAATCGGTTTACTATTAGGTGTGCTGATCGGGATTCTTCTTAAAGAATTTCGAGCGGACCAGAAGCAACATGATAGCGAATCCATAATTAACAACCGCAATAATTGCAAATGCCGGAAACTGGTCAGGCATCGGATTGCCGGAAAGCAGGGCTGGGGTGATAATAGCCAGCGGCAGTGTTCCACTGATGAAGCCCATGATGGCGAATACGAGCAGGCCGGTGCGAATGATCTTTTTAAGGGATGGATTGTCTGTGAACATAGGTAGCCCTCCTGGAATCTGTTTTAGTTGCCATTTTATATAACTAGTATGTATTGAAAAAATCTTCTCACGATGATCTCATTCCTTGTCTTTCTTGAAAAATTTTGAGCGTATGAATAAGGTGAACACGCAACTTGCAAAGGTTAATAAAGCTAATATGATGATAGCGGGGTATTGTGAAGATAGTTGTCCATCCCGAAATAATAGCAGAGTGACAATGCTAAGGGAAACTGTTCCGCTGATCCCGATGAAAATGGAGAAAATAAGTAAGGCAACGCGAATGAGTTGATTTTGGTTGGTCTGACTAGTGATCATGTTTATCAGTTCCTTCTTTCTTGAAAAATACTGCCCTAATGATTAGTGATACTGCACATGTCCCGTATAAGAATAGAAACATCGGGCTGATTACAGGTATTAGTGAGGGCAAATCTTCTTTGGGAATGATCCATGTAATAAAAGTAATCAGGCCAATGGTACCCATTGTTCCTATGAAAATCGGGTAGAGTAGTAGCGAAAAGCGTATCGATTTTCTTAGTTTCTTTTTGTATGTCTGCATGTACATCCCATTCCCTTTCCCTGTTACAATATGGGTTGCGTTCTCTGTACTTCTTTTTCATTTCGATGATAGTACTTTTTAACAAGTGGAGTGACTAAACACCTAATACCCATATTATGGTTTTATTAATCCTTCTATTATTTTAACGTAAAAAAGGCATTGTCGGGGTAAACAATGCCTTTTCTTTATTATTTTGTAAAATGAAACACAACAGACTCATAAGGACGGAGCGTAATGTTCTTATAAGCATTTGCCGTATCGTCATAGTTAGACAACAATACCCCGCTCGACCAGCCTTCAACCTCAACCTCATCAGGAAGAACGAACTCCGTTTCATGACCATAGAAGTTGTTCACCACAAGCAATTTTTCCCCATCGCCATTACGGACATAAGCAAAAATATCACGGTGATCTTCCAGAATCAATTGATAGTCGCCGTCCACAATAATGTCATATTCCTTGCGAAGGCGATTCAGCTTCTGATAGTGATAGAAGACAGAATTCTCGTCTTTCAATGCTTGTTCTGCATTGATTTCTTTATAATTCTTAGCCACTGGGATCCAAGGAGTTCCGCTCGTAAATCCGGCATTCTCATCACCGTTCCACTGCACAGGAGTCCTTGAGTTGTCACGGGATTTATGTCGAAGAATCTCTAAAATCTCTTCTTCGGATTTACCTTGCTCTTTCAAAATATTGAAGATGTTGATCGACTCAACATCACGGTATTCATCAATGCCTGTGAACTTAGGGTTCGTCATTCCGAACTCTTCCCCTTGATAGATATAAGGGGTACCTTGCATCATATGAATCGTCGTCGCGAGCATCTTCGCCGATTCACTATGGTACTTACCATCATTGCCGTAGCGGGACACGATACGGGGCTGGTCATGGTTGCACCAGAACAGGGCATTCCAGCCACCGCCTTTATTCATTTCACGCTGCCAGGTAGATAGGATTTCCTTTAGTTTAAGAAAATCAAAGTCAGCTACCGACCATTTTTCCCCGTTCGGATAATCCACTTTCAGATGGTGGAAGTTGAACGTCATGCTGAGCTCGTTCCGGTCAGGGCGTGAGTATTTGATGCAGTGATCGATTGTTGTAGAAGACATCTCACCAACCGTCATGATGTCGTATTGAGAGAAGACTTCCTTGTTCATCTCCTGCATATAGTCGTGGACCTTGGGACCGTCTGTGTAGAACTTGCGGCCGTCTCCAGGAGCCACGGAACCGTCATCCTCAGGGAAATTCTGATCTTTCGATATTAGGTTGATAACGTCTAAGCGGAAACCGTCGACGCCTTTTTTCAACCAGAAGTGCATCATGTCATAAAGCTTCTTGCGGACCTCATCGTTCTCCCAGTTCAAGTCAGCCTGCGTCACGTCAAAGAGGTGAAGGTAGTACTGACCAGTTTCCTCATCATACTGCCATGCGTTGCCACCGAACTTGGACTGCCAGTTTGTCGGCTCGGAACCATCGGGCTTGCCGTCCTTCCAAATATAGAAGTCCCGGTACTCGTTATCCTTCGACTTACGGGACTCGATGAACCACTGATTCTCCGTGGAGGTATGGTTGATCACGATATCCATGATGATCTTGATCCCACGCTCGTGAGCCTGTTCCAATAGCTCATCGAAATCTTCCATCGTCCCATACTCATCATGAATATTGAAGTAATCGCTAATGTCATACCCATTGTCACGCTGAGGACTCTTGTAGATCGGCGTCAGCCAAACCACATCAACCCCAAGCTCCTTCAAATAATCCAACTTCGCCGTAATCCCCTTAATATCACCAACGCCATTCCCCGACGTATCATAAAAACTCTTCGGATAAATCTGATACACAACCGACTTCTTCCACCAAGGCTGCTTCATACCTAAAACACCATCCTAGATTAAATTTTGAGGGACGGACCTCAATCGATTTCACTCATACAGAATCATGGCCGTCAAACATGACTCTTCTGCGATTTTGCTATTTTAAGATCCGCCAAGAGGGACGGACCTCCAACACATATTCCTCTGATATCTGACCCTTAGGACCGACCAACCCGCCCCACTACAGGATTTCAGGAGGTCCGTCCCTAAACAAAAGGGAGACAATCATCCATCACACGTAACCTGAGAAGCAGGTGAGTGGCTGAATTGATTTGTCCCCCTTAGTTTAACTTGTATATACAAGTTGTTACAACTGTTTTCTTTTTCTATTTATTAGGCTGCTTCGTTTTTGCTGAATTTTGACCATACCATTGTCAGGACGAATGGTACGACGATACAGATGGCCATTCCGATGAAGAATGATAGCCAGTATTCAGGAATGATCGATAGGAATCCAGGTAATCCACCTACACCGATGGAGAAGGCTTTTGTTCCTGTCATCGCTAACAGTACACCACCAATGGCAGAACCGATCAAGGCACTGATGAATGGGTAGCGGTAGCGCAGGTTAACCCCGAACATCGCCGGTTCCGTAATTCCTAAATAAGCCGAGATGGCAGATGTACCTGCAAGGCCGCGAAGCTTTTCGTTTTCTTTCTTCGCTACAAACATCATCGCAAGGGCAGCTGAGCCTTGTGCGATATTAGATAGTGCAAGGATCGGCCATAGGAATGTTCCTCCTTGGCTTCCGACCAGCTGTAAATCTACTGCAAGGAAGGTATGATGCATACCTGTGATTACCATCACCGCATACAAACCACCATACAGCAGTCCACCTAACCATGAAGCAGAGTCAAACACCCAAACCACACCGTCTGTTAACAGGTTACCGATAAAGAACGTTACCGGGCCAATCAGGATGAAGGAAGCAAATCCAGTAATCAAGAGTGCAACTGGCGCAACTACCAATAGCTTGATGGAATCATGAACTCTCTTATCCAGGAACATTTCAATTTTCGCTAATAAATAGGAAGCGAATAGAATCGGCAGGACTTGTCCTTGATACCCGATCTTGTCGACTTCAAATCCGAATAAGTTCCACGTAGGAATCTTTTCTGCACTTGCATAAGACCAAGCGTTAAGTAAGTCTGGATGAACAAGCATAAGACCTAATACGATACCGAGTAATGGACTTCCCCCAAAACGCTTGACCGCTGACCAACCGATCAACCCGGGCAAGAATACAAAGGCCGTGTTGGCAATCAAGTTGATGATCGATGCGAAATCAGCCCATTGCTTATGAACATCAATGACCGATTTCTCATCATAGAAAATCCCCGGCCCGGTTAAAATGTTATTAAGACCCATCAACAAACCGGCCGTTACGATCGCCGGCAGGATCGGGATGAAGATATCCGCCAATACCTTGATCGCACGCTGCAATGGATTCAGGTTTTGAGTGGCGGCATCTTTCACATCCTGCTTGGATGCATGCTCGATCCCCGTTTCCTCTGCTAAAATTTGATACGCTTTATTTACAAGACCTTGTCCGATGACAACTTGGAACTGACCATTGGAAGAGAATGAACCCTTCACTAAATCAATCGCCTCTAATCTTTCCTTATCAACTTTTTTCTCATCATTCAATACTAACCGAAGACGAGTCACACAATGAGTGGCCGTACGGATGTTATCCTTGCCGCCAATCGCTTCAATGATTTCCAGAACGTCTTCACGTTTCACGCTCATGAAATTCCCTCCCTTAGTGATGGTGCATGGCAACTCTCGAATGTTGTCGAAAGTTGTCTTGAACCCGCTTTCATTTCTATTAATGGAATTCCCCTAAATAGTATGTGGAAAACGCTTCTCTCTATGCTTTCGTAAAAAACTACCGATAAAACGAAACGCTTTCAACCTATTTGGGTCTTGTTGTATATACAAGATATAGTTTTATTGTATTCATGTATATACAAGTTGTCAATGGAAAAGTGTAGCCGTTTTCATTTGGATGTGGTCCAAACAACCCCTGTAGGTAGAGAGTGCTAGTTGATTTCCGCTCCAGGATGCTCGCTTTCCGCGGGGCTGGCGGTGAGCCTCCTCGGCTGCGCCTCCTGGGTCTCACCTGTCCAGCTACGGGGCTTAGGGGCTCGAGGTCATAAGCCAAGTCTGCCAAAAAGGCAAAGAGCGCCTTTCCGGCAGACTCACCTTATGCTTGTCGCCCCTGGGCAAAGCCCCTCCACTTTTCATACTGTCCAGCTACTCCCGCAGGAGTCGAGCATCCTTCCGCTCCAATCAACTTTCTGAGCATGTATCCTTAATGGAATCAAGTAAAACAAGAAATTTGCAAACAACATTATTTAGGTTGAGTGGTGATTTATATATATCTTTCTATCCTAAACAAAAAAGAAGACACCCCCTGCAACCAGGAAAAGTGTCTCCAATCAGAATCTATTCTTTACGATCTCTCTCATATTTGTTCCACATATAGTAGTTATAATAAAGTTGTGCCAGATGACCAAGCAAGAAGACCGCCATAAAGATCCAGGTGTAGAAAAGGTCCAGGCCCATGAATCTTAGTAGAAAATATGAAACAGGGAGAAGCAGGGTCATCCAGAGGGTCCGAATCATTTTCCTTCTATAACTGAGTCTAAAATAAATCAGTTCAAAACCTTTATCGACCTTCTCCGTATGTCCTTCCCACATATGGAGCCTCCTTTCGGGTTGTAAAAAAGACATTTGCCATACAAAGCAGATATATTTACATCATAAAATTTAACTCAGGGCTTCGAACAAACCGAATGCCACTACCCCGATAATCCCTAATATGATCCAGATGACATAGGCGATGAGAATCAACCATCCCAAAAGTTTCTTGCCCGTTATAATCCAGTAGATCCCTAATGTGATGAAACTGAACAGCAGTCCAAGAATCCCCCACAACCATGGATTTTTGTTATGCTTTTTGGCATCCACAAACAAATAAACAGCTATTAGAATATTAAACAAATACATCAAGATTTCCAGAGTACCCCTCCTAAATAGTTTACACTTATATGTAAATTTACCTGTTTTCACTAAATGTAAACCACTTTCAGACAATTCGTCAGAAATTCCAATCAAAAAACGCCAGCTGATTGCCAGCCGGCGTGCTCTCTTTCAATATGGATGCCATCAACCGGCCATCTTCACTTTCTTAACCGGATCCTTTTTCTTCAAGAATGTCTTATAATTGATCATCGAATAAACCACATAAGAAATCCCCAGGCAAATTCCGAATACCACGACCGCATACAGCAGGTATTGAACAATCAATAAAGACTCATTCCCGGTGCTCATCCACTCCATCACGTTATTCCACAATCGCTGCCTGATCAACGGATGCTCATGGATCAAATAAACCCCCAACACATATCCGGAAATGAGGTTGATCGGTCTTGATACAAACGTAAGCTTCGAGAAAAACAGGAACAGCGCAAGTGACATCATCACGATGACAGGGGAGTTATATGACAACAGCTTAAATGGTAATTCCCACGCTTGCAGTATGACCAGGGCCGTAACGGCTCCCAATAATATGTAAACGCTTAAATAATAGTGCTTGCTGAAACCAGACAGAAACTGTCCGTGATACCTTAAATACCCCGCCACAAAATAAAGGAAAATGAAATGCACGATGCTATAGCCGCCGTTCACCCCGAAGCTCCCCAGGGGATGAAAGAACTGCCATACACAATTGATCATAAATAATAGAAAGAGAAATTTCCCGTAATCTTTCTTTGATAACTGATTGATCAAGATATTTAAATAAGGTGAAAGCATGAATAATACGATATACACGGTGATGAACCAGTAGGTGGACAGATACACCGGGAATACCGACCTGATGAAGCTGGTATAGGAGCCATCCGTCAATTGTAAAACCGTGAGTCCGGCAAAGATAAGAACCGAGAAAATGAATGTTTCCCGCACGACCCGGAACGCTTTGCTCATCTTGAATTGTGACTTACATAAAAAATACCCGCTGATCAAGACATACACATTGACCCCGACGATACAAAGCACCTTTATGAAATGGAATAGATATTGATTCACCGTGCTTAATTCAGATATCGCGATATATTTTGAAAATCCGTAGGTACCGAAATGCAATAAGACGATCATGACCATCGACAGTACCCTGAGAGATTCAAAGTTTGACAGCCTAATTTTCTCCGCCAATCCAACCCGCCCCTTGTTTATAGAAAGATAAATTCTACTTATTTTAATCTATTAAAATCGTCTTGTCATTCAGAATTTTCTTGATGGAATCGGGGAGTGGGTAATAGGGAGGGGCAGGCTGGGATCGACTGGTCCATAGGAAATGTGAGAGGGTGAATAATATTGGAGAGAATAGATAGTAAAGCCCTATAAAGTGGTCATTTAATGAATGGAAGCGCAACCATAAATTTCTAAAGTGCGTGAGGTAGGGGATGAGCTGGTTCATTTTCAAATTAAGGACTTTCACCTATCTAGTAAAACAATATGTAATAGCCAGTTGATTTACCAATAACGGAAAATAGTCCATAATTTACTAAACCTTATTATACTGGGGTTTCTTCCTTATTTTTCTTCATATAAGAATTTTAGCCTATTAAAATATCAGTCTTCTTCCTCCATAATGGACAAGCAACAAAATTCGACATTATCGATAAAGGAGACATTTTTTTGAAGAAAACCATTATTGCCTTCACTACTGCTGCATTACTATCGTCAGTTGCTGTCAATTCATCGGAAGCGGCTTCTTACCGCGTTCAATCAGGGGATTCCCTTTCGGTGATTGCATATAAATATGATACATCCGTTTCAAATCTGAAGAGCTGGAATAACCTGAGCTCCGACATGATCTATGTAAATCAGGTCCTTGAAGTAACAGGTCCAACCAGCACTTCTGCCAAAACTTATACCGTACAATCAGGTGATTACCTGTCAAAAATCGGTGTCAAATTCGATGTGTATCTGGCTGAACTAAGAGCGTGGAACAACTTGAAGAGTGATGTCATCTATCCTGGTCAAACGCTGATCGTTTCTTCAGGAGGAACAAGCACGACACCGACTGCTCCAACAGGATCAAGTACATACACCGTCCAATCCGGTGACACGTTATCACATATCGCAGTACGCTATGATGTAAGCGTCTCTTCCATCAAGTCATGGAACGGATTAACTTCCGATAACATCTATGTCGGTCAAAAGCTTTCCATTCAAGGAACGTCTGATGGCGGAACGCAAACTCCTGCTCCTACTTCAAACGTAGTTGATATTGCGAAGAAATACGTAGGAACTCCATACGCATGGGGCGGAACATCACCATCCGGCTTCGACTGCAGCGGGTTCATCTACTATGTATTCAACCAGGCGGGCCAATCGATTGCTCGTACCAACACAGATGGTTACTACAGCAAATCCTCCTTTGTTAGCAGCCCGAAAGCAGGCGACCTTGTATTCTTCGAGAATACATACAAAGCCGGCATCAGCCACATGGGGATCTACCTTGGAAACGGAGAATTCATCCACGCTTCAGACAGCGGTGTGACGATTTCGAAGTTAAGCAACACGTATTGGAATCCGAAGTTTGTCGGATATAAGCGATTTAACTAATTTGAGTGGAGCGTCCTGCCTAGGCGGGGCGCTTTTTAATTTGTACTATTTCCGAGGAAATTCGACATAGAGGATCAATTAATTCAAATGATTACTTCCTTCTCATATACCCACCATCACCAATCAGGAACTACGAAAGGGACCGTCTACACTAACACCTTCACATGAAAAAAACCGCCCAGGATCAACATCCTGAACGGCTCAAAAAATCACTCTATTTATATGAAAAAACACCATCCGCCACACGATCATACTTCCAATACATCCATCCACCAAGCACCACACAAGGAACCACCACAATAGCCATTCCGAGGAACGCGGAACCAGGCGAGATATCATACAGGAATCCACCGATGAACGTCAGGATCGCGGTACTCAATCCCATGCCCAGTGATGTATACACTCCCTGGGCAGCCGGGATGTCCTTGCTCTCCAATTCTTCATAAATTAACCGCATAAATGCAAAATGTGTCAATCCGAAGGTTAAAGAGTGAAAAAGTTGGGTAAAGACAAATACAGGGACGCTAGGGTACAGAAACAGCAACGTCCAACGCGTCACAGCGGCCCCTGCTGCGATCATGAACATGACGGAAATGCTCTTGCCCTTCAATAGCCGATCTGAAAACGCAAAGAACAGGATTTCAGACAGCACGGCAATATTTAAAATCACACCTATATAAACGGCGCTAACATCTAATTCCTTTAAATAAAGGACACCATAATTATAGTAAGAAGCATGAGCTCCCTGAATCAGTACGACAACCACCATAGCCCAGACAAACTTACGGGACTTCAATAATCCACGATACGAGAGCTTCTCCTGACCGCGGGTCCCACTCATGGACTGGGGCAATTTAGCCAAGGATGACAGCAGTATGACCACAATCCCCCCGAATAACAGATAAATCACTGCGCCCTCTGTAAAAATTGACGTCAAAAACCCAACCGCAAGCAGTGCAACCGTGTATCCAATCGAACCCCACGAACGGCTCCGTCCATAATCGATGCCATCTTCCTTCATCATCACAGCCGCCATGCTCTCCACCATCGGAAGCAGCATCGGATAAACGAGGCTGAATATCACCATACATCCCAATATCATCCCGAACGAATTCATGGGCAGGAACAACAGCAAAGCAGCCCCCGAAATCAATACTAGCCATCGAGACAATCGTCCCAATGATACCGTCTGACTCAATTTCGGAAATAAAAAAAAGCTCGAAAACGACCGCGCAATCATCCCGACTGCAATCACCGTACTTGCTGCCGAGATGGAAAAGTCCTTACTTTCCACCAGCCACGCTGTCCAATAAGGTATGAAAATTCCCCAAGTGAAAAAAATCGCAAAGAACTGAACCGACAACCACGTCTGATTCTTCAAATCTATCAAAACTCCCTTTATGTAGACTGGAAATCAATTTACAAACATTGAGTCATTATATAGCAGTCTCCCCATGAATACAACCAACTTAGCGACTATCTCTTTAGTATCAATGAAAAATATGGTAGTATTACAATTCGTTTACAGATCCTTGCAGGACATTTAGCCTAACACATAGAAGAAAGTACTACAGAAACTAGCATACAGGGGGAGTTTCAACATGCTACGAAAAAAATCATTCGCCATCATAGTGGGGAGCGTCCTGCTCTTAACGGCCATCGGGGTGTATATCGCCGTAGGCAGTTTAAACAATACCGGCACAACCGAGGATACAAACCAAACGGACGTCGTCTCAACTGCCGGGGTGGAAACCACTCCGCCACAATCCGAAACCAAAACGGGAAAAGAAAACCCATTCGGGGAAAAGGTGAAGACGCCGCTGAGTGAAAATCTGATCCAGCAATACATACACGCCATGAGTCATCAAAAGGTGAAGGCAAAGGAAAAATGGTCTTTCTTTGAAATCACGGATGAACGCATCGATTACTTGTTAGGGCAACTAGAGATCAACAATTATAAAAATGAACAGACATATAAAGACATCCTGACCAGCTGGAAGGAAGGGGATTTCTCCGGTGCCGTTGGGGATCATAATGTAATTTGGAGAATGCAGAACGGGAACATCGGCAAGGCAACGGGAATGCTGAGTGCAAATGAAGAAAAGAAGTATATAGAGAGTCAAAAGAAAGAGAAGAGATAATGATAGAGAAAAAGACGTGTCTTGAAGAAACGTCTTTTTCTATTTTAGGTAATCGTAATCTTCGTGACTCCAATCAATAAAAAATGAACTTGAGGCAACCAACCTCAAGCTCATTCCCATTCACTCATTAATAAAATACTCCACCAAATAGTCAGCCCACACCGCATGCCCTTCCTCACTCGGCATCTCCTGACTATCCACCAACAACTCACCCAACGCTTCCTCATCATCCACCGGCCAAGCGCTCCAATGATCTACATAAGGAATCCCATTCTCCTCAGCAAACTCTTTAAGCTCCTCGATTTGCATCGGATAATACGTAGCCCCGGCAATCGGGTGAGTAGGCTGCAGGATCAATACAGCTTCTTCATTTTGTTCTTTCAGCTTACGTTCAAAGATCTGGATGCTTTCCTGGTTATTCTCTCCGCCCACACCATTTGAATTGTCGTTCAACGCAAATGGTTCGAACAGGACAAGCTGTGGTTCATACTCAAGTACCTCGTCAACGTTTTCTCCATTGACGAATGTCAAAGAGGTGGTGTCGTATTGAAAGATTTTCACTTCGATGGTGTCTCGGTATGTATCCGTCAGTTCTGTTTTCACTTGTTCACTCCAGCCGTTCTCATCTGCCCCAAGTGCAAGGGAACCGACGATAGCCAGCTTATATGGATTTCCAGTAGCGACCGTTTTCTTAAAAGTAGCTTGAGCTTCCTCGGGCCAGTTTCCCATGAGAGAGTCAACATCTTTCTCATTGTCAGTCACTTTTTCCTCAGAGGCTGATTCTGTAACAACTGTCGATTTTTCTTCACTTGAAACAGAGGTTCTTTCCTGCCAATACATATTCCCGTAAACAAGCACACCTGCACAAATTATTCCTAATAGAAATAATGAAAAGGTTTTCATACTTTAGACCCCCATTTGTAATAAAAAAAATTCAAAGAAAACATTTCCAATTCCTTATTTACTCTTTCTTTTTGACAGTATTTGTAGTTTAATAGATAAGTATGGAAATGTTACATTTTGATTAAAATTATGACAACAAAATTCTGAAAATACAACAGGAATCCACAATATTTTACATATTTTTTCTTATCTTAGGGAGGAAGTTATGGAAGAAACGATCAGTTTGCGCGAGTTGATGGAAACGTTACGTAAGCGCATGAGTTTAATCATTTTAATTACCCTGACAGCGATTTTGGTAAGTGGAGCGGTAAGCTTTTTTCTATTGACGCCGATCTATCAATCTTCCACTCAGCTGTTGGTAAACCAGGCGAAATCCGAACAGCCGGCATACAACCCTGGTGAAATACAAACGAATCTGCAATTAATCAATACGTATAATGTCATCATTAAAAGCCCTGCCATTCTGGAAAAGGTAGCAAACGATCTGAATAATGGATATGATGCTTCCCAGCTTAATCAGAAAATCACCGTTGGAAGTGAAGCGGAATCTCAGGTGATCAACCTTTCCGTTACAGATACAGACCCGCAAACGGCGGCAGATATCGCCAACAAAACAGCGGAAGTCTTTCAAACTGAAATTACGAAGATCATGAATGTCGATAACGTCAGCATCCTAGCAAAAGCGGAAGTAGGCGAAAAGCAATCGCCGATCAAACCGAAACCGGTTCTTAACATCGCCATCGCAACAGTAGTGGGCTTAATGATCGGTGTCGGACTTGCCTTCTTATTGGAATTCCTGGATAACACAGTGAAAACGGAACAAGAAGTAGAGAAAGTGTTGGGACTGCCGGTTTTGGGCTCCATCGCCATAATCGATGATGTGAAAGAAGAAAAGAGTGGCCGCTCGGATCGTACTACGAGAGAAAGAGGTGAGAAGGTTGGGTAAGAATAAGAAACTGAAGAAGCTTATGATGAACACGAAGCGTAAGTTGATTACGAAAACATCGCCTAAGTCACCGATTTCTGAACAGTATAAAACGATCCGTACCAATATCAACTTCTCCTCCGTCGATCGGGAAATGCGTTCGATCATGGTTACCTCCTCAGGTCCCGGGGAAGGAAAATCAACGACTGCGGCAAACCTCGCTGTCGTATTTGCCCAGCAAGGGAAGAACGTACTGCTTGTGGATGCGGATATGCGGAAACCGACGGCTCATTACACGTTCAATGTGAACAATACGTTTGGTTTCACAACCGTTCTTACTAGACAAAAAACCCTTAGAGAAGTTGCTTACCAAACGGATGTCGACCATTTAGACCTGCTCACATGCGGTCCTGTACCACCGAATCCGGCAGAGCTCTTAAGCTCGAGATCAATGGAAGAATTCCTGGTGGACGCTTACGCTGATTACGATCTGGTTATTTTCGATACGCCTCCAGTATTAGCGGTGACCGATGCTCAAGTCCTGGCCAACCAGTGTCACGGTTCAGTCCTTGTAGTCAGCTCCGGAACGACGGAAATCGAAAGTGCCCAGAAAGCGAAAGAACTCCTGCAATCAGCTAAAGGTAAGCTGCTTGGAGTCATCCTGAACAACCGTGAAGTGAAAGATACAAGCTATTATTACTATTATGGTAAAAGATAACAATGAAATAGTTGCCATTCGACAAATTTCACCCGTTTACAAAAATACCTAGTATAGTAAAATGGTAGATGTTGAGATAAGTCGAAAGAACTAACAAATGTGAGGAGGATGACGATGATTGATATACATAGTCATATCTTACCTGGCGTGGACGACGGAGCTCGAACCATGCAGGATAGTGTCGATATGGCCAAGCTTGCCGTGTCGGAAGGAATCGATATCATCATCGCGACTCCTCATCATATGAACGGACAATATGAGAATGAACGGGTCGATATTCTCCATAGGGTGGATGACCTCAACGATCACCTGAAACAAGAGAAGATTGATTTGAAAGTACTCCCGGGTCAAGAATGCAGAATATTCGGAGAAATGATTGAAGACTACCATGATGGAAAGCTCCTGTCTTTAAACCGAGTTTCCCCATACATATTTATCGAATTCCCTTCGAGTTCAGTACCAAGATATGCAGACAGATTGTTTTACGAGTTGCAAAATGAAGGGCTAATCCCCATCATCGTGCATCCGGAACGAAACGCAGAACTAATCGAGCGGCCGGACAAACTATACAACCTGGTCAAAAACGGCGCTGCCACTCAACTGACGGCATCCAGCCTCACAGGCTACTTCGGCAAGAACATCCAGAGATTTTCACAACAACTGATAGAAGCCAACCTGACACACTTCATTGCATCAGACGCACACAATATACATAATCGCTCTTTCAAGATGGAAGAGGCCATGGATACACTAGAGAAAAAGTACGGAATAGACATGATCTATTACTTTACAGAAAACGCAGAGCTGCTGATCGAAGGAAAGAACATCTATAAAGAAATACCAGAGAAGATAAAAAAGAGAAAATTCCTGGGCATTTTTTAAGAGAAGCAGAATAGAATCAATAAGGTCCTAAGGTACTATTGTCGTTGGTAAAATAGAAATGAAATGTTGCACAAAACCAACAGTAGAATTTTGGGAATGTCTCCTTACCATTATCACCGGAGGCACTCGGTCACACCGTGGGTAAAGACTAGATGCTTTAACCTTAGACGCTTGTCGTCAGTGGTGGGATGTGAGGAAGGGTTAGATGCCCATATTTACTATATTAATTGAGAGCTGTAAAGATAAATAATGAAAACGCCTTATGTAATGATTTCATATTTTGTTAGTAAGAGGGAAATGGTTATAAGGAGAATAAGATTGAAAAGCTTTAACGTAATGCCTAAAAGCATCAAAAAAGCGATACGCTACATTTACCAGGATGCTTCAACCGAGCAATTAGTAGAAATTCAACAACTGATCAATCAAGCTATTGAAAAAAGACTAAAAGAATCTAAGAGAATATAAATCCCTAAGGAAAGAATATACGATTATATTTTTCCCTTAGGTATTTATTTTGTCGAAAACAGAAAAAAGGAGAGGTCCAATTGAGTTATACGAAACGAGTTTCCATGCTGATGCTACTGGATTCCATGATTGTATTAACAGCTATTTATATCGGTTATTATCTTGTCGTTCCTACCTTTACGTTAAACAGTACACTTCCGACACTCGTTCTTACCTCTGCAGCATTACTTGCAACGCATCATCTGTTTGCTTTCGTTTACCGTTTGTACCAGAAAGCGTGGGAGTATGCCAGTGTAGGTGAAATGCTGGCCATCGTTCGTGGAATCACGTGGTCGATCCTCACAACAGGAGCCATTCAGTTCATTGTTAACGGTGATGTGTATGTAAGAATACTGGGCGTTACGTGGATGCTACATATTATTCTCATTGGAGGCTCTCGATTCTCCTGGAGAATGTACAGGGATTACTATATGAAAACGAAACAAGAAAAGAAACGTGCTCTAATCATTGGTGCGGGTTCCGCCGGGTCTATGCTCGTGCGCCAGTTCATGAAGAGTCACGATGCAGAACTATTGCCAGTAGGATTCGTCGATGATGATCCAAAGAAACAAAAGCTTCAGATCTACGGGGTCACCGTCCATGGAAAAACAAAAGACATTCCGACATTGGTCGAAAAGCTGAAAATAGAAAACATTATTATTGCAGTACCTTCACTCAACAAAACTGAAATTCAAAAAATCTATCAAGAATGCAGCAAAACCAATGCGAAAACGCAAATCATGCCGATGATTGAAGATATCGTTTCAGGCAAGGTGTCAGTGAATCAGTTCCGGGAAGTCCAAGTGGAAGACCTATTAGGGAGAGATCCCGTAGAACTGGATACACAAAGCATATCTGAAAAACTCACTGGTAAAACCATTCTCGTTACTGGGGCAGGCGGGTCAATCGGATCCGAAATCTGTCGGCAGGTTAGTAAGTTCAAACCCAAGAAGCTTCTATTATTAGGGCACGGGGAAAACTCGATTTACGGAATTGATATGGAGCTTAGAAATAAATATAAAACAGAGTTTGAAATTATTCCGATTATTGCAGATATACAAGACCGTTCTCGCATCTTTGAAGTCATGTCGAGTCACTCACCTGATGTGGTGTATCATGCGGCAGCTCATAAGCATGTACCACTCATGGAATATAACCCGAAAGAAGCCGTGAAGAACAATGTTATCGGTACGAAGAATGTAGCAGAAGCAGCTGATACATTTGGAGTTAAAACGTTCGTGCTTGTTTCCTCTGATAAAGCTGTTAATCCTACAAACGTAATGGGATCAACGAAAAGAATCGCTGAAATGGTCATTCAGAATCTGGACAAACAAAGCCAAACCAATTTCGTTGCGGTTCGTTTTGGTAACGTACTTGGAAGTCGCGGAAGTGTTATTCCATTATTTAAAAAGCAAATTCAAGCAGGTGGACCGGTTACCGTTACCCATCCGGATATGACGAGATACTTTATGACGATTCCTGAAGCATCGCGACTCGTCATGCAGGCGGGTGCTTTGGCTCGTGGTGGAGAGATCTTCGTACTGGATATGGGTGAACCGGTCAAAATCGTGGATCTGGCGAAAAATCTGATTAAACTATCCGGTTATTCAATAGAAGAAATCGGGATTAAATATGCCGGGATTCGTCCTGGAGAGAAGATGTATGAGGAATTATTGGGTGAGAATGAGGTACATGGAGAGGCTGTGTTTCCGAAGATTTTTATTGGGAAGACGGTGGATTTTGAGTATGGTAGAGTATCAAACTTGATAGAGAATCATACTGATTTCGATCCAAAATATCTTTCAAATTATGTACTAGAGTTAGCGAATAAAAAAGAGCGCGTTTTGGTTAAAAATGTAAATTAAACATGTTAAAGAGTATCTATAAGCATTTACATAATTGTGAAAGGAAGATTTATAGTATGCGAGATCGAATTTTTCTTTCATCACCACATATGAGTGATGAGGGTTATGAAATGGAATATGTAAAAGAAGCTTTTGATACCAATTGGATCGCTCCTCTTGGAGAGAATGTAAATGAGTTTGAAAAGGAACTGGCTGCTAAAGTTGGCTCTAAAGCTGCAGCAGCCCTATCTTCGGGTACTGGTGCTATCCACTTAGCTTTAAGAGCGGCTGGAGTGGAGGAAGGAGACATCGTTTTCTGTCCGACCCTAACATTCTCTGCTACAGCGAATCCAGTTATCTATCAAAATGCTATTCCTGTTTTTATAGATAGTGATTATAAGACGTGGAATATGTGTCCTAAAGCTTTAGAAGAAGCTTTCGAAAAGTATCCTGAAGTGAAAGCAGTGATTGTGGTTCACCTTTATGGACTATCTGCTGATATGGATAAAATAGTAGAGCTTTGTAAGAAGCATAATGTTGCGCTGATAGAAGATGCTGCTGAGAGTTTAGGTACCTATTACAAAGGTAAACATACAGGAACGTTCGGTGATTACGGGATTTTCTCATTTAATGGAAATAAGATCATCACTACCTCTGGTGGTGGGATGTTAGTTTCAAATAATGAAGAACGTATTGCGAAAACAAGATTTTGGGCTACACAGAGTAGAGACCAAGCAAGACATTATCAGCATAGCGAATTAGGGTTTAATTACCGGATGAGTAATGTGGTCGCTGGTATTGGTAGAGGGCAACTTAAAGTGTTAGATCAGAGAGTTGAGATGAAGAGATATATCTTTGATTTTTATAAAAGAGAGCTTGGTGAACTAGATGGGGTTGATTTTATGCCTAGTAATGAATGGGATGAGCCGAATTATTGGTTAAGTTCGATGACTTTGAATGGTCATGTAAGACCGATAGATGTTATGGATGCTCTTGAAAAAGAAAATATTGAATCGAGACCAATTTGGAAGCCGATGCATTTACAGCCGTTCTTTGAGAAGTATGATTTTGTTGGGGCTGGTGTTTCGGAGAAGTTGTTTGAGAATGGTGTTTGTTTGCCGTCTGATACAAAGATGACGGATGAGGATTTGGAAAGAGTTGTGGAGATTTTTAAAGGGTTGTGGATTAAATAATGAATAATTCCCAGGGGGGTATTTATAGAAGGTTTATAAAAAGGCCGATGGATTTCATTCTTTCGTTAATTGCTATTATCATTCTTACTATTATTCCAGTTTTTCCTATAGTGGCCATCCTTGTGAGAATTAAATTAGGTAGTCCAGTCCTTTTTAAACAAGAAAGACCAGGACTGAATGAAAAGATTTTTATGATGTATAAGTTTAGAACGATGACGGATGAAAGAGATCATAATAGAGAATTACTGCCTGACAGTGTTAGGTTAACGAAGTTTGGAAGGTTCCTGCGTTCTACGTCACTTGATGAACTTCCGGAGCTTTTTAATATCTTAAAGGGAGATATGTCCTTAGTAGGACCTAGACCATTATTGGTACAGTATCTGCCTCTTTATAATGAGCGTCAAAAGCGTCGTCATGAAGTTAGACCAGGGTTATCCGGTTTGGCTCAGGTGAGTGGTAGGAATGCTATTGGTTGGGAAGATAAATTTGATCTCGATGTACATTATGTAGATCATGTGAGTTTTATTGGTGATGTGAAAGTTATTTTTACTACTTTAAAGAAGGTTTTTGTAAGAGAAGGGATTAATTCAGAAACAGCAGCAACCATGGAAGCATTTAAAGGGAATGCGGGAACGGAGGAATAATTTATGAAAGACATAGTTATTATTGGTGCAGGCGGCTTTGGACGAGAGGTAGCCTGGTTGATTGAGGATATTAATAAGGTAAATGACGACTGGAACATTTTGGGGTTTGTTGATGATAACAAAGAAATCCATGGAACAGAAATGAATGGCTACAAAGTTTTAGGTGATATTGAATGGTTAAAAACTCAAGAGCTGAATGTAGTTTGTGCTATTGGTGATCCGATTACTAAAAAGAGAACTATTGAAAGACTAAATGGTAGTAATAACACTTTTCCTGTTCTTATCCATCCGAGTGTCATCCACTCTGATAGAGTAACGTTTGGAGAAGGATCTATTATTTGTGCCGCCAACATTATCACAACGGATATTAAGATTGGTAACCATGTAATAATTAATTTAGATTGTACTATTGGACATGACGCTGCATTAGGGGATTACACTACAGTACTTCCAAGCGTTAATGTTTCTGGTTTCGTTGTAACTGATGAATCTGTAAGTGTCGGTACAGGTTCTGCGATTATTCAGGGAGTTAAAATTGGAAAAAATACGGTGGTTGGCGCAGGTTCTGTAGTGGTTAAGGATTTACCGGATAACTGTACAGCCGTTGGAGCTCCAGCAAAGCCGATTAAGTTTAGCAATTAATGAAGGAGTTTGAATAGATGATAGCTGTTATTGGATCAGGAACAATGGGCAAAGGTATAGCGATAGAATTCGCTAGGAATAATGTAGAAGTTGTACTAGTTTCTATTAGTCGTAACTTAGAAGTTTCAGAATTAAGAAATGAAATTAAAAAAGTTGCAGAGAGATATAATATTAAAAATGTTGAAGAAATTTCAGCGAGAATAACTACTGCGAATACGTTTGACCAATTAAGTAATTGTGATTTGATAATTGAGGCTATGGCTGAGGATTCAACTTATAAAAGAGAGGTTATGCAAGAAGTTTGCAAGCACACTGAATCACTATCAACAATATTTGCTACTAACACTTCTTCCTTATCTGTGTCCGCTGTATTTGAAGGAATCGTTCCATTAAATAAAGTTGTTGGATTACATTTTTTTAATCCGGTTCAAGTAATGAAACTTGTGGAGATATCGTACTTGGAAAAAACAGAAGACAGCGTCGTTTCATGGGTTAAAGAACTGGTTACCTCAATAAATAAAGAATATGTATTAGTTAAGAACTCACCTGGATTCATAGTCAACCGTTTATTAATACCAATGATAAACGAAGCCGTAAAGATTGTGGAAGAAGGAATAGCCACCCCTCAAGACGTTGATAATGCAATGAAATTAGGTGCAAATTTTCCTGTTGGCCCATTAAAATTATCAGATTTAATTGGGAATGATATTACTTTATCTATTCTAAGAGAACTTCAATCTTCTTCTAATACTAATATTCAGATTTCAAAGACTTTAGAAGAATTAGTAACAGAAAGGAAATTAGGGAGAAAGACTAAAAAAGGTTTTTATTCTTATAATTAACTATAATTTTCCCATGTAATACAGAATCTTTAAACAGTCTATATAAGTAAAAGTTTTCTTTTAATATTGCAATAATTTTTGGGAGAGTAAAAATTATGAATGTTTTATTCCTAACACTATTAGATTTTGAAACTATTGAAAACAATAATATTTATACTGATTTAATGCGAGAGTTTGTAAAAGATAACCATAAACTTTATATTATATCTCCTACAGAGAAGCGTAACCAACAAAAGACACAATTGATAAATAATGGGGATTACAAAGTACTAAAATTGAAAATAGGTAATATTCAAAAAACTAATATATTTGAAAAGGGTCTCTCAACCCTAACATTGGAATCAAAATTCAAAAAAGGAATTAAAGAATATTTTTCAGACATCAGATTTGATCTAGTCATATATTCAACACCACCTATTACTTTGCAAAAAGCCGTTAGCTATGTAAAAAAACGAGATAATGCTAAATCGTATTTGCTACTCAAAGATATTTTCCCTCAAAACGCTGTAGATCTCGGTATGTTAAAGAAAAATGGGGTTAAAGGAGTATTGTATAATTTTTTTAGAGCAAAAGAAAAAAGATTATATCAAATATCAGACTATATTGGGTGTATGTCGCCCGCAAATATAGATTTTATACTAAAACATAATCCCGAACTATCCACTAAAATTATAGAGGTATGTCCAAACAGCATAGAACCCCTAAAGATTGAAAAAAATGAAACCAAGGCTCTGGAAATAAAGAGGAAATATAACATACCACTTGATAAAACTATATTTATCTATGGTGGAAACCTAGGAAAACCCCAAGGTATTGACTTCTTAATGAAGTGTTTGAGAGCCAACAAAGCAAATGACCAAGCATATTTCGTTATTGCTGGATCCGGTACGGAGTTTGATAAGCTTGATACTTTTTTTTCTAATGAAAAGTTATCCAATGCACAATTATTTGCCCAATTGCCTAAAGAAGATTATGAGATATTAGCTAATTCATGCGATGTTGGACTAATATTTTTAGATAGTAGATTTACTATACCAAACTTTCCATCAAGACTTCTTTCATATATGCAAGCCTCAATGCCTATATTGGCAGCAACAGATAACAATACGGATATTAGAGAAGTTATTGAAAAAGGAAATTTTGGTAAATGGTGTAAAAGTGGAGAACTTGAGGAATTTAATAATCATCTAAGTGAATTATGCAATGTACCTAAGCGAAAGAAAATGGGGAAGAACTCAAGAAAATTTTTAGAGAATAATTATACTGCAAAGCACTCATATAAAATTATTATGCGTCATTTTAGTGAATAGAAAAGAGGTACTAAATATGTTTAAAGACAAGACCCTACTCATTACTGGAGGAACAGGTTCGTTCGGAAATGCTGTAATGAAAAGATTTTTAGATACAGATATTAAAGAAATCCGCATATTCTCAAGAGACGAAAAAAAGCAAGACGATATGCGTAAAGTTTACAAAAGTGAAAAGTTAAAATTCTATATAGGTGATGTCAGGGATTTAGCTAGTGTTAAAAATGCAATGCATGGGGTTGACTATATTTTTCATGCCGCGGCCTTAAAACAGGTTCCTTCTTGTGAATTCTTCCCATTAGAGGCTGTTAAGACAAATGTTATTGGAACGGAAAATGTTCTGACAGGTGCAGTTGAAAGCGGGGTTGAAAAAGTAATCTGTTTATCTACTGATAAAGCGGCTTATCCTATTAACGCAATGGGAATCTCTAAAGCTATGATGGAAAAAGTGTTTGTGGCAAAAGCAAAAACGGTAGATTCAGAGAGAACTCTAATAAGTGGGACTAGATACGGTAATGTTATGGCCTCAAGAGGATCAGTTATACCATTATTTATTGATCAAATAAAAAATGGTCAACCTTTAACAGTGACAGATCCTAATATGACTAGATTTTTAATGAGTCTTGAAGAAGCGGTGGAACTTGTAGTTTTTGCATTTAAAAATGCTGAAGCCGGAGATATTATGGTTCAAAAATCACCCGCTTCTACAATTGGGGATTTAGCAAAAGCAATCATAGAACTGTTTAATGTAGAAAATGAAATTAAAGTAATTGGTACCCGTCATGGAGAGAAACTTTATGAAACTTTGCTTACTAGAGAAGAGCATGTGGTAGCCGAAGATTTAGGCGGGTTTTATCGGGTTCCTGCTGATAAAAGAGATCTAAACTATGACAAGTATTTTGTCGAGGGAGATCAAAAGTTATCTACCGAAGAGGAATATAATTCTCATAATACAGATAGGCTAAATATCGAAGAGATTAAAGATAGGTTGCTTATGCTTGACTATGTTCGTGAAGAATTGAAGGCGTGGAATCAAATATGAAGATATTAGTAACGGGTGCAAAAGGTTTTATTGGGAAGAATCTCGTAGCAGAACTTAAGAATCGCAATTTTACTGATATTTATGAATATAGTAGAGACACGAATCCAGCATTACTCGATGATTATTGTAAAGAGGCAGATTTTATTTTTCATCTTGCAGGAGTAAATCGTCCTCAAGATCAGTCTGAGTTTATGGATGGGAACTATGGATTTACTTCGGTGCTCCTGAATACTTTAAAAAAGTATCAAAATAACTGTCCAGTAATGATTTCCTCTTCTACACAAGCAATAAAGGATAATCCATACGGTATTAGTAAAAGAGCAGGTGAAAGATTACTATTTGATTATAGTAAAGAAACTGGGGCAAAGGCACTTATCTATCGCTTTCCAAATGTTTTTGGAAAGTGGTGTAAACCTAATTATAACAGCGCTGTGGCAACTTTTTGTCACAATGTTTCACACGATCTTTCAATCCAGGTAAATGACCCAAGTGTAGTTATGAATCTGGTATATATTGATGACGTAATTGAGGAAATGGTAAATGCATTAAATAGTAATGAAAATTCTATAGGTGATTTTTGTGAAATTCCGGTAGTTCACACTAAACCACTTGGTGAAATTGTTGAGTTAATTTACTCATTTAAAAAAAGTCGAGAACAAAGATCTGTACCCAATATGACAGATGCATTTACAAAGAAGTTGTATAGTACTTATCTTAGCTATTTGCCAGAAGACCAGTTCAGTTACGACCTTAAGATGAATATAGATCAAAGAGGTTCTTTTACAGAATTTATCAAAACGCCAGAAAGAGGCCAAGTTTCTGTTAATGTATCTAAACCAGGTATTACAAAAGGTAATCACTGGCACCACACAAAGAATGAAAAATTTCTAGTGGTAAGTGGTAAAGGTGTTATCAGATTTAGAAAGATTGATACAGAAGCTGTCATTGAATATTTTGTGAGTGGAAATAAATTAGAAGTAATAGACATACCAACTGGATATACGCACAATATAGAAAATCTAGGTGATACTGATATGGTCACTATCATGTGGGCCAATGAATTATTTGATCCAGAGAAACCTGATACTTACTACTTGGAGGTATAACCTAATGAAGAAATTAAAAGTGATGACAGTTGTTGGAACTCGACCAGAGATTATTAGACTATCAGCTGTTATAAATAGATTAGAAGAATCAAATGCTATAGAACATACTTTAGTTCACACAGGCCAAAATTACGATTATGAATTAAATGAAGTGTTTTTTAATGATTTTAATTTAAGAAAACCTGATTATTTTCTTAATGCAGCTACAGGAACTGCTGTAGAAACGATTGGAAATATTCTGGTTAAAATCGATCCAATTATGGAAGAAGTAAAACCGGATGCTTTTTTGGTCCTTGGTGATACTAATAGTTGTTTATGTGCAATTGCTGCGAAAAGAAGGCAGATTCCTATTTTTCACATGGAAGCTGGGAATAGATGTTTTGATCAAAGAGTTCCTGAAGAGACTAATAGAAAAATCGTGGATCATACCGCGGATATTAATTTAACATATAGTGATATTGCAAGAGAGTATCTACTTAAGGAAGGTTTTCCTTCAGATAGAGTTATTAAAACAGGTAGCCCTATGTTTGAAGTTCTAAATTCTAGAAAAGAAGATATCGAGAGCTCTGAAATACTAGAAAAATTAGAACTTGAAGAGGGAAAATATTTTGTAGTATCAGCACATAGAGAAGAAAATATTAATTATGAAACTAATTTCCTTGATCTAGTTAATAGTTTGAATTCAATAGCGGAAAAATATAATATGCCTGTTATTGTAAGTACGCATCCTAGAACTAGAAATATGATTGAAGCTAAAGAAATAAAATTCAATTCATTGGTAAAGACGATGAAACCTTTAGGATTTAATGATTATGTGAAACTTCAACTAAAAGCTAAGGCTGTGCTAAGTGATAGTGGAACTATAAGTGAAGAATCTTCTATTCTTGGATTTAAGGCATTAAATATTAGACAAGCTCATGAAAGACCAGAGGCAATGGAAGAGGCATCAGTGATGATGGTTGGGGTAAAGAAGGAAAGGATACTACAAGGCCTAAGTATATTAGAAAGTCAAGATAGAGGAACTTTAAGAACAGTATCAGATTATAATATTCCTAATGTATCTTTTAAAGTATTAAGAATAATTTTGTCATATACAGATTATGTAAATAGGATTGTTTGGAGTCGGTAAGAATAGATGAAAATTGTACACTTATGTTTATCTAACTTTTATATAGAAGATTTTGGTTATCAAGAAAACCTTATCCCTAAGTATCATAAAAAAAATGGGCACGATGTTACAATAATTGCTTCAAGATTCACCTATCGTAAAGATAATGGACAGCCAGATTTGGCCGAATCTGGAGAATATATTAACTCTAATGGTATTAAAGTAATAAGAATTGATTACAAACATAAATGGTTAGGTAAATTAAATGACAAATTAAAAATATATCAAGGAACTTATAATCTACTTGAAAAAGAAAAACCTGAATTAATATTTAATCACGGAATACAGTTTTTAGATCTTCTAGAGGTTGCTAGATACGTAAAAAATAATCCGAATTGTAAACTAATAGCTGATAATCATGCAGCTTATATTAATAGTGGTACAAATAAGTTGTCAAGAGAAATTTTGCACAAAAGGATTTACAAAAGGGTCATACAAAAGGCGTTACCTAGTATAGAGAAAATATTTGTACTAGCACCAGGTTGCAGAGATTTTGTGAGAGAAATGTATAATGTTACAAATGATAAAATGGAGTACTTATATCTGGGAGCAGATACTGAAATGATAAATTTTAATAATCGGAACGAAATTAAGCGAAGAATAAGAAAAGTTTTAAATATTGATAATGATGATTGTGTATTGATAACAGGTGGAAAGTTAACTAAAGGGAAAAATACTGAACTTTTACTCAAATCTATACAAAAAATAGATGATAAAAAACTAAAATTAATAATATTTGGTGCTTTTTCCGATGATATAAAGGATGAAATGTTAAAACTAATTGAATTAGATGATAGAGTAACGTATATAGGTTGGTTAAATGGTGAAGATGTTTATGATTATTATTTAGCTTCAGATATTGCGATATTCCCTGGTACAAAGTCCGCATTGTGGGAACAAGCAATCTGTAGTGGTCTTCCTTTGATATGCAAAAAATGGAAAGGTATGGAATATGTTGATATTGGGGGGAATTGCATTTTTTTAGAAAACGATAATGAAAATATTGTTATAAATAGTATAAATAAATTAAGAAATGATAACAGATTATTAGTTCAAATGAAAAATATTGCTGAAACAAAGGGTTACGATACTTTTTCCTATGAAAGAATTTCGAAACAGGTAATTCCTTGAAAATGAGTATTTTAAATATACTTAGTTACCCCAATAGAAAAAGAGGTTGTTTTAGTTGAAGAATAAATTAGTTTTCCTAACTTATACTTACCCTTATACGCCACCATCTGAACAATTTATTCATGAAGAGTTAAAGGTTCTAAATGATTACTTTGACGAAATTATACTAGTTCCAACCTCACATGCATCATATAGTAATGATATTTACGAAGGTACGTTTACTAATGTCTTTACTGAAAGAATTAATAGAAGAAAAAAGTTTATTGAAGTGCTTATTTATCTACCTCTTGTATTATTTCTAAACCCATCTATTTATAAAGAAGTATATAATTTAGGTAAAAACAGGTTACTTTTCAATAAAACTGCTTTAAAGGATTTATTTCTGAATTATATTAGTGATCATATAATTACAAGACAAACTTTAAGTATAATTAGAAATAACTCTAATAAGGATGATAGGATAATAATATATTCTTACTGGTTTTCACATTTAGTCTTCTCAGCACTCTCTATTAAAAATAAATTATTAAAAAGAGGCTTTAATAATTTAGGTGTCGTTTCTAGGGCGCATGGTTCAAGCGATGTGTTTTTCCCAAAGAAAATGAATAACTATAAGATAGGTTTGACAAATATTAAAGCAAGTTTAGATACACTATACTCAATAAGTGCTTCTGGGAAAGAATATTTATCGTCTCTAGGAATACCTAGTGATAAAGTAATTGTAAATAGACTAGGTGTGAAGGATAACGGCTTAGTTGCAAATAGGGAAATAGGGAAAGAATTAAAGATAGTTAGCTGCTCATATATTAATGAGATAAAACGAATAGATTTATTAGTAAAATCTTTAGCTAATATTACCGATATTAATGTAACTTGGACTCATTTTGGGGATGGTCCACTTTATAATCAAATAAAGCAAATGTGCATAAATAAACTACCAAGTAATATTAAAGTTAAATTAATGGGAAAAAAAACAAATAGTGAAATTATTTCTTATTATAAAGAAGAATCTCCACATATCTTTATTAATGTTTCTTCAATTGAAGGTATTCCAGTCTCGATAATGGAGGCTATTTCACTCGGAATCCCAATAATAGCAACTGATGTTGGTGGAAATAGTGAAATTTGCATTAGTGGATATAATGGTACTCTAATACCTCATGACTTCACTACTGCTCAACTTACTGCTCAAATTAAATCTTTTTTTTCAATGGATGCAGCTAAGTATAAAGAACTATGCAGTAATTCACGTGAACTTTTTATTCAAAAATATAACAAGGATATAAATTTTAGAGCTTTTGCAGAGTCTTTAAATTCGAAGAAGGATTCTTAAATAATTATGTTAGTAGGAATGGCCAAGATGTTATCTATTAATAATAAAATGAACGTTAATTATTATGCGGGAAATAAATTAATTACATTTTTGATTTCTCTTTATTTTTTTCTTTGTCCAATAGAATTTGTATTTAACTCAATAAGTCCTATTGGACCTCCTATTAAATATTTAGGGATTATAATAATACTAGTCATATTATTTAGAGCATACTTTGTACAAACTCACCTAATTATTAGTTGGGTTCATTTGGGATTAATCAGCTGGTGCTTTATTGAAGTCCTAAGTATATTTTGGACTCCCTCAATACATTATGCACTAGTTTATTTATCCAGTTACATCAATGTAATAATTTTTTTTACTATAATTACAGTATTTAAGTACACTATTTCACAGATAAATTTATTTCTAAATTTCACTTTGTTAGGAAGTACTTTCGCTGCCATATTAATGTTAAATTCAATGTCACTGTATCACGGAGAAGGGATTAGGTATACTTTTTCTTTCTTAGGTGCAGAATTAGATCCAAATAATGCTGCGGCTTTTTTAGTATATGGGGTAGCAATTTCTTTTTTTAAAACACTTAATAATAAAAAAGGCTTTTCTATCTTTCACTTAGCTCTTTTCATTATTAATGCAGTAGCTTTATTTTTCACGGGTTCTAGGGGAGGGTTTGTAGCAAGTATTCTTAGCATTATAATCATTACCTTTTCCTTAATGAAGAATAAATCTTTTTTCAATTCATTAGTGTATTGCTTGAAAATTACGTTAATAGTTTTAACTGGTTTATGGATTTTAAGTTTATTTATACCAATAGAACTATTAGATAGATTTCTAGACTTTGAGAGTTATGAAGGCGGAAGCGAAAGAACTGTTATTTGGGATTTTGCAATACAACAACTTTATGAAAGCCCAATTATAGGATTTGGGATAGGTTCGTTTCTAAATACATCTGTTAATTATTTTGGGCATGTTAAAGGCATGCATAATTCATATTTAATGATATTATTTGAAACGGGATTTTTAGGAATAACTTTTTTTATGTCGAGTATCATTATACTTGTTTTGAAAATAATTAAGTCCAGAAATTATTTTGCACTTGCAATTCTTTTATGTGGACTTATACCTTCACTTTTTCTAGATGCATTAGTCAAAAGGTTTTTGTGGAATGGGTTAATTTTATGTGCGATTTTAATATTTAATGAAATCCCCAGAGTTGATAAGAGTAAAGAGAATTAACCTCACACATGTTATTAAACTTGTAGATTTTCAAGTTCTAAGGAGAACAATAAATAATGAAAAAAAAAGTACTTATCGTAAGCAGATTATTTAGCCCTTATAATACAATTGGTGCAATCAGACCAACAAAACTATCTAAATACCTAAATCAACATGAAAACTTTGAAGTCGATGTTATTACATCTAAAGATGACAAGTACTCAATAGATTCAATTTTAGAAATAGATGTTAAAGATATTCCTAATATCTATAGAATATCAAACAGTGAAAAATTTAATAAAGTAGAATCGATTTTATTAAATACAAATAACATCAAAAATCAAACATCTCGAAATGTCTTAAAAGTTAGGAAAAATAATAAAAATGGAATTCTTAATTGGTTCAAAAAGTTTGTAAAGCATGCTTTATTAATAGCTAATGAATACGATTATTATCGTCAATTAAAAAAGCATGAGATAAACTATGCCAAATATGATATTGTGGTTTCCACTTATAGCACATTAGGGAACGTTTTGATAGCTAATTTTATAAAGAAGAAAGGGGAGAGTGTTAAATGGGTTGCTGATTTCCGGGATCCCATTTATGTAGATTCAATCCCCTTTGGTTTCAAAAGGTTTATGAAATTATTTTTGAATAAATACTTAAATAATATAGACGCTATAACAACAGTTTCAGAAGGAACCCAGGAAAATCTTTTTCTACAAAACTACAAAAAATTAGTACAAGTGATACCAAATGGATATGATTTAGAGGATATTGACTCTAATATACAAAAACAAAAAAAATTCGAGAAGTTTACGTTAACTTATACAGGTCAATTGTATAGTGGTAAAAGAGATCTTTCAATTCTTTTTAAAGCTATTAAAGAACTCATCACTGAGGGTGTAGTTAATGAATCGGATATAATGTTCTCTTATGCTGGAAACTCGTACAATGATTTGTTCAATCAGGCGAATAAATATGATCTAACTAATATTATTAGTGACAATGGCCTTATCGAAAGAAAAAATGCGTTAATTTTACAGAAAAGAAGTCATATTCTAGTTATGGCTACTTGGAATAACTCGAATAGTAGAGGGATAGTAACCGGGAAGTTTTTGGAATATATGATGATAAATAATCCCATAATATCCTTGGTAAATGGAAACTTAGAGGGCAGTAAAGTAAAAGAGATTATGAATTATTGTGATTTGGGTATCACATACGAATCTCCAAACCATGATAAAGACTTTAATCAGTTAAAAGAGTACTTACTAAGACATTATTTAATGTATAAGCAAGGTGAGATAATATTTTCTCCAAATAAAAGAGAAATCAATAGATATAACTATAAAGAGATAACTGAAAATTTCATTCACGTTTTTAATGAATGTTAAATAATGGGTCTATTATGAAAAAAACATTTAAGAATTTTGGATCGGATACATTATGGTACTTGCCTGGTAATGTTGCACAAGGAATAAGCGGATTTTTATCAATAATCTTGTATACTAGACTATTTACACCAGAACATTATGGAGATTATGCGCTAGTAATAAGTAGTTTAGGTTTTATGAATTCTGTTTTAATAGGATGGTTAAATCAATCAATTATTAGATTTAATTATGAATTTAAAAAAAATGATTCTTATATTAGCACAATAATATATACTGTACTTCTAATAAATATTACAGTTCTACTTGTTTCAATACCTATCTTTATATTAACTTACGGAAACGTGAGCAATTCCTTTATGAAACTTACTTATTATGGTTTCTTTCTTTTCTTCGTTCAAGCTTTCGACAGCACTTTTCAGTCAATACTAAGAGCGAACAGGTTAGTGAAAATTTTTAGTTTAAATAATGTAGTAGTATCGCTAAGTAAGTTAATAATCGTTTATCTATTAGTAAGTTATTATAATTTCAATATAGAAAGTATATTAATTGCTTTAATTATAGCTCATACTTCTACAATTATTATTAGCATTAGAACCTTAACTTTTTCGAATGTAAATTTTAGGGTTATAGATTTTTCTATCTTGAAAACATTTAGAGATTATGGTGTTCCTCTTATAGGTTTGACTTTTACATCTTGGATAATAGCATTATCTGATAGGTATATAATAAAAATCTTTGAAACTTCGAAAGAAGTTGGAATATATTCCGTTAGTTATTCTATTGCCAATACGATCCTCAGTTTGATAATTACTGTTATGATGTTAGCTGGATATCCTGTAATAGTGAAAGTTTGGAATACCAGTGGAAGGCGTGACACTGAGGTAGTTGTTGGAAAAATGCTTAGATACTATTTATTAGTGACCATTCCACTATTTTTTGGGTTTATTTGTTTTTCTTCTGAGGTATTGGAAATGTTAGGTTCGGAAGAATATTTAAGTGGGGATAGAGTATTACCAATGGTATCTTTAGGAATATTGTTAATGGGTGTTAGTCAATACTCTAATAAAGTATGGGAACTCACAAAAAAAACAAAAATAATAATGTATTTAAATATAATCACAGCTGTTTTGAACTTAGTACTTAATATTATTTTTATACCTATATTTGGTTTTATAGCAGCCGCATATACGACTGCAGCTTCATATATATTTTATTTAATGATTTCGTTGATAAAGTCAAGAAAGGTATTTAGGATTAAAATTCAATTAAAGTCAATTATGAATATATTACTATCTTCAATTATTATGGCCTCATCTTTATCAATTTTAACTATTTACTCTAATTCAACCTCTATCACTCTAATTCTAGGGGCTATTAGTGGAATTGTTATATTCTTGTTAGTTATTAAATTGACAGGGGAAATTGATGAAGAAATAAAAGTGTTGAAAAATTATTTTTATAAGAATAAACCATAGTCAGTCCATAATTATAGACTATTTTTGTTGAAACACGTTAGTGCTATGACCAAATTAATAACTGGAGGAGCAGCTTATATTGGAAGTCAAAGCTCTGACTGAAGGTATTCAGAAAAATCCTTTCTGCACGTGAGACGATTGAAGAAGGAAAATCTCCAATTGTAACAGGTGCCAAAGGGAAGGGCCCTGTTCTATTAATACACGCAATTTTAGAATCTAAAAAAGCTGGAAAAGAATCGATTTATAAAGGGGAAAAAAACGATGAACCATTATGAAAATTTATTAGCTAAAATAGAAACAAAAGAAGCGGTAATCGGTGTCGTAGGACTTGGTTACGTTGGGTTGCCACTGTCTGTAGAGAAAGCGAAAGCTGGATACAAAGTCATTGGTTTCGATGTACAGCAATCAAGGGTTGACGAAGTGAACAAAGGGATTAACTATATTGGCGATGTAGTGGATGAAGATTTAGTGGAGATGGTGAAATCTGAGCGTTTAATCGCGACGACCGATTATGCCATGATCGCTGAAGTGGACGCAGTTGCAATCTGTGTACCTACTCCATTGGATATTTACCAACAGCCGGACACATCTTATGTAGAAAGTTCTTCAAAAGAAATTGCCAAGCATGCGAAGCAAGGAACATTGGTTGTTCTTGAATCTACAACATATCCGGGAACTACGGAAGAAATCGTGATGCCGGTACTAGAAGAAAAAGGCTACAAAACAGGAGAAGATGTCTTTATTGCGTACTCTCCTGAACGTGTCGATCCAGGTAACAAACAATTCAAAACAAAGAACACACCAAAGGTTGTCGGTGGTATCACGGAGAAATGTACGGCCGTAGCGGCAAGCCTTTATAAAAATGTTCTTGAAGGGGATGTATTTGAAGTATCCAGCCCGGCTGTTGCCGAAATGGAAAAAATCTTTGAGAACACATTCCGTCATATTAACATTGCCCTTTCAAACGAAATGGCAATTCTATGTGAAAAGATGGGGATCGACGTATGGGAAGTAATCGATGCGGCGAAAACAAAGCCATACGGATTCATGGCATTCTATCCAGGACCTGGACTAGGGGGTCACTGTATCCCAATCGATCCATTCTACCTAACATGGAAAGCAAGAGAGTATAATTACCATACTCGTCTGATCGAGTTAGCGGGTGAAATCAATAACACGATGCCTGAATATGTCGTGAACAGAATGATGCAAATCCTGAACGAAGATGGAAAAGCTCTACGGGGAGCAAAGGTAACCGTTCTAGGAGTCGCATATAAGAAAGATATCAACGATGTTCGTGAATCGCCAGTTCTGAAAATCATTGAAATCCTTGAAGCACAAGGTGCAGACTATGTGGTAGTAGATCCATATGTGTCTTCATTCAAAGCAGTTGGTAAAACAATTGACACTATTGAAATGAATAGGGAGGTTCTGAATGATTCTGATCTCGTTCTTTTAACGACAGATCACACAGACTTTAATTATGAGATGATCGCAAAAGAAAGCAAGGTCATTTTTGATACACGAAATGCGTTACATAATGTAGCGAAACCGAATAAATACATTAAGCTGTAATGGGAGAGAGGACAAAGGATGTTGTTCATTTAAGTGTTGGCACCCATTATCCATCCGCATTGCCATAAAAGATGAACCATTAATTTTTGCCCCTACCTAGGTAAGGAAAGATACGTAACCTAAGACCTTTACATAAAGGCGTACCGACTAAATAAGCTCGTTTGGTTGGTGAGAGAGTTATTATTATTTTCTAAGTACCTAAAATGTTTACGGCTGGTATCGTTCTTGCCTATTATTTGTTACAAAAATTTCAAGAGCTACAGAAGTTAACAATTTTAAAGAAAATAAGCAAAATATTTTAGGGGAGGAACTATACAAATGAAAATAATTACTATCATAGGCGCAAGACCGCAATTTATTAAAGCAGCACCCGTTTCAAGAGTACTTAGAGCGCATGTTGAAGAGCTAATTATCCATACTGGCCAACATTACGATACCAATATGTCTGATATATTCTTCGAAGAACTTAATATACCAAAACCGGATTTCCAGTTGGGAATCGGATCATTCTCCCATGGAAAACAAACAGGAGAAATGCTTGTTGGAATTGAAAGAATTCTTCTGAAAGAAAAGCCTGACTATGTATTAGTGTACGGTGATACGAACTCAACACTTGCTGGTTCACTGGCTGCATCTAAGCTAAATATCCCTATCATCCATATTGAAGCAGGTTTAAGAAGCTTTAATAAAAAGATGCCGGAAGAAGTAAACAGAATTTTGACTGACCATATTTCTGAGTATCTATTCTGTCCTACAGATACTGCAGTAGGAAATCTTAAAAATGAAAATATTACAAATAATGTTATTAATGTTGGCGATGTAATGTACGATGCGGTACTTTATAATCGGGAATTAGCAAACGAAAAATCTGAAATCATTAAGAACCTGGAAATTTCCGATGAGGACTATCATCTTATCACAATTCATCGCGCAGAGAATACGGATGATCCAGAAAGAATCAAAAATATTTTAGAAGCGTTAAATGAAATTGACACATTAAAAGTGTGGCCGATTCATCCGAGAACCAAAAATGTCCTTAAATCAATGGGGTACAACCTGGATGATATTCATAATCTGAAAGTGATCGAACCAGTAGGGTATCTTGACATGCTGACTCTTGAATCACAAGCAAAGAAAATCATCACCGATTCAGGCGGCGTTCAAAAAGAAGCGTACTTTATGAGAATTCCTTGTGTGACCGTTCGAGATCAAACAGAATGGATAGAAACTTTAAAATACGATGCCAACATACTAACAGGTACTGATAAACAAAGTATTCTTGAAGCTGTAGCGAAAGAAACAACTCCAGAATATTTGAATGTTTTTGGGGACGGGCATGCTGCTGAGAAAATTTTAGACATAATTATTCAATAAAATATTTTTAGATAGAATGTTAGCAAGTTCCTGTACTTATTTTAAATATTTTAATAACTCAAGTTACTTACTTGAGTCTTACATTTAAAACCAACAATAAAGAGGTCTATCCGAAACGGAACCCTCAAAGCAGAATCTGCACACGACCTTCATGAACAAACTTTAGTTGCGAAAAGAATGTGCTAATACATGAACCTATTTTATTACTGTTCAGAATTAGTGCTTAACATGTAACAGTTGTCCATGAGGGTATTTTCCTGCTCCTCATCACTAGCTGGAATTCCTGAAATCATTTCCAAGGCTAGTCAGTCTTACTTATGTATGTTTTGGGTTTTTATGGAAATATTAGTTTCAGAAATAAGGACGTAAGTTTATGCTTCGTTTTTGAAAAAATTAATGAGAAGCAATGAACTAGATAAAAACAGATTAGGGAGTAAACAATTGACAAAACTAGTGAATTGTTTCGAAGAGATTTTTGCAAGACTCAATTCAGATGATATATAAATAGATAAGGAGATATGAAATGGACTATTTTGCACATGAAAGTAGTTATATAGATGGAGATGTGAGAATTGGGAAAGATACTAATATTTGGCATTTTAGTCATGTTCATAGAGGTGTTCAAATAGGGGAGAATTGTTCATTAGGACAGAATGTAAATGTATCTAACAACGTCAAAATTGGCAGTGGAGTAAAGATTCAAAATAACGTTTCTGTATATGAGGGTGTGGAATTAGAAGATTATGTTTTCTGTGGTCCATCTATGGTATTTACTAATGATTTAACACCAAGAAGTAAATACCCTAAAGGTAGTGCTGCGTATAAAAGAACATTAGTTAAATATGGCGCTTCTATAGGAGCAAACGCAACGATTGTATGTGGAAATACCATCGGTTCCTGGGCCATGATTGCTTCTGGAGCCGTTGTAACCAAAGATGTTCCAGACTATGCATTAATGGCTGGAGTTCCGGCAAAACAAATTGGTTGGGTTTGTGAATGTGGTCTTCCTTTAAAGGAAGATTATCATTGTAAAGAATGTAATAGATCTTATGAATTAAAAGAACATAGTTTAACTGAAGTTAAATAAGAGGAGAGAGGTAAAGTATGCAGTTTCGTGACTTAAAAGCTCAATATACTCAGTATAAATCAGCTATTGATGATGCTATTCAAAATGTGCTAAACACTGGCCAATATATAGGTGGAAAACCAGTCAATGAACTTGAAAAAGAACTAGCTGAATATGTAGGTGTTAAGCACTGTATTACATGTGCTAATGGAACGGATGCTCTGTCATTGGTTTTAATGGCTTGGGATGTAAAAGAGGGTGACGCTGTTTTTGTACCTGACTTTACATTCTTTTCAACAGGTGAAGTAGTTTCCTTTAATGGAGCTACACCAGTTTTTGTAGACGTTGATGAAAAGACTTTCAATATTGATCCTGTTATGCTTATACAATCAATTGAAAAAGTGAAAAAAGAAGGAAAATTAAATCCTAAAATGGTTATACCAGTTGATCTGTTTGGACTCCCTGCTAATTATGCTGAGCTAGAGAAGATTGCTAAACAGTATGATTTGCTTGTATTAGAAGACGGTGCACAAGGATTTGGTGGAAATATTAATGGGAAAATGGCCTGCAGTTTTGGTGACGCTGCAACTACATCCTTTTTTCCAGCTAAGCCTTTAGGATGTTATGGAGATGGTGGGGCAATCTTTACGGATAGTGATGAAACAGCTGAACTGCTTCGTTCCTATAAAGTTCATGGTAAAGGTGAAAATAAATATGACAATGTAAGAATTGGTGTGAACTCAAGACTAGATACCATACAAGCAGCCATCTTGCAAGTAAAATTACATGCATTTAAAGAACATGAGCTAGATGGAGTAAATAGAGCTTATCAACTGTATAGTGAAAAACTGCAGAATATTGTTGAAACACCTTTTATTCCAGAAGGTTATTACTCTAGTTTTGCCCAATATACAATCAAGCTTAATTCAAAAGAACAAAGAGATGCTTTACAGGACAAGCTGAAGAAAAATGATATTCCAAGTATGATTTACTATACTAAGCCAATGCATCGCCAACAAGCATTCGCTGACCTTACATTTATAGAGGGAGATTTTACTGTAACAAACAAACTTTGTGATACCGTTCTTTCACTTCCCATGCATCCATATCTGACAGAGGAAGAAATTACAAAAGTATGTGATGTAATACAAGAATTTATGAACGCTTAATATCAATATATTGAATAGGGAAGAGGTTTAGTTATGAATTTTGCAATTGTCGGATGTGGCTTTATAGCAAAAAAGCATGCAGCAGCAATTGAGAAAATTGATGCTGCAAAGCTCGTTGCAGTCTGTGATAAAGTTCCAGCTACGATGAAATTCTATAAAGAAGAATATGGTGCAGAACCTTATACTGAATTAGAAAAAATGCTAGAAAAAGAAGATGTTGATATAATTTGTATTTGTACCCCTAGTGGCTTCCATGCTTCCATTGCAGTTCAAGTAGCAGAAGCAAAAAAGCATATTATTGTAGAGAAACCAATCGCGATGACAGTGGAAGATACCGAGAAAATTATAAATGCTTGTAAGACCAATAATGTAAAATTGGCTGTGGTTCATCCGAACCGTTTTAGACCAGTTGTTCAAGAGCTGAGAAAAATTATGGATCGAGGCTTATTAGGAAAGATTAGCCATGCAAACTGTATAGTGAATTGGAACAGAAATCAGGAATATTATGACCAAGCTCCTTGGAGAGGAACTAAACAGCATGATGGTGGAGTGCTAATGAATCAAGCGATTCACAATCTTGATTTATTGTTATGGTTTATGGGTACTCCTGAACAAGTGTTTAGTATGGAGGCGACAAGATTTAGAAACATAGAAGCCGAGGACGTATCTGTGGGAACAATAAAATTTGATTCAGGAGCACTTGGAACAGTAGAAGCTTCAACTACTGTGTATCCTAAAAATTATGAAGAATCTATCACAATTTTCGGTGAAAAAGGTACGGTAAAAATTGGTGGTACAAACGCATTATATTTCGAACATCTTGATATTATGGATATGACAGATGACGAAATTGAAGATTTGAAAGAAAGTATAAAAGCAGACCCATGGGGAACTCCAGGTCATCAGTGGATTATTGAGGACATGGTTACTGCAGTTAATGAAAATCGAGTACCTGCTGTTACTGGTGAAGACGGTGAAAATGTATTAAAACTAGTATTATCTTTCTACGAATCTTCAAAATTAAATCAACCTGTGCAATTTTAATAAGTTGATTCAAATATCTGGTTACACCCCCCACCAAGTTAAAGCATGAAAGTAAGTTATCTCTTTAAGATATGCAACATATTCTCAAGAGCTTAGAAAAAGCCTTTACTATTAGTAGAGATCAACTCTTACATATAGAGTTTAGTGATGGAAGAAACTTGTTTTAGATTTGTTTTTTGTTGCAGTGAATATATATGATCCTAGCGGATTAAATAGGTCTATTGAAAAAGGTACTTCGTATATAAATACGAAGTACCCTTCTTATTGATAATTATTTTATGAAAGGGTGTTCAAAAATGCCTATTTTAGTAACAGGTGGAGCCGGGTTTATTGGTAGTCATACTTGTGTTGAGCTACTAAACTCAAATTACGAAATAATTATATTGGATAACTTTTCAAACAGCAATATTGAATCATTAAATAGATTGAAAGAATTAACGGGTAAGAACTTTGAGGTTTATGACGTTGACTTGCTTGATAAAGAAAATGTAGATAACATTTTTAAAGAAAATCACATTGAAGCAGTCATTCATTTTGCCGGTTTAAAGGCAGTTGGAGAATCTGTTGAGAAACCTAATTATTATTATCAAAATAATGTTACCGGAACATTAGTACTTACTGAAATGATGCAAAAATACAATGTGTACAATTTGGTCTTTAGTTCTTCTGCTACTGTCTATGGTATTCCTAAAGCAGTTCCTATTTCTGAAGACTTCCCATTAATTGCAACGAATCCATACGGACGTACAAAGTTAATGATTGAAAAGATTTTAAGAGATTTAAATGTATCTAATAAAGATTGGAGTATTGCTTCACTACGCTACTTTAACCCCATTGGAGCACATGAAAGTGGTTTGATCGGGGAAGATCCTAAGGGTATTCCAAACAATCTAATGCCATATATTACTCAAGTAGCTACTGGTAAACTACCTGAGCTAAGTGTTTTTGGTAATGATTATTCTACTCCAGATGGTACAGGGGTAAGAGACTATATTCATGTAGTTGACCTGGCAAAGGGACATATTAAAGCATTGGAAAAAGTATTGTCTACCAACGGAGTTGAGTCTTATAATCTTGGTACTGGTCAAGGGTATAGCGTACTTGAATTAGTAGATGCCTTTGAAAAGGCTTCTGGGCAAAAAATTCCTTATAAAATAGCACCTCGTCGGCCAGGTGATATTGCGGAATGTTATGCTGATCCATCCAAGGCTGAGAGAGAGTTGGATTGGAAGTCAGAGAAGAGCTTAGAGGAGATGTGTTTGGATTCTTGGAGATGGCAGGAGAGGAATCCGGATGGGTATCTAAGTAAAACAGTAGAAATAAAATAACAGGTTGATAAAATCCCTAAGGCTTATGTTAAATAGAGTTAGGGATTTTATTTATATTTGAGAAGCGCAGGGGCGCGGTTATCGCGCTTCTATTATAAGAAAGAATTTGTAAAATTGGGGTCTGACCCCCACCCAGCTAAAGTGTCCAGCGTTAATGTAATAAAGTGGAGTTTAATGTTGGGGTTTGATCCCTTGACTGTCAATGTAGAGGTCAATTTTAGAGTTTACTATATTTTTAAAATATCGAGTGATATAGTAGTGGCAGCAAGAAATCATTGGTATAATTGACTTTCCCAGCGGTCTTAGCTATTATAGATCGCCCTGGATGTTTCTACACAATTAAGTTTTTGATAGCAACATCCAGGTTGATAAATTAGAAGCTTAGCAAAGTGAATGATTTCATGTAGCTAAGAATACTTTTTGATTTATAATGCTGCCTTTTTGATGCTCTCTTCTTCTTGGCGTTGCTCAGAAAATGTCCGACGCCAACCGGTAATTACAGAAAAAACTAATACTAGCAATAAGCCCCAGGTATACGGATTAAAGGCCGCAACTAATATTGAGGGAAGCGGTATGTTATATGTCTCTGCTGTTGTAGCTAAGGTACTGTGCCATACGATTACAGCTACATGCCAGGGTAAAATAAAGAAAATTGTATTTACGGCACAATCCATTAAATTGGCTCTTCTTGATGGTGCCAAACGAAACTTTTCCCCAAGTGGTTTTACGAAACTAGGTCCGATTACCATTAATGCGGGTGCGTTATTCGCAATCGGTATTGAAACTATCAAAGTTACAAGTATGATAGCAGCCTCTGCTTTTCTTACAGTTTTGGCCACTGATTTTTGTATTAATTTTAAAAGTTTTGACATTGCTCCACTTTCGATTAAAACCTGTGTTATGGCCAAGACAAGCAAAACAAACATGATTGCTCCAGTTACTCCCAGTATCCCGTCTTCAATTAAGCCTGTAGATTGTCCTCTCTCAGAAGGAATATGGAATAAATTAGTTAGTTTTATATTCCCGATCATCAACCCAATGATGACTGCCGTAATATTGCCATATATTAATGCCTCTATAATATGTCTATTGAATATTGCTGCACTTACTACAATAATTAAACTTAATAACATCAATAGTCCGGAAGCATTTGCATTTTGGTCAATGTCTGCCAGCGCTCTAACTTCACTTCCTCCACCAGTTAACAATAATACGATAATCGTAATGATTCCTGCAGCGACTACGAGTGGAAGGCGAGTTAAAATAACTTCACGCATGGTGGCACCTTGCGTATAGGAGGAAACAATTGTTGTATCTGAGACTGGGGACAAATTATCACCAAATGCCCCCCCAGCCAATATAGCGACTGCAAGCATAGCTGGATCAGCACCCATATAAATACCCGCTGGATATAGTACAGGCGTTAAGGCGATGACTGTACCTGTGCTGGTACCTACACCCGTGGCAAAAATTGCTGCGGTTACAAAGGCGAGTGCCGTATAAACGGCCCCCTGTGCCCCCGTTTCCAGGCCCAACCATATCAGGCCATCAACTAAGCCTCCTGCCTGCATCAGTTTTCCGAAGACACCTGCAAAAATCCATGCAGTGATGATCACTATACCATTCTTGTCACCAATACCTTTCATGATTGTTTCACTATACGAAAGCTTGTTTTTAGCTAAGAACAAACCTATTACTATAGCTATCCAGCCTCCAGCCCAAAATGCTTGGGTACCTCCTCGCTCAAATACAGACAGTACAATTAAAAAAGTGAGAAAAACCAGTAAAGGTAATATCCCTCCAAAAGTACCACCATACATTTCTAGCTTTTTACTTTCTGGATTCATTACTTTCCCCCCTTAATGTCTCCTTTATTAACAAGAAATCTATTTAGCCTCATATACAAATTTAAAGTGAACCCTACTATTGAAATAGAGAAGTATAATCATAAAGAGCTGGAGAACCACCAGTATGAATAAATAAAATTTTATCCCCTTTTTTAAAATAACCTTGACGTGTCAGATCAATGAAACCAGCCATTGTTTTACCTGTATACACTGGATCTAATAGAATACCTTCCTTCTGTGCTAGTAGCTTGATAGCTTCTTTCATACGATCTGTAGGCAAAGAGTAACCGGGACCCACATAATCATCAAAAACGTTTACTGATTTTTTCTCTATTCTATTTGATACATTTAAATAATCTGATGTTTTCTTGACTAGATTATAAACATTTTCTTCCTGTACTTTCTTTTCTTTATTAACACTGATGCCAACAATTGGGATGTGATTGTTATTACCTTCCATTCCCACGAGAAGTCCGGCATGAGTGCCAGCGCTGCCACTAGTTGTGACAATGTAATCAATATCTAAAGAATGTTCGAACAGTTGCATCATTATCTCTTGTGCACAGGCAACATATCCAGTAGCACCTATCTCATTTGAACCACCTCCTGGAATAATATATGGGGACTTACCCTCTGAACGGACCTGGTCTGCAACTTTTTCCATTTCCTTCATCATATCCGACCCACCTGGTACTACTGTAATATCTCCCGCATCAAGCAAATTAAAAAGAAAGTTATTGCCATTGGCGTTTAAATTGTAACTATCAGATACTCGTTCCTCCAACACAAGCCGACAATCTAACTGTTCTTTCTTTGCTGCCGATAACGTTAACCTGCAATGGTTGGACTGGACAGCTCCACAAGTGATTAAGGTATCGGCGTTCTTTTTTAAGGCATCTGCAACCAAAAATTCTAATTTTCTTGTTTTGTTACCTCCTCCAGTTAGTCCAAGAAGATCATCTCTTTTCATATAGACATCAGGTCCATCTAAATATTCAGATAAGTTATTCAATCTTTCAATTGGTGTTGGTCCATAGTTGTACTTCCTTCTAGGCATACTAGATAAATTCATCTTATAACCCTCCTAATGGTTTTGTTTGAATATTCTCAATATTAGCATTAAGATGGTTATTAGTGAAATTAATTTTAATTACTATGATCATAAGAAAATCTAATTATAAAAGGGGGAGTCTGTTATTTATGGATCGTTTGCTAAATATTTTTATCACTGTAGTGGAAGAAAGAAATTTGACTCGTGCTGGCGAAAAACTGTTCATCACTCAATCCGCAATAAGTCAGAACCTAAAAATATTGGAGAGAAAATTTAATGCCCAATTACTAAATAGAACAAACAAGCAAATTAGTTTAACAAAAGCAGGAGAAATTCTTTATTTTCATGCACGGCAAATAATAAATCAATATACCCTAACGGAAAGGTTGATTTACGAATTACAAGAAGGTATTAGTGGTCCATTGAATATAGGATCAGGTTTTACATTCGGAGAATACCTATTACCTGATCTAATTTCAAAATTTATAACCAAGCACCCCAAAATAAGACCTAAAATCACTATTAAAAATTCCATACGCATTGCAAATCAGGTTAGGGAAAATGACTTGGATATCGGCATCATCGAGAGGGAGGTTACAGACGACCTCCTTCAAACCATACCGTTTGCAGAGGATGACATGGTGGTTATAGTACCAACTAATTTTATAAATAATAATGAAGCTGATATCAGTTATCTCTCTGATAGAACGTGGATAATCAGAGAGAATGGATCAGGGACAAGGCAAGTTACGGATAATATGTTTAACAAAACGGGGATTAATCCTAAAAATATATTAGAGTTTGGTAGTACCCAAATAATTAAAGAAGCCGTAAGAAAAGGCCTGGGAGTATCATATATTTCCAAATTGGCTGTACAAAGCGAATTAAAAAAGGGTATGATAAAATCTTTGACTTTAGAGAATTATAAAGATTCGAGAAAGTTTTACTATGTTATTAATAAGTCCCAACCTTCAACTAAGATATTAGAAATGTTCATTGATACAATTGGACAGGCACCCTGTCCCAAAAAGTAAGAAAGACGAGTGAATCCAATCACTCGTCTTTCATTTATTCTGGGACAATGGACCTGTCCCCTTGTCCCTTGGAACAAGGAACCCATCCCTTGAATGAATAAATTCAAGCAGTTTTCTGCTCGTATGCTGTAGTGCTTCTTCATGATAGATCATGTATAAATCCCGGTAGAGTGAGATTCCTTCGATTGTTAGTTGTTTTAAGGTTTGGAGCTCCAGTTCTTTTTGGACGGCTGATTTGGATATGATGGAAATTCCCATTCCGGCTTCGACCGAAGACTTGATTGATTCGGTGTGTTCGAGCTCCAGTATGACATTAAGTTTGGAAGCATCTACTCCGCCTCTTCTAAGAGTATCTTCCATTACCTGCCTTGTGCCGGATCCTTTCTCACGGATGATGAAAGGGAGGGTTAAGAAATCTTCAATGGACACTTGTTGATGCTGTGTCAGTGGATGCTGAGTTGAGGTGATGATCATGAGTTCATCCCGTAAGAATGGGACTTGTTTCAGTGTCGGGTATGAAAGCATGGATTCAATGAAACCCAAGTTGATTTCATGTTTGAGAAGTTTTTCGACTATTTGTTCAGAATTATATACTTTTAATTGTGGCTTGACCTTCGGATAGGCCTTTAGGAAATTGGCCAATAGTACGGGGAGGATGTGTTCCCCGATGGTCAAGCTTGCACCTATCTTTAAATCTCCGTGGACTGTCCCTTTCAATTCTTCCAGCTCGTTCTTCGTTTCATTCATCAAAGCAAAGAATTGGTTCACTTTCTTATAGAGTATTTCGCCAGCAGGGGTCAACGAAATCTTCTTAGTTGTCCGCTCTAGTAATTGACAACCCCATTGTTCTTCCAATTGCTTAATCTGAGTGCTCACGCTCGATTGTGAAAGGTGAAGATCCGTTGCTGTTTTTGAAAAGCTTTTATTATTGGCTACAACATAAAATACTTTTAAATAATCGAGGTTCATAGTATCTTCACTTTCTTTCGCTTATTGATAGTTTCAGGACAGGAGACGGTAGATGAATAATAGCAGCGGTGTCAAAGCTAATAGACCAAGAAAACCAAGGACGGCTGTGCCTACAGGCTTCACGCCCACTTTCACAAAATCTCCCCATTTGATATTCAGTCCTAATCCAGCCATCCCCATTGCCAATAGATAAGTGCTGAGCAATAAAAGGATGTCGAGGGCCTGGTTCGGGATCGTACTGAATGTATTTATTAGACTCATACATAAGAAGCCTAGAATGAACCATGGAAAAGGAAAATCCTTTAAACGGGATTTTCTCGCAGGGTCTTGATGGCTTTTTCTATTGAAAAGATAGCTGATGACGAAAGCTACGGGAATGAGTAAAAGGACACGACCCAATTTCACTAAAACGGCGGAATCGGCGCTCAAGTCCCCGCCTGAAATACCTGCCGCGATGACGTGGGCCAATTCATGCAAAGTCGCACCGACTAGCATGCCGTACTCCTGCTCGCTGATGGGGAGAAGAGGGAACAGCATAATATACATGATGGCACCGATCGTTCCCAGCACGGCTATACATGAAACGGCAATGGCCGTATGCTCTTCCTTGCTTTTTACAATGGGGGCAATCGCTACAATGGCTGCAGCACCGCAAATGGCTGTCCCGGCTGCCAACAATGAAGCCAGCTGCTTATTGATTCCAAAGGCTTTTCCTAAAAATATCATAAATACCATTGTAAACGCAATCACTATAACATCCACAACGAATACAGCCATCCCCGCTGCCACGATTTCCTGCAGATTGAGCCTGAAACCCAGCAAGATAATACCGGCCCGGAGAAGTACTTTACTGCTGAATTTCACTCCTGCCCCGGCACCCGTAGGAATGGAAAGAGTATTCCCCCACAGAGCCCCTAACAAAATTGCTAAAATCATGATCCCCAATATTGAAAAAAACGGGAGTTTCGCAATGAGGCTCGCAAGCATCGCCAAAGCAAACGTCAGTAAGATGCCTTTGCCGTAACCCAGAGCCTTGCTTTCTTTTTGATAATGGACAAACTCTTCTTCCCGAACTTTTGGTAATCCCATTCAAATGCCTCCTCTTCAACTTTCTTTCAACTTAACACGATGAAGAGCATTCATTTAATCGAAATGCTAATAAGTGCTATTAGAAATTTGAATAAATGTAGGAGGGTGACTTATCTGATGAAAAGAAACCTCGTCAAATCAAGCTTTTATGACAAAATAAAAGAATATTGGGGTCTGACCCCCAACCAGATACAGCGTTAGTGTGTTAAAGGGTTGGGTGTGAGGAAGCGGAGGGACGTTTCTCACGCTTCCTTTTTCAAAAAAGTAGTATTTTTAGTGGTGTTATCAAGATTTGCAATCTATACAGACCGTCCAAAGAGAATGTAAGATAAAATCGTGGAGGATTTAAAGAAACTTGAAGGCTTCGAAAAATGTGACTTTATATGATGGAACCAAGCCATTTACAAGTGTCACGACCAGGTCATACGATAAAAAGGTCCTTCAGGTAGTGCTTCCTGACCATGGATTAAAGATGCTCAAGCAGGTTATGTAAATGCAGCAAAAGAATATGCTGAAACCCTGAATAATTATAAGGATGTTGAACTTCAAGTGACCATCCTAAAGTAGTATTTGAGGATGTGGGAAAATGGATATAAGCGTGGGAATATTTAAAAATATTGAAAACAGCGATATCATCTTGGTTCCGTTTGGAATCGATGAAAGTGGAGTATCGCGCGGATTAAAACAACATGAAATTGTATCATCAGATCCCGCTGATATCGGCTCCAGGCTGCGTAAATGCTTTGGCATGATTGAAAATAAGGAATACACTCCGGATGATATGAAAGATGTAGACATCAAGCGTATCACGGGAGATAAGAGCGAAAAGACATTCACAAAGAGAAATCTTTTCCAGACGGTTTTCTTGGTCAAACAAAAAGGATTTGAATTTGAACCAAAGACAAGGAACACACAAAACAACGGGTATACCGGCAAGGGAGAAGTATCAGAAGAGCTTAAGCTAAACGTCTCTGATGATGAGCTCGGCAAAGCGGTGTTACGAACTTTTGAAAAGTGTAGGTAGGTAAGTACAATAGAGACAGTCCTTCCAAGGGGTGAATTGGAAGGACGGGGAGCCATGGGGACAGGTTCCTTGGCTCCCTGAGAATCTTGATATTGAATGGGTACCAGGGGACCTGTCCCCCTGGTACCCGAGAGAGGAAGGTGCGCATGTCAAACGTATCATTTGTGTATGATTGGACAAAAGATGGATTACGTCTGCAAGGGGTTCATTGGCAGGAACTTCGACACAACACGTGTGTATTGTTTATTCACGGTACAAGTGGGAATGTTATCGAAAATTACTTTGCTCACGTTTTAGCACAACACTTAGTGGAGAGTGGGTATGGTTTCTTTTACGGACACACCCGTGGATACAATCACATGAATGACATTGTGACGAAAGATGGAAACCATCGCACGATTGGCGCTAGGTATGAAATCTTCAGCGCGTGCCTCTACGACATTGACTTATGGGTGAGGAAAGTACGTGAACTGGGTTATAAATCCATTATCCTCATGGGCCATAGTTTAGGTGCAAATAAAGCCATCCATTATCTATCTGAAGAGGGTTCCTCGGCTATCACTGGTTTGATACTCGCATCCCCTCCTGATCTTGTGGGGCTCTCCAAACGCTATGACCCTCATCGAAACGACATGATTCACGAAGCAAAAACGAATGTGAATAACGGTGACCCAACAAAGCTTCTCTCACATCTTCACGATGGATGGCTTGAAATCAGCTCACAAACGTACTTGAAGCGTTGCTTAGAAGGGTGTGAGGCAGATAATCTCCCTATCTTGGAAAATCCAGACACCTTTGCCGCGCTATCTACCTTACGCATCCCTATCCTTGCGTTCATGGGAGACGTGAACGAAGTAAACATTCACACACCGAGTGAAGATCTGGCGTTGATGAGGGAAAAAGCGACAGCGTGCCAAAAGTTCGAATATATGGTTTTGGAAGGTGCCGATCACAACTATGAAGGAAATGAACAGGAAATGGCGGAAATGGTTGTGAATTGGATGGAACGACTATGATCGTTATAGTCTCTGAAGACAAATATATTGCTATGAAGACTGTTTGTGACTTATATATATAAAGTTATATTAAATCAGTTTTTTCAAAACATTGCTTGGTACATAGAGCCTCCATTAATAATGGTACACTCTTATTCATTGAATTCTTATTATTGGAGGCTATTTTGTGTTGCATTGGTTGGCCTTAAAATAAAGAAAATGGTGTGTTATTTACTTCCCTTCCAAGAATCCATCAACAATCCCATTAAACTTCCCACCATACTCCCAAAACATAAGATGCCCACCCAATACCTCAATCGACGCTTTAGGAGCAAGCTTTCTCAGGCTATTGGTCGCGGCTTCTGCCCAGTGCTCAGCAACCACAAACAAAGTCGGCACGGCTTCACTGCTCTCTGCCGCCTCCACACGATAATCAGAAAAGAGTCCCGAAGAAAACAAATTAGCAGCAATATAGTAAGGGGTTTTCAGGGATTGCTCGACAATCCACGTCAATTCTTCATCCTTCAGCTCCCGTTGGACCATGACTGCCTTGGCATAGGCAGCAATGAAATCCCGTTGTCCTTTTGGGTTTCGAAGGTAGTTTGTGTAGGCCGCAGCCATGTCATCAAGGGGACCTTCAACCCACTCCTCGTCTTGTTGAACGGATAAAGATTTGGGCGGCATATCAATGAGGACGAGGGATTTGATCCCATCGTTACCGAATTGGCGGATATACTCCCAAACCGTCAAGCATCCGAATGACCAGCCGACAAGCGTTACATTCTCAACCTTTAATTGCTCCAGTACTTTCTTGAGATCCGTTCCATGCGTGACATAGTCATTCCCGTGAACCGTCATGGTGGAGCGGCCATGGCTTCTCGGATCAATCACAATCGTGCGGTGGGTTTTTGAAAAGTGCTTCACCTGCTCGGAAAAGACTTCAGTCGTAAACGTAAACCCCGGAATAAAGACAATGGGCTCCCCAATGCCGGTATCCTGCACGAATAATTCGATGCCGGGTTCCACTTCAATATAGGTGTTCATGGCTTTCCCCCCTGAATTTTTATCCATTCGTTTCTAAAGTATATTCTTCAAAACGCCATTTCATATCGGAAATGATTGATAAACTGTAAATGCTCTGTCCCATTTCTGTCGTAATGACAGGATTTTTAAATGAGATATTCTACAAGGGTTGTCCTTTTTCACGCTTCGAACCTATTTAATTCATGAATAAATCAGAAGGGTGGAAGAGAAGATGAAATCAGGTTATCTGGTAGTGGATCAGACGGCTGGGACATTGGTAGAATTATCAGGCTAAGCGTACTAAATAAATGGGCTTCCCCATTATCGAACTACCTCATTCACTAATGAATTCACTTTACAAACTATGTAGGGATTAATAAGTAGTTCTTATTTTGAAGGAGAAGTTAGTGAAGACGCATAATGATAATCAAAAAGTAAGACTGTCTTAGAAAATGGGCCATATTTTTAAAGGTTAGTAATATGGCCCTCTCCAAAAGAATACAATCTGCAGTCTTTTTAAATTAATGTTTTGAATACTTCATTACATGAAGTATTCAAAACACAATAACATTCAGTGCACGAGTGTTAGCTACCACGCTGTTGATCCCCACTGATTCAGTAACTTCAAGTGTAATAGAGTAAGTGACAGCACCTAAAAGTGTGTCGTTCCATGTGAGGTTGGGGATTTGTGTATGAACCTGCCCGGGTAGATTGCTACTGGTTCTTCTAATCAGGGGAGAGCCATGGGGACAGGTCCCTTGGCTCCCTGAGAATCTTGATATGGAATGGGTACCAGGGGACCTGTCCCCCTGGTAACTCTAACGATGGTGTGGGCTGTCTTTGTAATAGGAGATGGTGAAAGCGGGATGTGGGGACAACTTGTCCCAGCGACTTCAAAGAAGAAGCACGGGGCTGTCCCCGTGCTTCTTATCTCATAAAATAGTTAGTTAATGTTGTAGATGATTTAAGGATTACACGCTTTAGCAACTGTTTCCGCATAACTGACATTAGGCCTGGAAGGCTCTAAATTCCAGCGTGTTTTTGTCCTGGCATAGGTAGCATGACAATCAAATTGATCTTTCATACCTCCTGTGTTATACCAGTTTGAACTACTGCTATGAACCGCATATAGCTTATTCCAAGCATCAGCCATTCTCACTGATAATTCAAACCCAGGTGCGTCCCTTAAATAGGATGTAGGTGCTAGACTAAGAGATTTGACGCCATCTCTAGTAATCCATGAAAAATCAGAAAAGTAAGTGGAATAGTATGTTGCAGCCAACGTCACTATTATTTCAGTCGGTTCATTAAGCTCATCCGATTGAACGTTTATTTCTAAATGATCCGTATCTGTCATTTCCGTGTTTATGCTTACTTTTTCAACGTTATCAGCCACTTGTGTAGAAATGATTCCAATAGACTCATGATCCTTATTGTAGACGTTACCTGTATTCGAATTACCTTCTTCATCCTGACTAAGAATGATATACTCACCATTTTCAAAGTCAAAAGGAACATCAATAGTAGTCCCGGTCTGAGATGGGTTTATAAAAATAGATTGCTTAATCCGATTGTCATCTATCGTCTGTTTATGTTGAAAGTTAGAAACACGAGACTTTAATCCGATTGACTTTGCAGAGAAAGAGTTAATTTCTGGAGCCCCGATACCGATTGTATTTCCTTCTTCAGTAGACACTTCTGTCAGAGGTGATTTAGTCTCCGTACTTGCTAATGCCCCTTGACTAAAACTAAACATCGTTACCATTCCTAAAGATATCAAACCAGCTTTTTTAAAAACACCCATGTTAAAATTCTCCTTTTTTGTAAATTGTTGCGCAACATGGACAATCGTATAATATTTATCATTTCATTGGAATACTAATATCTAAATATTCCCAAAAGAATAAAATGTAAACTTATATATTATTGACGTTGACATTTTTGTGTTGTTTAATAGATTCGGAAGGGGAGATAAGTTTATAAGAGTATAAAAGAAGACCATTTAAATACCAAAAACCATGGTTGGTATTTAAACATGATTAAATTTGTACCATTCATAAAAAATATAGAGGTGATAGAATTGGATAGTTTTAATTATTTTTTTCCAGTGTTGCTCACAATTACTTTATTTTTAATAACTACTTTTCTTTATTTATTATTTTCTAGAGAGAAATCATTTAGTTATGTCGGGGTGTTCATTATCGCCTTGTTTGGAGTCGGCGTTAGTATAACTAGTGCATTATCGTTGGGTTATATAGTCGATCAATACAATCTCGTAGTTAGTAATAGAGACATCCTTTCCATTGGAGTGATTCTGTTATTAAGCCTATCAATTCCAATCGTTCATCATTTTAAGTTTAAGTATAAAAAAGTCATACATAAATGAGATAGCGAAGGAGGCAATTACATGAAGAGGTAACAATGGGATGTGGGGGCAGGTAGCTTGTCTCACAAGAATCTAAAGCAATAAGAAAACGGAGTGGGACACGAGTAACGATGAAAGGTATCTTATCACTGACGATGAGTATCGGAATAGCGCCTTGACATCCATGGTTGAAGAAAGCCTGCTCATTATGTAATGTGCAGGCTCAGTATTTATGTTTGAAGGTGTTAGTCCAACCCATGAAGGAATAAGACTAGGCAGCCTGTTCTAACAGAAGACTAGAGAATAAACCAAGCTTGTTCAGTATAATTATCTTTCCTTCCCTACTCTGGCACCACAAACTCCCCATTATGATCATATACAATTGTGCTCGTAGTCAATTCTCCGATCGGCGTAGGTAATGCCGTATCGATTCCGTAAACCAGTTGATCTTCTTCGCCAACCCAATAGATCATCGTCATATTCTTGACCATCGTCCCTGTGAGGGAAGAAGCCAGGGAGCCGCTGGAACCCGCAAACGTTTTGAGGATCGGTGATACTTCTTTCATCATCTCATCCGCATTCATCTCTAATGACAGTCCAATACAGCTCACCCCGTTTCTTTCTTCCCTTCCTATGATGTCTACTTTCTTCTCTATTTTTGAATCATAGTATTGGTTCACTGAATTGGTCGGGTCAAAGGAAGAGAGGAACAGGTTGACGAGCAGTTGATCTTCAGGGTGAAAGTCTGTTATCTCCCATTGCTGCGATGTTTGATCGTAGATTCCATATTGTGTCTGGTTAAAGTAGAAACGGTCTGTGGAGTCGGGGATTCCGCTTCCCTTCATGCTTGTCGTCATGTATGCCTCAACGGTTTGATGATTTTCAATTCTCGTTTGGCCTTCACTGGTCACCGTGTATTCATAAGAAGTGCCAAGGAGTTTCCCCTGAAAGGTGGTCTCTCCCAGTGTGCGGATCGATTCTAACGTACTCATATTGTTCATGGCATCGTCCAGAATCTCTTCAGGGTTGATCATTTGATTCTTGATGAAAGTAGGCATGGAACAACCAGAGAGTAACAGAATGAGAGTTGGAAAGAGTAAGAGCCTTTTCGTCATTGTTTCCACCCCTTGATTCTTTGCCCGGTTGTATGCGATGGGGGAACGGTGTGTGTGCCATTTTCTCTGTATGGAAAGGATGGATAAAATAGATTTTCCTTCATCTTATTTTCCTCCTTCATAATGGATCTGAGATCGTCAATCCTTTATGCTCTTTAGAATCCACCACAACCCACTCATTCGTATCTGAATCGAATTCGCATTCATAGGTAAAATAATAGGTTTTCGGTTTGAAGGTTGCTGCTTCAGGGTCAGATGGGTCATTCCAGCTGCTCTCGTAATGCTCTGCAACACTGATCCTCGCTTTGGTTCCTTCTTCTTCAAGGGTAAAAGACTGACCGTCGAAGATTAACTCCTTGATGTACCCACCATACGTGATTCGCCTTTGCTTCAAATCGTTGATGATTCCGATGGTTTCTTCAAGTTTGGGACCTTTTACACTCCTTAATACAGAGCTGTCCAGGATGGTAATCGCCTCTATATAGGACTGATTGTAGTCGTTGACGGCATCGACAACTTGATCGAGAATCGTTTCAGAAGGAATCGGAAAGAGGAGTTCGACCTCTTCGGTGGCTCCTACTCTATATTCCTCACTCGTCACATCTCCCCAGGGGTAATGGTACACGCCGCTGATTGTGACGGAATCCCCAGCTGTGATAGGACCAACCTTCATATCTGTTCCATCAAGCGTTCCGTATAACTCTCCATTCAAGTAAACATCCACGCCGCTTTTCTCCGAGCTGACGGTCACATATTGCTCTTGAAACGAAAGCGGCATGGGGGTGGTGTTCGTTTCCCACAACGGGAAGGTTTCGTTCGTTTCAAATTCACCATATTCCCCGGTTTTGACAGCCTTGACCGAGATTTCTCCTGGTAATAGATTCTCTACCTGGCGAAGGTCCGTCCCTGATGGTGGGACTTCGACATTGTTTACGAATAGCTTGGCGTCAGGGTCCGTTTGAATGGTCAAGGTAATGGGAGTGAGGTGGAGGGAATATTGGTCGATGAGTCCCCATTTTTTTTCTGGGAATTTTTTAAGTTGAAATACGATGGGCGTTACGGGATCGATTTGTTCTTTAGACGTGAGCACTTTCTCTTGGTCTGATAGATTCTTATAAAGTTTTGCCAATAGAGCAGGGTCACTGTGTAAATCCGTTAAAAGGCGGCTGATCTTTTCTTCTGGATGCGTATCTTCCAGTAAGGAACGAACGGCTGACGCATCTTTACTTTTGATGGCCGACGTTAATGATTTCGTCGTATGGACCGGTAAGGAGGCATCTTTCACATACCAAAATCCGTACGTGCCCGCGCCAAGAAGAATCACAAGGAGTATAAGCGAAAAAACAGTGGACTTTCGCTTTATCCAGGTGGATTTGGATTGAACGCGTCTCCTGGTCGGCTCCGTACATTGATCACATGGCAGATCAGCTGAAGGGAGGGGAGAGCCGCACTTTTTACAGTGAACCAATTGGCTGACACTCTTACACCTTTGGCATTCTCCATCTGTCTGTTCACTTCCACATTCCTTGCAGAAGGAGAGCTTTTTTTCGTTGGAATCCTCACAGTTTGAGCATTCCTCATTATCTGACATGAATGGTGTTCCACACAGCTTACAAAACCGTACAGATTTCTCAGAGATGACAGGTTTGCCACAGTTCCGGCAGAATCCACTGTCTTTTGAAAGGGGGTGCCCGCAATGATTACATGGTTTCATCCGTTTCCTCCTCCATTAGGCATTTTCTTAGAAAAATCCCCCAGGATACATCAAGGGGGATCTCAAACACATTCCTTAAAATAGAAAGAAAGAGGTCAACTTGGACTCAATGAGATCAAGGAGTGTCGAAAGGAGAAATGCCGCCATTGCCCCCATCGTGATGAATATGGCCAGATAGGTCAATAGAGTTCCATACAGAGTATCCAACCCTGAAGGATAATCCCTTTTAAAGCTTGAAATCACTAAAGGAGGGACGATAAAAGTAGAACCCATAAAACCGATCCCAAGAAAGACAGGATATAGACCCATACCCAATAAAGACATCAAAAAGGCTAGCAGGAAGAGGGCCAAAAAGGGAATAAGCATGGAACCAAATCGCGCAATGACATCTGTATACCCCGCCGGAACCTTCCCGAGCTTAACCGCAACAAACGAGTAAGAAGCAATTAACAGAATGAAAATAGCGTAAGAAAAAGCGGGCTTGATGACCATGGACATAAACTCGCCATCCACCCCGGCTTCCTTGAGCCCTAAATAAATGATTAAAGGAATGATAAGAGCAAATATCCCAATCGATATCAATCCGTTGACAAGCTGTTCGCGATTCGTGTTCTGCGTGGCGGCAACAGGTTTCTTTAGCACTTCCATAAAATATGAGAAATACATTTTCGAGACATTCTTCACATTTTCAACATGTGCATTTGGTTGGGGTGCGGCAGGGATCGGTGCATGGGCAGCTGCCCCTTCTAAACCAGCCGGCCTTGCCTGAGAAGAACCGGATTCAGAGCCCCCCGGCACTAATCGTGTTCCACAATTTTCACAAAAATTCCCTCCATCATTCATATGTTCACAACCAGGACACTTCATCAGCAAAACTCCTTTCTGGGCATATAACTAATAAATACCAATTAGATGTGAAAATATGACTACTTTTTGTTTTGGAGATAGGGACTTTGGGGCGGGTACCTTGTCCAGAAATTGAAAAGACACAGGGGCAGGTGCCTGTCCCTGTGTCTCGCTTAATCCTTATTATTGAGTATACTTTCCTTCAATTTTTCTATATCTTCATCGTATCCCAACATTTCTTTGTCAAAATCAGAGTCCTTTTTCTTTATTTCTTCTGATAGACTTTCCTGTTCTTTTCCCATTAGATTTCCTCCCTTTTTACTGAATGACTTTAGATTTTACGTATATGTAGTCTGCTTTTATAACCAGAGAATGATTATCGAAGACGCTTGAAAGGGGGACTTGTTCTCACTTTTCCTTACACAAATAAGAGGCCGGTTGCCCGGCCTCTATACTCACTTCAATTTAATCTGCACCGAATTCCTCTCTTGCGCATGAATGGTTTTGGGATTCCTCTTTTGCAGAGCGGTCCTTTTCACCGAGCTGGTCACATTGTGTAACATATCACCCACATCATGTACGGACTCAAGTAAAGGGTCGACGGCTTTCATTTTTCCTTTTACATCATCTGAAATTTGGTTTGCTGTATGAATCAGTTCTTCTGCTTCCTCTGTCACTCCGTTCACGGCTTTCCGGGCGTCAGACAACGTCTTTTCCGTTTCTGTAAGTGTTGTCATGACTTTTCTTAATGTCATAATTAAATAGATGACGAGAATGGTGAACGCGACGGCTGCAATGACAGCACTCCATTCAAGCATGAGACCAGCTCCCTTCGTTTACTCTATAATTATGAAAATGGAGGGACGGTTATTCTCTTTCCTGGACAGGTTGGGCAGAATGGTTGGGGAGCAGTTTACACCTCCCCTTAAAAATGAAAAGACGTTTCTAGAGGCCAGGATCGCAAATCCTCTCGTCTCTTTTTAGAGTCTGGGACAAGGGACCTGTCCCTTCGTCCCATCATCAGCAATACTTTTGTGAAATTATGGAATAAACCTCCTCGCATCACCATATTTTGAAATGAGGTGATGAGATGGAGATGCAAAAAGAATTGAATGAAGTGCATACAAATGGAAATGGGATGGCGGTGTCAGCCCTTGTTCTGGGAATTGTAGGGCTTGTACTTGGTATAGTGCCGTTTCTTGGATGGTTCATGCTACCTGCCTGGATACTTGCGATCGTCTTTGGTGCCGTGGGCTTGAAACGTGGCCAGTCGAAGGGTATGAGTTATACCGGTCTTATTCTTGGAATCGTAACTTTCCTTTATAAATTTGGGTTTTGGATCCTTGTGGCCGCAGGATCTTCTGCAGGAATGTAAGGTGTAGGCGAGGTTGAATCTTACCTCTTTTTTCAATAACGATCAGACTAAAAGGATTTATTCTCATAGGAGTATGAATCCTTTTTTTATGGAGGGATGGGGGACAGGGACCCCGTTCCATTTTTTAGTTTCAGCAGAAAATGCATCCGCTGGATTTTGTTATTGAGTAGATGCTCATAGGATTCTACTCTCTCTTTTTTCTCCGAAATCTGCCGGTAAGTTGCAGAATATTGAGTTGAGATGGGATATTGAGAGTTCCATGGGTACATATTGGGGCCGGAAATGATGGTGAGGGTCTCTCTGCTGAAGAATTAATCCTGATCGGACTATTTTCAATCCTGAATGCGGATTATATGTCCTGTATTCAATTTATTAATCCTCTTTTTTAATAATTGATCCTACTTGTTGAATTTTCTTTAGGTGATCAGTTAAACGTGGTTACTCTGAAACTTTTTACTGCCTCAAATAATGGAAGAGTTTATAAGGAGCCTGTTCTCTAAAACTACCATCATAAATAAATAGACTTCTATTAATAGTAAAGAATCTAAAAAAAACGAGGGAAAACCCCTCGTTTCTAGATGGCTCCTAGGACAAAGAACTGTCCCTCCGTCCCATTATTCAGCCGGAACACCTACAGCATCGTAAGCATCGATGACTGCTTTTGTTTGTAGTGATGGTTGTCCATTCTTATCCGGATACTTGTCTCGAGCGGCCTGGATGGCGGCTTCGCGCATTTCTTTGAATCCAGAAGAAGGTGTCAGATACTTTGTTAATGCATCGTAGTAGATGGTGCCTGTTATACCGGCACCAATTCCGGTGACGGTTACGCCGTTATGTGTACCACCTTCTGAAATCAGGTAGGCTGCTTTATTGTTGATACTGCTGTTAATATGCACGCCGCCTTTATCTAGTTCCCCGACATAGCGGTCTTCATAGTGATCCGGGTAACGGTTATCCCTCAGGCCGTATGCAGCAGGGACGGTTTTGGAACGAGGATCTTTCATTGACCGAAGCCCGCCGTCTCCCGCTTTATTCGGAGTATAGATATCCTCACCCATTTCCCACTCTGAAGGATTTGTATAAGAACCGGATGAGTACATTTCAGATATTTCCCCGAAGATATCCGCTAATGATTCATTGATGGCCCCTGATTCATCTTGATACGTCAGATTTGCAGTGTGTTCAATGACACCGTGCGTAATTTCATGACCAGCCACGTCCAATCCGCCGGCTAATGAACCAAGAAGGTTCCCGTCGCCATCCCCGTACAGCATTTGCTTTCCATTCCAGGCAGCATTATTCCACTTAGAACCAATATGGACCGTACTGATGAATGGCGTACCTTTGCCGTCGATCCCGTTGCGTTTGTGGGCAAGTTGATAGTACTTGTTTATTTTATCAGCGTTTGTATGTGCTGAAACGGCTGCAGGGTCGTAGAAGAAATTCGTAGAACTATTGGTCTTGATTTCAAATCCAGTGAATCCAAATAATGCCGAAAGCAGGATAAATGGAGTTTCACCCATACGGCGGGCTTCAAACGTCGCAATAGGTACAATATTAGGTTTACTGAATGATCCCCCCGCGATAGAACCTCCATATAAATAGCTGGTTCCGGTTGCCGTATCCTTTCCTACAGGGAATGACTGCATTTTCCCGAATACGTTCAACCCTCTGCCTACCGCTACAGAAAGACTTGTCGGATCCACTTCATGTATGGCGTTAAAGCTGTTGACCACTTCCCCGTTTGTCGCATCCACGAAGTAATGGAAATAGCCCGGAGTCGGGGTGGAAGTGGATACTTTCACCAAGTAGGTTAAGAAGTATTTCCCTTCATGGGGATAAATCGTCAACTCTGTATCGAGCCCATCGTACGTTTTCAGCTCATCTACCCCAATGTCAGATGCTACACCAGCTTTGGCGATGTTCTCAGCTGCTTCCTTTTCAATGGCTGCTTCTGTCGGGATGATGGTACGGGCAAGCTTTTGGGTCACGTTACCAAACGATGCATATACGTTGTTATTCGCATCTAACGCAACGGTTTGTCCGGAACCATAAATTGGAATACCTTGATACTGCTCGACCGTGCGTACATGGTATGTACCTGTTTCACTATCCGTTTCCTCGCTGATGATTTTGAACTGATCTCCTGCCGTCAGGGATTTTGTTTTCTCGAGTACTTTTGATTGAAGGAACGCCTTTACAACCTCTTGCTTACTCAGTCCCTCGGCTTGTACAGAAACGACGCTTGATGATCCGGCTAATCCAGGTACGGATGGCACTAATCCTCCCAATGTGACCGACAGAGCCAGTACTGCGGGAATGGCTGCTTTTTTACTCATTTTCTTCTGCTTTTTCTTTTTCAAACACTTTCACCCTCTCGTCGAGATAAGATATCTAACAATTTAAATTATTGAGAAAGTTGAAGGTGAAATCAATTGGGTTAATTACTGTGTGATTTTCCGCAATAACGGCATTATTCGACAAAATTCCTCCCCGTTTTCCGGTCAGAATAACCCAATTTCCTTTGTTTGATAATTCTGTATACTTAGAATCAGCAAAAGGGAGTGATCAAGTGAGAAGACGAATTCAACAAACCCTCCTCCTGCCTTCTTTATGTTGTATGGCCTTTTATGCAGGGACTCAGCTGGTAGGAGAAACAGAAGCGGCATTTTCAAGCCAGGTTTCACCAGGTCCGATCACCATGAATGCGGCATTTGTTTTTCCGGCAACCATTCTAGGGATTGAGGATCGTGCACAGAAGGTGTCAAAAAGTATGGAACACACTTTTCATGCCATTGTTGCTCCCTTACCTAAAGCATCAATAGAAGAATTACATAAGCAACTGGATGAGGTGAGAGCCATGGAAGAGGAGCTGACTCGCCAACTAAGCATTATGCAAAATCTGTATGATGAAATGTCCGCGTATCATATGGACATTCAGAAAAAGGAAGTCACGAACGTCCATACATATGATTATGTACGTGAGGGTTTTCAGCATGTTGAAGACATGATGGAAGAGGTTCGAGCAACTGTCGACTTTTCACATATAGAGGCCATTCGTTCTTCTATCTTATTGCAGATACAAGACCTGGAAGATCAAGTGGAACCTTCTATAGATTCAAATCAAACGAATCCAGATCCAGTAAAACCTTCAATAGAACAACCTAAGACGAATCCAGACCCAGAGAAATCTGAATCTCAGGATGAAGCATTATTAACGGAAAAAACTGATGAAGACTCAACGGAAATTACTGATGAAGCACCATCGGAAATAACAAATGATAAGCAGGTGACAGAACATGAAGAAGAAACTGTGGAACATAGTGAGTAGTGCGATAGGAGCGATCTTTCTGGTGATGATCTGTTTAACAGCATTCATCGTCCTCTCCTCCAGGCTATCAGGAGGGGAACCAACCTTTCTGGGCTACCAGGTGAAAGCGGTATTATCAGGATCCATGGAACCGACATTCCAGACAGGGTCCATCATCTCCATCAAGCAGGGAGATGAGCGTACTTCTTATAAAACAGGCGATATCATTACCTTCCGAATGGACGATAAGCTCATTACACATAGAATCATCGATGTTCAACAAGAGAATGGACAAGTCGTGTATAAAACCAAGGGGGATAACAATAACGGCCCCGATCTATGGACGGTTCCCGCACAAAATATCATCGGAAAGTACACCAACTTGACGATTCCATATATAGGATATGCCCTGAATTACGCTAATTCAAAAGCAGGCTCTGCTCTATTATTGATTGTTCCAGGGATCTTATTGCTGATTTCCGCATTCCGTTCCATTCTTGTGGCGAAGAATGAACTTGAAGGAAGCAAAGCATGATGTATTGGTTTCATCTCCTATGTATCAACAAACGTACATAAGAGTTTACTATATTTTCTATTATTAAGGAGGATTCATTGATGAGTTTTACTAAGAATGTAAGTAAAGGGATCATGAGTGCAGCGCTGGGTTTATCATTGATCGGGGGAGGGACGTTTTCATACTTCAGCGATGCAGAGGCCACGCAGAATACCTTTGCGGCAGGTACATTGGATCTGGCGATGAACCCGAGCACCGTTGTCAACATCGATAACATCAAGCCCGGCGACGAAATTTACCGGGAATTCACGCTGAAAAACAATGGGACGCTTGATATCTATCAAGTGCTATTAGATACCAAGTATCAAGTGGAGGATGTAAAAGGTGATAACACAGGGGACATGGCAGAACATATCAAAGTAACGATCATGTACAACACAAGCAGTGCCACCAACGTAGCGGTCGAAACGACGTTAGCTGAATTACAAGGGGAAACACCTGATGTAACGGCAATCGGATCCTTTGTTGGAAGCAGCGATGATGGAGCCCTGCCAGTACCGGATGGGATCCCTGTAGGGCAAGAAGAAAAAATCTTTGTGCTATTCGAGTTTGTCGATAACGGCGAAGACCAAAACCAATTCCAAGGTGATACATTAAAAGTAGACTGGACATTCGACGCCAAGACAGGTAACTCAACTTACCATGACGATACAGATCCGGATAGCAACTAATTGGGACGTGGGGACAGGCACCCTGTCCCAAGATGATAGAGACGAGGGGATGAATCCTCTCGTCTTTATTTGGGTTCTGGGACAAGGGACCTGTCCCTGCGTCCCACTGGGGAACTTGGGGTTATAGGAAGTCACTTATTTTCATAAAAGGCAGTGTGATGCATAAAATCAATGACTCTATAACTATAAATCTAGCGGCTCTCCGATCGATTTAGTAAAAAAGACCTCTGTTTTCCTATGGAAATGCGCTATGAAAACCCCCATTTACGGGTGCGGCTTCTCTATCTACTATTAAAAGTAAGAATAGTTAGAATACAAGATAGCAGAGGGGAAGAAGAGGCATGAAGAAAAAGGTCGTACCATCTTTATTAGCATGTGTGATGACGGCAAGTGCGTTCGGGGCATCAGCAGGTGCGGAGTTTCAGTTTTCCAAGCAAGAGAAGGTTCCACACTCCGTTTTGGCCGAGAAGTCCAATCCGTTTGCGGAAGCACTTCAGCAGAGTGATGATCCGCTGTATGGCAAGGATCAATCTGCCTTCAATCCGAACGAAAAGGTAAGGGTTATCGTGGAGGTCGAGGCGGACAAAAGTTTGAAGTCACCGGCCGGGTCACAGGTGGAACAAGTGAAGAAGGCCATCTCTGGAAAGAAATCTTCAACGTCTAAAGTGAGACACACATTTTCAAAAGGGTTCAACGGCTTCAGCGTGGATACGACGCTTGGAGAAGCCCAAAAGATCGCTGAACTGGATGGTGTAAAGGATGTCCGCATTTCCAAACAATATGAGCATACCGCTGTAGACAGCAAAGAACTCGTGAAGGCGATAGATACGTGGACGAAGTATAATACGCGTGGGGAAGGGATGGTCGTAGCGGTGGTCGATTCAGGTGTGGACCACCGCCACGAAGCGATGCAGCTTTCGGAAGAAGGAAAAAAGGCGGCGAAATTAACGGAAGACAATCTTCAGGATGAGTTTCAACAAACCGAAGTAGACGAAACCTGGTATACAGATAAAGTCCCGACTGGGTATGACTGGGCGGACAATGATTCCAACGTCATTCCATCCTCCAATTCTCACGGAACCCATGTAGCGGGAATCGTAGGAGCCTATGAAGAAACCAAGAAAAAAGCAGAAGGTGTCGCTCCGGACGTACAGCTTTTAGCGGAAAAAGTATTCTCCGATAAGGGTGGCGGCGCTTATGACGACGACATCGCAGCAGGGATCTATCATGCCGTTGAAATGGGGGCGGACGTCATCAACCTCAGCCTCGGTTCGGAAGCAGGTAACGTCGATCCGAACGATCCTGTTCAGCGTGCGATTCAATATGCAACTGAACAAGGCGTCCTGGTCGTTGCGGCTGCAGGGAATGCGGCTTACAGCACCAAAAACAATTTGCTGGAAAGATCTCAACTGCCTTTAGCGAAAAATCCTGACATCGGGCTGGTAGGAGACCCTGGTGTGACACCATATGCTCTGCAGGTCGCTTCATCAGAGAATGACATGATGACAGTGGACGGGCTGCGTTTGTCAGATGGAAGTCTATTCGGCTATCAAATTCAGCCGGGGATCAAGAAATTAATCGGGACTCTGGATCCATCTAAGGAATATGAATTGGTTTATGTTGGTGAGGGGAATTCGGCAGCGGTCAAGGACCTTGACTTGAAAGGGAAGATTGCGGTCGCGCAGCCATCGCAATACTATGCCCCAGCAACCTATTTGCAGTCAGCGGCTGCAGGAAAAGGTGCGGTAGCGGTGATGGTGATTCCACCTCCTCAGGTGACGGCATATGCTAACCTCTATTTCAGTCCATACTTCATTCCGGCGGTCACAACCGATCAAGTGAATGGAAATGAACTCGCAGAGCGATTGAAGTCAGGAGAAGAATTAACGGTGCAACTGACTGACGAAGTGCTGAAGGTTCAAAATACGGCAACGGAACCGATGTCGACCTTCTCATCTTTCGGATCCCCGACAGACCTGAGCTTTAAGCCTGAGATCACGGCACCGGGCGGGAAGATTTACTCTACAGTGATCAATAACGAGTATGAAACTATGAGCGGAACGTCCATGGCGAGCCCTCAGGTAGCAGGCGGAGCGGCCCTTCTTTTACAACATTATTATCAGGAGCTGGGTCTTCCGAAGAATAAGGAAACGGTGCTGAGAGCGAAAAATGCCTTGATGAATACGTCTGAAACACTGACAAATCCTACCGATGATCACTCGGTATATTCATCTCGTAGACAAGGTTCCGGAATCATGAAGATCGACCGTGCGATAGAGACGCCATATCTCCTTGAACGTGCCGGGGTTCCATTAGAGCAGGCCGCTTCCGTTGCCCTGAAGGAAGTGGGACGCAGCTTTGATTTCACTTTGAATGTGGAGCCGTTAAAGAAAAATCTTGTAAAGCCTCAGCACCAATATGAGATTGTGATCGACCTGATCACAGACGAAACAACGAAGCAAACGCATGATGGAGTGGAAAGAGAGTACTTAACGCTTCATTCTGTACCGGTTACAGGAGCAGACATCAAGATCAACGGCAAGACGTACGATCCGGAAGAACCTATCCAATACAAACCACACCATGGCGGCGAAGTAAAGATTTCAGTTGAATTGCCTGAAGAGCTGAGTGAAGGGCGCTTCATTGAAGGGTTTGTCCGTTTTGTACCAAAAGGAAGCTCCGTAAAAGAACTGACGACACTTTCCGTACCGCTTATGGGGTACTACGGAGACTGGGACTCCATGGCGAATGTGGATGAAAGCCCGGTGACAGGGGATGCATTCTTGGGGTATACGGTCCTATTCAATGAAATTGATTCGTTGCCAATCGGATATGATCCGGCCACTGGAACATTCAATAAAGAAAAGATAGGCGTGTCACCACGATCCATAAGTGAGGGGGCTTATCCTTCTTTTACCGCGCTGCGCAACCTGAAAGAACTGTCCCTGAGCATTCAGGATGAGGAAGGGAATACCATTAAAGAGATAAGCAACTTTAGTGAATTCACAGAGGATGGAAGTCCGTTTAAATTCAGAAAGAACATCATGAGCTACAGAAATTACTCATATAACATGGAAGGATTATTCTGGAATTCTACTGACGACGATGGGAAAACGATAAAGGATGGACAGTATTATTACGTCTATACGAGCACGTTAAACTATGAGGGTGCTGAACCTCAAGAGACCAAGATTCCGATAAAAGTAGATTCCGAAGCTCCTAAAGTGGAAGACATCAAGGTAGAGGAAATGCCGGATGGAAACTATCATATCAGCTGGGATATAACAGACACGGGTACCGGTCCTCTTGGCAGCCTGCTTTGGGTGAACGGAAAGTCCCAACGGATTCAAAACGGGGGATCAGAGTACATCTCAAAAGTGAAACCGGAACTGGTCACCATCTCCGCCGTCGACAATGCCCGAAATGTGGGAGTTGCGTACCAGGGGGATGAAACGTATTTAAACGCCGAACCCCTTATTAACTATTTAGGCATCAACAACGCTTCAAGCGTAAGTGAAACCAAGCCACTGCGCCTGACGCTCTTCGGATACAAACGCCTTGATTGGCATTTGGAAATTACCGATGCACAGGGGAACACACTTGAAGAAGCAGACATCCATGACGAACATTCCATCTATAACCTGCCATGGGCTCCTGACAGTGATTATCCGGATGGGGACTACTATGTGAAGGTAACGGTGAAGGATGAGAGTGGATTGACGCTATCATCTGTTCCGAGAAAATTCACGGTTAAGCGATAGAATGTGGGACGGGGGGACAGGCACCGTGTCCCGCCGAAATTAATAGAGACGAGGGGATTTATTCCCTCGTCTTTATTTTGGTTTTGGGACGAGGGACCTGTCCCTTCGTCCCGATTCCCCCGCTGACGTAGTAACTGCAATTTAACAGCTCAAAAAACTTTTGTCCAAACATTTCTTAAACTAGTCACTACTGTTGATATGCATTAAGTAATAGACTCCGGCAATTTCACAATAATGGATGGAATCGTCGTGTAGATTGATGGTGTAAGTATAGGGAGGTATTAAGGTATCATAAGATACTTCAGCTACAATTTTTAAGTGTCCGCTTTGCTCTTTGTAAAAACGAGTTGTACGATCCATTACCTTTGATTTCACTTGCATATTTCTCCCCAGAAAAGTATATAAAAATAATTGGTGTGTCTTAATTTTAGTTTTATCTCTAATTTCAAAGTGATGAAGTTTCCCATCCTTCTTATAGTTCACGTCCCATTTATTAAACAATAAATTTTTAAGAAGACTTTTTTCTTTAAAGTCCAGGGAAGTTTCCCCCAACACGCTTCTGACCTTCACATTTGACATATTGATAAATGTACTAAGAACATTTTGTCCTATAAAATTGAAATATCTCTCGATTTCTCCAACTTTTTTGCCCGAATCATCAGTAATAGCGAAAGTCTTTGTTGATCGGTTCATCATTGGTGGTCGGAACTTATAAGTTCTCATCAGACTTCCTCCTAAAGATTATTTTGCAGGGATGTGGGAACAGGCAACCAGTCCCAAAATTGAAAAAGACGAAGGGACTAATCCCCTCATCTCTATTTAGATTCCGGGACAAGGGACCTGTCCCTCCGACCCAGAATCTCTTCTTTTCTCTTTTTAAGAAACGCCAGGTGAGTATCATCATTCCTCAATTCAAACATAAGGATGGCCTTATCTACATAAGGAAGTGCTTTTTCATAATCTCCGACTAGTTCGTAATTGTAGCCAACATGATAATGCAGCTCCCCGAGCCCCCACAGATGTTCTTCTTCAATGCACCATTTAATGGCTCTGAGACAATAGTCAATGGACTCTTCGTAATGGCCTGATTGTGTCAGGACCCGGGATAAGTTATAAAATAACCGGGTTTTAATCGATTTATCATGAAGCTGTTCGGTATGTTTCAAGATTCCTTCTACCTTTTTATAATAGTAGAGAGCCTGTTGATTGTTGTGGGAAAGTGTTTCCCATGTCCCGAAGGTCATCAGGATCTCCATTTCTCTTTCAGAGGCGGCTTTTTTTTGATGGGCTGTCAGCTGATACGCCTGTTCCATTAAGGCGAAAGCGGTCTCTCGATCTTTCTCGATTTCAAATAGATAGATGGCTTTATGCCAGTAAAGGAGCTGAAGCTTTTCGTCATCTTTATAGAAAAATGGATTTTTCAATTCTGTTCTGACCATTTCCATCATTTCAGTAAATTTCCGTTTCAGTCGGAAACTCCTCAATTGTCTTTCAACTTCTCGAAAATAGTCGATGCGAGGAGTGGTGCCGATTTCAAAGAAGTAGTTCACATCCACTCCGAGTTTCAAAGAAATTTGATATAACGCCGTGGCACTTGGGTATATATCTCCCTTCTCCATCCGGCTGATGAGTGCCTGCGTGCATATCCCTTCAGCCAAATCGCCCTGCGTCAATCCCACCACTTTCCTCAACTCTCTTATCTTCTTTCCAATAACGGAATAATCCATCTCCTCACCTCCACGAACAAATCTATTCTATTCTATTATATTAACAGATGGTGGGACGGGGGGACAGGCACCTTGTCCCGTTTCATGGATGGTGTCGGGACAGGGGACCTGTCCCCGTGTCCCAAAAAAGAGGTGGTCCTAGGATTGGACCACCTTTTAGATCGGGGACTGAACTGTCTCCCAAATGAGAATTATATAGGACAGAATGTTATATCATTAAAACTTTAATGTACGTTTTAGTCTGGCAAATTTGCGGTTTGCTTTTTCTAAAGCGTGTTTAGATCCAAATAATAGTTGGAACATATGGACCCCTCCCGGAGATTTTATATTGATCGTTATGTCTTTATTATAAGAGGGAGATATGTATAAGTCAACAATTATTGTATACCAAATACCTAATTTTCGGTGTTATTGACTTAAAAAACAGTTATAAAAGCAATTATGGTATACCATAATGAATAGCCCTTTTATTGAAAAACGCTTCAAATCCCTATAGAAACGCGATTATCATCAAGGGAACGGTTCGCGTGTCAGAATTGGGAACTACAATCACAATCAAAAAACGTCCCCTTTCCTGAAATAATGTATACCATATAATTGATTTTCATTCTCAAGAGGTTTAATATAAAGAATAATCAGAAAAAAAGAATTGGTGATTAGATGATCAAACTTTTATCCGTTGCTGCTATCCTATTTTATTTAATCAATGAACTTTTCAGTGGTATCAATATTTCTCCCATCATCTCGGTGATTTGCTTCATGATTGTCATGATCACTTTATTCAGAGTAAACAAGTTTGTAAGGGTGATAGGGGGAACGTTTCTTATATTGGGATTCATTATGTTGTTGAGGGGTGACGCCGGTTGGCAGGATATTCTGTTTTCATTCGGCCCGATGCTCAATCTTCTGACGTTGTTTGCTTTGGTCCCTTTGTTGGCACTCCCTATCAAGCTCGGAAACTATTCTGAGAATATTCAAGGCTTTATATCCAGAAGGGTAAAGTCTTCCACAAGCTTATACAGTTTGACGTCCGGGATTTCTTATTTCTTTAGTATCTTCATGAATCTGGCCACGCTTCCTATGACCTATTTCTCTGTCAGGCCGGCTGCGGATGCTTTTCCGCTCCAAGATAAAGAAAGGTTCATGAGCAGAGCCATCACTCACGGATTCTCCATGCCGTTGATGTGGGCCCCGGTCACCCCGATTGTCGGGATTGTGATCGATATGACAGGGGTGAAGTGGGGCGAGTTGCTTCCTTATGTCCTTCCTTTAAGTGTGATGGGGCTGCTGCTTGATTGGTATACAGGTGGATTCAGAAAGAGGAGGAATCGTCCTTCCTATCGTACAAGCACTGCCGCGAACGAAACGGCTGCAGCCATTGAGGGGATGGAAGGAAAGGCGGGAGCAGGGAAGCTTTCACACATTTTGCTGGCGATACTTGCCTTTAATATCGTGATTTCATTCCTCGAGCATTGGTTATCCCTTTCGTTCTTGATCGTCGTCTCACTGCTCGTCATTCCCTTTGCGTTCATATGGTGTCTATTGTTGGGAAGAACAGGGGATTTTAAAAATGGGCTGGTGAATCACTATCAGCACCATTTAATGAAAATGAAAGATCAGTTTTTCATCTTTCTATCTGCAGGTTTCTTTATATCGGCGATTGAATTCTCCCATACGGATCATCTGGTGAATGAATGGATTACCGCTTTCAAGGATACAATCGGGATTGAAATCTTTGTCCTATTAATCCCTCTGATACCTTTGACCCTGGCGTTTATCGGACTTCATCCGGCGGTGGCACTAGCCTTACTGGCAGGAACCCTCGATCCCCACAGCCTGGATGTTTCACCATACATCCTGACGGTTTCCATGCTCGCAGGGGCAGTATCCGCGTTTCTCATGGGACCCTATAACGCAACGATCGGTCTAATGTCCACCATTGTAAAGACAAGCTCATTCAAAGTGTCGAATTGGAACTTCACATTTACGTTTTCCTTCCTGGCATTGACCGTGATCTACCTCATGATATTGCAAATCCTCGTATGAGGCTAAATAAAACACCTTCGATTATAGTATGTTTCCAAGTACTAGAATCGGAGGTGTTTTGCGTTGGGTTTTTTAAAAAAAGTAGAGAAATAGAGTTTATTGAAGGGGGGTACGACCAAAATCCGCCGGAGCCTACGCAGTTCCCATCCCCAACTTTAAACGTTTTTTAGTGACAGAGCTAAAGGTGTAAAAAAACGAACTAATTAAAGGATAGTTTTTTCAATAGGATGTTTATTCTACTAACCTCCAAAGAGTTTGTTTGCTAATAGTTTTTGATTTTATTTATATGTATTAAAAGAAACATGCTTAGAAAGTTGATTGTAGCGGAAGGATGCTCGACTCCTACGGGAATAGCGGGAAAGTTGAGACCCCACAGGGCAAAGCCCGAGGAGGCTCAACTCACGCCCCGCGGAAAGCGAGCATCCTGGAGCGGAAAGCAACTACTGCTTTCTTTCTTAAGATAACCCCAAACTTTGCAAAAAGAACGGTCTATGTTTCACACACTATCACTTTATCCGTAGAGAGAATCAACTATTAATCCCACAAAAAAGCAGACTTACCTAACCCTCCAGATTCCAAAGGATAGAGTAAGCCTGTATAAAAATAGATTGAGGTAAAAACGGTTTTACTAAACAGCTAATTCATCAGACTTAACAAGCTTCGAATGCTTCGAGTCTTCGCTGTTTCCATTCGCCTTCACAATTTCATATAACTCCTCGCGTGCACCTTCGATCGTCTCAAAGGATTCAAAGAACTTCACCCGGATATGATTGATATACTCTTTTCCCTCATACTTCTCATACAATTGAATCTTCGCATCATCATCCAGGACCCTGGCAATGGTGTAGGTGGATTTCAACTTGTCGAAGAAATAAAAATGATACGTTTCTACAGGCTGGAATCCGTCATTTTCTAGTACCGTCTGAAAGGTATCCTTGTTGGTCAGTACAATATACTTTTCCATAATTAAACCCACTCCTTCATGATGGGTCTGGCATACATTGTATTTTGTATACCAAACCTTCTTGTCTACAGTGTAAAGGAAGAGTCGGATGAAATCAATATTGTTTTCAGAATTTTTATTTTTTTCTAACTGTAGCCTTCCACCTTCAAAATTACAGTCATTTCCAATCAGGGTTTTTGTAAGAAAACCTGACGAAAGGGTTTACATTTTTATAGATTCATATGTATACTTAAGAAAATTCTAAAAATTGTGATAAATGTCACAGTAAAGGAGTGTTTGGTATGCCAAATGTCAAGCTGTATGTCGAAGGTGGAATCGTTGAACAGGATGTGAAAGATGGCGCTAATTTGGTTGTACTGGCAGGGATTAAGCAGTTCCCGAAATTGAAATATGGATGCGGGATGGGGAAATGTACGAAGTGTACGTGTAAAGTGTTGAGCGGTGGTGAAAACCTGGATCCACCCAATTGGAAAGAGGATAAGATGCTTGGGGAACTCGTGAATGAAAACTATCGCCTTACGTGTCAGCTGAATATTAAAGCGGATATCGAACTGACTCAGGAAGGGGTGGACGTCAAGAAAAGAAGGGCTGCAGCAGAGGCGAAGGGTTAATTTTTTTGGGGATTTTAATCGGTATACAAAATACCGTAAAAGCGTAAGGGGTGTACAATATGAATTCGTACGTACTGACAAATATGACCTGGGAAGAGGTAGAGGATGCATTAAAAACCGTTAAGATGGCGGTCATACCGATCGGGGCTCATGAACAGCACGGTCCTCACATGATCGAAAGCTGTGATGCGGTCCTTGCAACCGAGATGGCGAAAAAAATCGCCGAGCGGATGCATCCGCACCTGCTCGTTACGCCGACGGTCAATATGGGTGTGTCTCCCCATCACATGAATTTCCCGGGGACCATCTCCTTAAAGCCGGATACATTGATTGCGATCTTAAGGGATATGGTTCGATCTTTAAAGCATCATGGGATCAATAAATTTCTATTCCTAAATGCGCATGGGGGAAATCAATCGACTTTAAGTGTGGCAAGCACTGTGTTATCAGAGGAGGAAAAGGTAGAGATCTATTATGCCAAAACCACGGCATCAGCCAAAGAGTCCATCGGGCATTTCATTGACTCTCCCATTTTCGGGCACAGCTGTGAACGCGAAGTATCAGAAGCACTTTACTTAGCACCTTACTTGATTAGACCGGAGAAATTGACGCCGGGAGATTTCTGTGAAGGGGGGAGATATCAACAATTAAGACCGGGAAAAGCGATTCAAGGATTTTATCATTATGAAGAAATGACGAAAAATGGATGTATCGGGGACGCAAGGAAGGCAACGAGAGAGATAGGGGAACAAATTGTGACAGAAGCAACAGAGAATATCGCACAAGCATTAAGAGAATTATTAAAGATCGAAGTTGAAATGCTGAATTAAATCGCTACAAAAAAGTGGGAAGGGTGAATGCTTTGGATTTATCTGCTGCTCATTGGTTGTATGCATTGGTTACTGCACTTGTCATTGTTACGATGTTGTTTCGCAAGGGGGTTGTACTGCCGACGATCGTCGGGACCTTTTTGGTTGCCTGGTTGTATAAAGGATCCCTCGTCGGCGGTTTCATGGCGGTCTTTAACGCCAATCTGGTTGCAGCCAGAGAATTATTCAGTATCTTTTTAATTATTACCCTGATGGTCGCTCTATTAAACTCATTGAAAGATATCGGAGCCGATCAACGGATGATCGTGCCCATACAGAAGGTCATGGTCAACGGTCATATCGCTTTTTTCGTATTAATGGTTGTGACATATGTCATATCCTTATTCTTCTGGCCGACACCGGCTGTTCCGCTCATTTGTGCCCTACTTGTTCCTGCTGCCATGCGTGCCGGGCTGCCTGCGATGGGGGCCGCGATGATCGTGGCGATTGCCGGGCAGGGGATGGCGCTTTCGTCTGACTACATCATGCAGATTGCACCGATGCTGACGGCTACTTCCGGAGGGATGGAAACGGTACAAGTTGCCGATAAAGCGATGATCTTATCAATCATTACCGGAGTGACAGCTGTCGGGGTCGCTTATGCGATGATGTATAAGTCGATCGCAAAGCCGAATAGCGAAGAAGCAGAGAATGCGGTCAACCTATTGAATGCCATGACTGCTGACAAAAGTGTTGTGGAAGCTGAAGTATCCGCGGCGTCTGAGATTGAGGTTTACAGAGGCAGAAAAGAGATATGGGGGAAAGTGTTTGCTGTTCTCGTTCCATTGTCCATGCTTGCCGTCATGATTTTTATGTTTTCTACCAAGTTCAGTGATGCTGAGGCGGGAAGATTTGCAGGTGGGGACGGAGCTGCCTTTATCGGTGGAGTCGCAGCCGTACTGCTGATTCTGGCGTCGGTTGCTTTCGGCAGGATCCATGCACTCGATAAAATCGGGGATCACATTACAGACGGTTTTGTGTTCGCGTTCCGTGCCATGGGGCCGGTTATCCCGATTGCAGGATTCTTTTTCCTGGGGAGCTCGGATTTTACCGGTTCGATTCTATCGCTTGGGGAAGAAGCGGCCAAGCCAGCCTTCCTATTTGATCTCGTTCAGTCTGCACAGGCATCCATTCCTGAAAACGCTTTCTTCAGTGCCTTTGGTATCCTTTTAGTTGGTATCATCACTGGTTTGGATGGTTCGGGCTTCTCAGGCCTTCCTTTAGTGGGGGCATTATCAGGTGCCATGTCAGGTTCGGCTGGGATAGATCCTGGTACGCTGGCCGCGATCGGTCAGATGGGATCTGTTTGGACAGGCGGTGGGACATTGATCGCATGGTCATCCCTTGTGGCAGTGGCAGGTTTTTGCGGCGTTTCCGTGCTGGAGCTCGCCAGGAAGAACTTCATTCCCGTCATGACGGGGCTCGTGGTGGCAACCCTTGCGGCCATATTGTTTATGTAGACAACCTTAAAATTATAATTTTTAAAAAAATCAGAAAAGTATATTTACAAAGTAAGATTCATAGGGTAGTATAAAGTCAATGGTATACCAAATGAACAAGCTAAGTAGTTGTTTTCACGAACTGTATCTCTTTAGATTCTGTCACTTCAGTCGAAAAGGAAGATATGGTTGTTTTTTCAACACTATTTGGTATACAAAATACCCAATACAATGTGCAGGTCACCTGCAGCATACTTTTAGGAGGAGAATGATCATGACAAAACTATTATCTAAAGATGAATTCCGTAAAGAGCTGGAAGAGGCAATCAAGGGAAATCATAGTCAAAAGGCTCCTTTTACAACCGCTTGGGCAGAAGGAAAACTTGAGAGAAAGCACTTTGCGAAATGGGCTGAAAACCATTACCACTATGTTGGGCCTTTCGCGAACTATCTTTCTTATATCTATCACAATACGCCTGATCATCCTAAATTCGAAGACGCGAAAGATTTCACCCTTCAAAATATGTATGAAGAAGAAATTGCCGCAGATCGCCATACCGACCTGTTGATCCGTTTTGCTGAAGCATGTGGAACGACAGGTGATAGAGTAAGAGATCCGAAGAATATGGCTGCGACGACTCTTGGACTGCAAAGCTGGTGCTACTCAGTGGCAGCACGTGAAAACTTTGTAGTGGCTACGGCAGCATTAGTAGTAGGGTTGGAATCTCAGGTACCTGATATTTATCGTAAACAAACGCCTGTCCTTCGTGAAAAATACGGATTCACAGATGAAGAAATCGAATTCTTCGACCTGCACATCGTATCGGATGAAATCCATGGAGAGCGCGGATACAAAATCGTGTTGGAGCATGCTGATACACCGGAGCTTCAGCAGGAATGTCTGGAGATTGTGCGTGTAGGAGCGAAAATGCGCCGCATGTACATGGACGGATTATGGAAAGAGTATCTTGAAAAAGATTTAGGTGCTCTTGTACAGGCTTAAGATACTTAGAACATTGTAAAAAAGCATAAGTGGCAGTTTCCTTGTATGGGAACTGCCATTTGTTCATCATATCCGAGAAATGAATAGGAAAGGATGTTTCGAGTGCTAGTAGCAAAAGCCGAATTATACAAAAACTACATCAACGGTCAATGGGAGGATTCCTCCAGTGAAAAAACGTTTATCAGCCATAATCCAGCCAACAAGGAAGAAGTGATCGGTGTCTTTCAGGCGTCCACACAAGAGGACGTCAAAAGAGCCATTGAATCTGCGGATGCCGCTTTTCCTTCCTGGTCTGAAACGGCGCCTTCCAAAAGGGCAGCGATCCTTAACAAGGCAGCTCAATACTTGATCGACCATGTGGATCAATTTGCAAAGGAATTAACACTGGAAGAAGGGAAGCCGATCGGGGCTGCCCGCGGGGAAGTGCTGAGATCTGCCGAAACTCTGAAATACTATGCGGTGGAAGGTCAAAGTCACAGCGGAGAGACCTATCCCCAGGATGATCCCAACATGGATGTATCATCAAAGCTTGAGCCACTGGGTGTCATCACCGTCATCACTCCATGGAACTTTCCATTATCGATACCTGCCCGTAAAATTGCGCCTGCTTTGATCACCGGAAATACGGTTGTGTTCAAGCCATCCTCTGAAACGCCATTGGTTGCTTATCGATTAGTGGAAGCTTTGGTTCACGCAGGACTTCCCGATGGGGTGCTGAATTTTGTAACGGGGAACTCCCGTGAAATAGGTGACAGCCTGGTCGACCATCCAGCGGTGAAGGCTGTGACGTTTACAGGATCTACTGGCGCCGGGGAACGCATTCATCGCAATGTTTCCTTCGATACGAGAACACAGATGGAGCTTGGCGGGAAGAATCCATTGATCGTGATGGAGGATGCCGATATCGGGCTTGCAGCCAAATTGACTGTAAATGGCGGCTACAATCTGAGCGGCCAGGCGTGTACGGGAACGAGTCGTGTCATCGTCATGAAAGAGGTCAAAGAGAAATTCCTCAGTGCTTTGGTAGAAAAAACAAAGAACCTCAAGATCGGTAACGGCTTTGAAGAAGGGGTCACGGTTTGTCCGTTGGCTAGTGAGAAGCAATTGACCAATGTATTAAAGTACATTCAAATCGGTAAAGAAGAGGGTGCCTCCTTACTGTATGGAGGAGAACACGTAACGGAAAGTGAATACGGAAAAGGCTATTATGTAAGTCCTGCCATCTTTACAGACGTCGATCCATCCATGAGGATTGCCAAGGAAGAAATCTTCGGTCCTGTCATCGCGGTGATCGAGGTTGCTGATTATGATGAAGCGATCAAAGTAGCGAACGACGTTGAATACGGTCTGTCTGCTTCGATTGTGACCACTAACTTAAAAACGGCCCAACAGTTTACGAAGGATATTAAAGCAGGCACCGTGAAAGTGAATCGGACAACGACCGGTAACCTGATGAACGCTCCATTTGGAGGCATCAAGAAGTCAAGTACGTCCACCTTCCGTGAGTCAGGGAGAGCGGGACTCGATTTCTTCACTCAAATCAAGACCGTATATATTGGATACTAAAAATCTCTGGGGGTAACGACGATATGAAAACTGTACTAAGACTCCAACTCGAAGAAGCAAAAGTAATCATAGAAGAGGCAAAAAGAAAATCAGAAGAAATCAATGTGCTTGAAACCATCGCAGTTGTCGATGACGGAGGACATGTGATTGCCCTTGAACGTATGAACGGTGCCCGGATCACCGGTCCCGACATCGCCATTGCCAAAGCGTTTACGGCAGCGGGGCACAAGCGTTCCACTCATTTATTTAACAAGGAACCGAACGGGCCTGTCTTGCCTGGGAATGAAGCATTTGGTATCCAGCAGATGCTCCCGGGGAAGTTCGCGGTATTCGTCGGAGGATTCCCGATCGTAGTGGATGGTGAAGTCATCGGCGGCATCGGGGTCAGCGGGGGTAACGGTGAACAGGATACGGCTGTCGGAACGGCTGCCCTGAAAGCATTGCAGTCCCACTTAAAGGATCATGACGTCGTAACAGATGCAGATATTAAGAAATAATTCATTGCAGCCGAGGTCCTGACGATAAAATAATGAAAGAAGGAGTAGCATGAAATCTTATTTGGACCTTACGGTTGGTTTTGCCAGAACGGGAGTGACCGGATACGGTGGAGGACCCTCCACGATTCCGTTGATCGAATATGAAGCAGTGAAGAAATACGAATGGATGACAGAGGACGAATTCGGCCAGACCCTGGCACTTGCCAACACGCTGCCGGGTCCGATCGCTACGAAGATGGCTGCGTATATCGGATACAAAGTGAATGGTAACCTGGGAGCGGCAGTAGCGATCCTGGCCCATATCCTTCCTTCATTGTTCGGGATGCTGTTCATGCTCGGGCTCCTTTACAAGTACCGGACGTCCCCGATTGTAGGGGGGATGGTGCAGGGGGTGACGCCGATCATCGGAATCATGCTCCTTGAAATGGCGTACAAATTCGCAGACAAGGCACGTAAAGGTCTCGGACTGCCGATCGCATTTGGACTTGGCGGCGTTTCCCTTGTACTGATCCAGTTCCTGAATCTGCATCCTGGAATCATGATCGGGGCTTGCCTATTGGGGGCATTCATCGTGGCTGGATATAAGAACCGGATGAAAGATGTTTCCGAGGACATGTATGAGCCAAGAAAGGAAAAGAGCGTATGATTTATTGGGATATTTTTTGGGCATTTTTCATATCGAATCTACTTGGGTATGGCGGCGGGCCTTCAACGATCCCATTGATTCAAAATGAAGTGGTCAACCGCTATGAATGGATGACCCTGGGCGAATTCGGGGATCTGTTCGCGATTGCAAACGTTCTGCCCGGACCGATCGCGACGAAGATGGCAGGGTTCATCGGCTATGAAATGGGAGGCGTGTTGGGGATGGTGATTGCCCTTGCTGCAACCATTCTTCCATCAGCCATCGCCGTCATCATCCTGTTCAAATTCGTGAACCTTTTCAAGGATTCCCCGCAGGTCAAGCTGATGACACTGTCCGTACAGCCTGTCATCGCCATTTTACTCGGGGTATTGGCGTATCAATTCTTCCTGTCTGCCTTTGAAAAAAGCGGAGTACTGCATCTTGTGATCCTGACTGCTGCAGGGTTTCTAGTCATGAAAAAGCTGAAAATCCATCCGGCACTCGTGATCGTATGTGCACTATTTTATGGAGGGATCTTTTTATCGAATTAATGGAAGGGCGATCAAGTTCTGCTTGATCGTTTTTGCATTTCACCTATTCTACGCTAAAAATGTCTTAATAATATAAAAATGACAAAGTCTTTGATAAAATAGGTAGATAAGAGATTTTATATCGGAGAAGGGGATAATGAAATGAAGTGGGAAGAAGAGGAATTACTTTCAATCCGTGAGCGTGCATATATTTATTTAAAAGATCTGATTCTGGGCGGGGAGTACAAGCCTGGTGACCGCCTGATCGAAAGGGAAGTGGCGAGTAAACTGAATATCAGCCGGACCCCGATTCGTGAAGCACTGTTCCGGCTTGAGTCTCAAGGTTTCGTCAAGACAGTCCCTAGAAAGGGCGTCATTGTTTCCAATATTTCTGAAGAGGAAGTCATCGAAGTGTTTACAATCCTGTCTTCACTCGAGGTACTGGCTGCAAAGCTTGCCGCACAGAAAATGGATGATGACATACAACAAGAGTTCAATGAGAAGATTGAAAAGCTGGAAGCCCTGGAAAAAGGGGAGGGAGAAGGAATCGATACGGAACATATCGAGATGAATCTCCTTCTCTATAAAGCCGCCAAAAGCCCGAAGCTTTTCCAGATCCTTTCCGGGTTGACCGATTATATTCAGATGTCTGCCAGTATGGGATATGAAACCCCTGGGCGCAGGAAGGAATCATTAAAAGAACATATCCAGATCATGAAAGCGGTAAGGGATAAAGAAGCGGATATGGCCGAGTTCTTAACGAAGATCCACATCGAAAATTCCAAAAAAGCCTATATCCATTTCATTGAAAAGCAAAAAGAAAAAGTGAAGAAAAAATAAAGAGGGACTGTGTCTGGATGATGAGACACAGTCTTTTTTGTGGGCGCTGACAGATTCAAACCCCAATCACAACAGGGGAGGTAAGATTATTCAATGCTTTGCAAATGCTCATGGCTACAATGTAGCCCGATTTAGGATTATCTGCCGACGGGGTATTCTGGATGGTCAGTTCCACCTCGCCGAAGTATCCTTTTGCTACGATTTGATGGGTATTATTTTTCACGCCCGGGTCTACCAGTACCTGTACTTTCGTTTGATCAAAGCCGACACCGGCAATGCTGAGGGCAGCCGAAACATTTGTGCTTTGAGGAAAGAGTTTAGCAGATTCACGGGCAGTGCCTTCATAGATTGTAAACTCTTCACTGATGGTATCTAAATCTACTTTTTCTTCAGCGACCGTTCCCCTCCATGCGGCAGGGGGCTTCCGGGTAATGAGCTTCACTTCATCCAGCTCATGGATGGAGGATGCAGCGATGCGGTCCAGGCCACCTATGGCAGCGGAAGGAAGAATCAATTTACGGCCATATTTCCTCGCTGCTTCTATGACTTCATCATATAGCGCCCCATCAGAGAAGGCCCCTACGGATACTGTTATAAAGTGACTGCCCGTTGATAGGGATTTCACTGCATATTGATAGACAGCATCATGACCAGCACATTCTATGATTACGTCGAGCCCTGAAGAGAAGAACGTTTCCTCGCTGTCCACCACCATGAAACTCTCAGTCTTTAATTCTTCATATTGCTCAGAGTTCCTTACTAGAATCGCGTGTACCTCTGCCCCCTCTACCTTATCTTCCTTTATATATGAGACAACATCTTTCCCGATCGCGCCGTAACCTATTAATCCTACTTTTAACATGTTGGAATCCTCCGTTTCATATTGATGGAATTTTGTATACCAAAAAGTATAGCAGTAGAGCATTCGTTATTCAAATTAAAATTCAGAAAGTTAAGAAATGACTAAAAATATATTGTCAGAATATTTCGTTTGTGGTATATTGTATACCAAGAAGGATCAAGGGAGGAATACTCGATGCCTAAAATCAATTATTCTACTAGTGGAAAAGTTCTGGATGTACCTGAAAACTCGAATATATTACGAATGTCTTTACGATATGATGGCGATCTTCCAAACAAATGCGGTGGGGGGATTTGCGGAAGCTGCCTTTGCAAGATCGAGGAGGGGGCTGAGAACCTGGACAACGTGAAGGTCCAGGAACGGAGAAAGCTCGGCGAAGAATGGCTTGAAAAAGGGTATCGCTTAGGATGCCAAACATTTGTCACGGATGGGGATGTCACGATTTCCTGGGATGAAGAAACCACTAAGGTAGTGAAGAAAAGAAAGCCCGATAAAATCCAAAAACAAGTAGTAAATAAATAAGAACAAACACATTAAAAGGAAGAGGTGTAGCAAATGTGGACGTGTAAAAAACATGTGACGAAGGCAATTGAGATATTGGATGTCCCTCATATCCGCAAGGCTCCGGAGGGTGTGAAATGTTCTTTTTGCAATAAACAGGCAAACCTCAATGTGTTTTATTCCCATCAACCAAGTAAATTCAAAAATAGAAGAGATACGCTATTGCAAACATCATAATCTGCTGCTTCTTGATTTAATGGCAATCGCCAGGAAGGAAGATCGATGTGGAGAAACAATTGCTAAAGGTTGAAGACAGGCTTGAAGAGATGGGGCTGATCCTGCCGGAAAAGCCCAAACCATCCGGGCATTATCTGGGTTCTGTCCGTGCGGATCCATTTTTATTCGTCAGCGGGGTGACCTGTAAGTGGAATGGAGATCTCCCCTATAAAGGAAGGGTTGGAGTGGATGTATCGATAGAGGAGGGATACGAGGCAGCGCGGTTGACCACACTTAATCAGCTCGCGATCGTGAAGGATGTATTAGGATGCTTCAGCCTTATCGAACGTGTGGTGAAAGTCACGGGATATGTCAGTTGTGAAGCAGGTTTTCCAGATGTTCCGAAGGTGATCAACGGTTCGTCCGATCTCTTGGTTGAATTGTTCGGTGAGAATGGGAAGCATGCCAGATGTGCAGTGGGAGTCAGTTCCCTGCCAGGTAATGCAGCGGTAGAGACGGACTTGCTTCTTTTATTGAAGAAGTTATAAGTCAAACAAGGTTGAAGAAAAGGGGTTCGAGTGTATGGAAGAAAGTCCAGTTTTTGATGTCACAATCATTGGGGGAGGACCGACTGGGTTATTTACGGCCTTTTACGCAGGTATGCGGCAGATGAGCGTGAAGATCATTGAAAGTATGCCTCAATTAGGTGGCCAGCTGTCGGCTCTGTACCCGGAAAAATATATTTATGATGTAGCGGGGTTCCCTAAAGTCCTTGCGCAGGATTTAGTTGACGGCTTAAAGGAACAGGCTTATCAATTCAATCCATCTGTAAGCCTTGGGCAGACCGTGGAAAAAGTGGAAAGGCTTCCTGATGGGTCTTTCTTATTAACGGCGAATGATGGGGAAGTCCACCAGACCAAGACCATCATCGTCACAGCGGGCGCCGGCGCATTCAAACCCCGACCGTTAGGAATCGAAAAGCTGAACGAGGAATATGAAAATCTTCATTACTTCGTGAACGACTTAAGCCGCTTTAAGGACCGAAAAGTAATGGTATGCGGAGGCGGGGACTCTGCAGTCGATTGGGCGAACATGCTCGAGCCGGTTGCAAGCGAGGTGACACTCGTTCATAGACGGGATAAGTTCAGGGCCCATGAACACAGTGTCCAGCAGCTGATGAATTCGAATGTCCGAATCATGACCCCCTTCAACGTAGCTGAATTGAATACAGAGGGCTCCACGATTCGTCACGTCGTCCTGCACCACTCGAAAGAGGAGCGGACTGAAATCGTTGATGTGGATGATGTCCTGGTCAATTACGGATTTATTTCTTCCCTCGGTCCCATAAAAGACTGGGAGCTTCAAATCGAGAAGAACTCAATTGTCGTTGATTATAAAATGGAAACGAATATTAAAGGGATCTTTGCCGTCGGCGATATCGCCACCTATCAAGGGAAGATCAAACTGATCGCCACCGGGTTCGGAGAGGCACCAGTAGCAGTAAGCCATGCGAAGCAATATGTCGATCCAAGTGCACGTGTGCAGCCATTACATAGTACAAGCGTGATGGGGCAAACGGACAAGAAAGAAACCATCAAAGCGTAAAGGAGATTGAAAATGGGTAAATACACGATCATAGACCAGGAAACCTGTATTGCCTGCGGATCATGCGGAGTATCCTCCCCTGACGTATACGACTACGACGAAGAAGGACTGGCATTCGTCCTGTTGGATGATAACAAAGGGACAACGCCAATCCCGGAAGAGTTCATAGAAGATGTGGAAGAGGCGTATGAAGATTGTCCGACGGAATCTATTAAACTGTCGGATACACCGTTTGATTAACGGTGGGACACGGGGACAGGCACCTTGTCCCGCTGTCCCCGCAACCCTAAGCGTATCGGGGTAAAGTTTTATCAATAGTAAATAGGATTAGAACGATTCTTGATATGGTTAATGGAATTAGCTCTTCTCATGAATGAGAGGGCTTTTTTGTTTTGGAAAAATAGAGAAGGCTGAATGTAAAGAAATTAAAAAAATGATTGAAGTAGCACAAGATACTAATTTTTTAGAAAGAGCACAGAAAAAGGAGTGACTAATAAGCAGCAAGTTCACTTATCGGTCACCCTCTTTTCAATTTGAATGGGACAAGGGACCTGTCCCCTCGTCCCACCGACGCCCTAGTCCCTTAACCGCACTAGAATCCCATCGCCCTTATCACTCACCTTCACCACGGCTTCCTTCACGTTCCCTTCAACGTCCAGCCCGGTTCCTTCCGGGATGAAGAAATGTTCGATTCCGTATGTGATCTGGGCGCTGTTGTCCCATGAGCTTGTAACCTTTCCATTGAGGAGGACATCACCTTGTTTCTTTTCGTAAGGAACATTCCATTTTCCACTAAAGCGATAAACTCCTGCATATTCGTGGAGTCCTTGTTCATTTTTGCGTAACACAATCGTGATGGGCCCGCTATCATCAATGGAGATGTCTTCAAGCTGGGAAATCGTGTAGTTCAATTCCACATAGTCCCCCTGGAGGAGTGATCGCGGATCGACAGGTTGAAGCTCTAGCATAATCGTTTTCCCGTTTTGTAAAAGGGTTTCGTTGGAATAGACCTGGTACCCGATCCACCCGGCTTGAAGGCATATGATAAGAAGGATTCCGAGTCTTTTTCCGGCAAGAAGTGAGTGTGATTCTTGAACGGAGCCAACTTTCTTATCCAAGTAAACAGCCAACAGTAAGAAGAGGATACCCAACACGGCTAAGAGCAGGGATTTATGGACGAGCTTCCAGGCCAGATCATAATACAGCTGGACGATGAGCATGAACCAGAATACAAGGGATGAAACCCAATAGAAGCTGCGGTCCTGTTTTTTGAAGTAGTAGACGCAGCACGTTGTGATCAGAAAAAATAGAGCGGTATAGATACTGTGAAGCGTTAATGAAAGATCGATTGTAGTTAACGAGAAAAAGGCAAGGAATCCTATGAGAAATGCTCCATATTGGAGGACATGTTTTTTATAAGTAGCCAGGTACACACCAATATTCAAGAGCATCATGACGACAAGGAGGGGATGGGCGCCTAATTCCAGTGTTTCCCCAATGAAAATACCCAGATTGAGTTGAAACAGAACATAGAATACAAACCTCGCAGCGGACCGTTTCTCGACATAAAACACAAACGCCAGAACGAAGAACATCACAAATGAAAAGTCATCAAAGGCACTTGCTATCATCCCGATGATGAGGCCGGTCATCATGAGTGAATATTTTACAGGGGACGGCCAGCTGGTTAACGTGCTTGGTGTGACAAGAAATACCGTCGCAAAGACAAATAGAGTGACCATTGAGACATCGACCATGAGTAAAGAAAGCAGACCGAAAACAGATGCCACGATGAAAACAGAGGCGATGGTTGTGACACTTGCCACGAAGATCGTCTTCGTCCAATGACGGGAAGAGGAATGCTTTCGTAAGTAGTTCACAAGGAACACACTTCCCGCTAATAACAGAACGGCTGCAAACAGGAGTCCGACAAAGAAAAGGCTGGACACATACCGTGCCATCAACTCGAACATTTTGATGATGATAAAGCCTGTTCCAAACATCGAAAGAATGATGAAGACGGATGTTTCTTTATGAAAGTACCTGTACACCCCAGCGCCCAGGATGACTAGATAAAACAGGCTGAAGAAAAGGGAATACGCGTTATCGAATGCAGTGACCATGAAAAGGAGGTTGGCTGAAATCAGGCTCAGATAAAGGAGCGGCTTAGAATCGATGTAGCCTTTTTTTGTAATTAAAAATAAGAGAGTGTTCACGATCGCGACTCCGAACGCGATCCATGTATGGGCGAGTGTCCAGTGCCCGAATGGAGACGAAGGGAACAGATAAAAGTAAATCGTCAAATGGAAGAGGATATGGGTTAATGCGTAAAAACCGCTGTACCTTGTGTACAAACTGAACAGGAAGGCCGGGATAGACCAAACCAGAAACAACAAGTAACTGTCCGCATGTGAATTGTACAGTTGCCCGAGTAAAGCGACGGACAAGCCAAAGGATATCACCCCGCAGACCAACAGCCAGTTTGAAAGGAAGTGGGCCCCCTTCAAAACACGGTCCAACAGAAAAGCCGCCCCATAGAACAATACAATCAAAGACCCTGCCAAAGCCACTTTCTCAAGCCGGGAAAACACCTGCCAGTTAGAAGCGAAAAAATAAAGTGCACTTGCCAAAAGAAACACAACCCCGAATAAATACGACAGTGAAATCACTTTTTTCATATGGTTCACCCCTTTTTTAGTTGATTATTTTACTATATGAGGGAGCGGGGGAATATAGGCATGGGGGAGCCAGGGGGGACAGGTCCCTTGGCTCCTTTTCCTTTTTCGGGGTAGTGGTGGGACGTGGGGACAGGCACCCTGTCCCGATTTGTATTGTGGTCTAGCGGAATTTTTATGGAGTGTTGTTCTTAATAAAGTTGATGATTAGAAGTAGGTTGTAGTATGATTAAAGAAATTGTTCTCTAAAGAGAACGTCAGGTACTAAAAAAACACAAAGAGGAGAATGAAAGTCCATGAGGCTACTACTCTTTTACATAGCCCTCCTGAACCTCCTGGATGCCGCACTCACCATGTATGGGTTAGATTCGAACTATATAACCGAAAGCAATCCCCTCATGAATTACCTGTATCTCACAAGACCATGGCTATTCCTGCTCATCAAAGTCCAACTTTCGGTTCTGTTACTTATTCTCTTATACTATCTGAATCCAAAGAAAAAAGCTTCAAGAATATTACTGAGTGTCGCAGGAGTGGCAGCCGTTTCTTATACCTTCACCTGTGTTTTGCATGGGTATTGGATTGTGGAGGTTATTTAGGAGGGACGGGGGGACAGGCACCCCGTCCCACTTAGATCTTAAAAGAAAAACCAGCCCCCAATATACATAGGGAGCTGGCAAAACCGCTAAGTGAAAGTACGTCCTACTTAGAATCCGGGACAAGGGACCTGTCCCTCCGTCCCACACCCAGCCTCCGTCCTGCGTCCAGATATCCCATACAGCTCAGCATGATGATCAGCGGTGTGAGGCTGACGAGGTAGCGGGAGCGGGTTTCCCACAGGATGAAGAAGAGGAAGAATCCGATGATGGACAGCATGGCGAAGGAGGTGAAGGGGTGATTCCCTTTGAACCTGAACGCTAACAACAGTAATCCAAAGAATAATAAGAGATGCTGTACCCTCGCATATCCCTGTAAGGCATGTCCTGATTTATCCTCCGTCAACCGCTGGAAGTTTTCGGGATGGACCGGATATCTCCTTAGTTTATTTAAAGAATAATAAGTTCCGTCAGTCCAGGTGTGACCGATCTTTTCCATATTGAATGCGATGTTTCCCGACAGTCCTTTTTCGGTGAGACGATTTTTTAATTCTTTTATGTGGGCCTCGGTTACTTCTTCTCTTGGATATTCCTTTAAGAGGTTGGTCGTGAAGTCGACATCGGTCTGTGCATACTTCCCGAAGCGGTCTTCATTTTGCCCCATGACCATCCAGTGAGTGACGGGCATGCTCCTCTTTTCCACAGTTTCCTTATCAAGGATCCCGAACTGATAAATTCCGTTTGTGAATAAGGTTTTGACAATCAGCAGGACGATGAATGGAATGACAGCATAAAGCTTTTTCCACTTTTTCATATAGAGGAACAGAACGATCGCGAAGGCAATCGTGAAAATGATCAGGGACCCTTTCAACAGCATCCCGAAAGAAAAGATGATGGAAGCTGCCATGACGGCAAGCGGATGATCTCTGAAATTCCCATCCTTGTTGATCAATACATGCAATGGCAAGAGCAGAAAGATTAATGAAATCGTATCCGTATAGACGACAGGAGCATAAAAGAAATAGGGAAAGAATAGGACGCTGCCCAGTAAACTTGCCATTCCGACAGCCTGCCCCGCCACTTTGGACGCAATTCGATAAATGAGATACTGGCTGGTCGTGATGACCATGACGTTAAAGAGCTGGAAGACCAGCAGTGCAGGTGTGGAGAGCTTGCCGATCACCGCCAGGATGCAGACGAGCAGTATATTATTAGGATAGATTGTGAAATAATCCCCGATTTCCCCTTTTTCAACGAAAAGCTTCGCGCTGTCGACGATCGCCCCGAAGTCCCAGGTGGGGTTGACGTTCAATTCTTTTATCGTGAGCAATTGTAGAATCAGGCTAACACCCAATAGCCCGATGACCGCGTATATTCCAGGGATCTTTCCGAGGAACGCCACCAGGTGCAGGCGAAAGCGGTATACCAATCCGGCCAGCAGAATGGCAATCACCAGGGTGATGGGATTGAAATACGCTGGTGGTTCCACACTTAGCGTACTGTATCCTCTACTCATAAAGATGTTCAATCCTACTAAAAGTAGTATCACTGCAAAGAAGATGTAGAAGATGAATCTATGTAAAAAATGAAAGATCCGGGAACCCATGATTTGCCTCCTTTTTAAAAATACATTTTCTACTATATCAAAGCGCACACCATTTAGGACTTCTTTTCTCCATTCTATTGTTAAAAATTTGTAAAGTTTGTCAATACAGTCGTTCCCATGATTGATATAAACTTCAATTATTGGTATCTTTAACCGAGAATGAAAGAGTAGGAGTTCGATAGGATGAAAAGGTTCCTGAAATTCGGGACAGTCGGCGTTTTCAACACGTTGATCACGTTGGGGAGCTACACGCTCTTTATCTATATAGGCATACATTATCTGCTTGCGAACGTGCTGGGATATGTGCTTGGTGTATTAAATAGCTATTATTGGAATAAACGGTGGGTGTTCGAGGCTCGCGACACGAAGGCGGATGTATTCGTGAAGTTCGCTTCCGTGAATGTCTTCACCCTGGCTTTTAATACGCTGATTCTGTATCTGCTGGTTCAATATGCCGGTTTCCATCCGGTTGTGGCGAATATTGTGGCCATTGGTTCTGCTATGGTAGTGAACTATCTTTTGAATGCGAGATGGACCTTCGCAGCCAAGGGCAGTCATTAATAAGGAAAGTGGAGGATATCATGCGGGAATTAATTTCAATTGTCATTCCCATGTACTTTGAAGAGGAAGTGGCACAGGAATGCTATAACAGGATCAAAAACGTCATGGTGGATCATCATATCCGGTATGAATTCATTTTTGTCAATGACGGCAGTACCGATAGGACCCTGGATATTCTGAATGACATCGCACTGAAGGACAGTCAGGCAAAAATTGTGAATTTTGCCCGGAACTTCGGTCATCAGACGGCCGTGACCGCCGGGATCGATTATGCTTCCGGGGATGCGATCGTCATCATTGATGCCGACCTTCAAGATCCGCCTGAGGTCATTCCGGAACTCATAGCAAAGTGGAGAGAAGGCTATGAAATCGTTTATGCGAAACGGAAAAAGCGATCCGGGGAAACGAAATTCAAGCTTCTGACAGCCAAGTATTTTTATAAGTTCCTAAACTATATGTCGGACATCGACATCCCAAAGGATACGGGAGACTTCCGGATCATCGACCGAAAGGCGGCGGACGTGTTCAAGACGATGACGGAGCGTAACCGTTTTGTCAGAGGGATGTTTTCGTGGGTAGGGTTTAACCAGACCTATATTGAATATGAACGGGACGAGCGCTTTGCCGGGGAAACGAAATATCCGTTGAAGAAAATGATCAAATTTGCTTCGGACGGAATCATTGCGTTTTCGACCAAGCCATTGAAGCTCGTGATGACCATCGGTTTCGCATCGGTATTGATTTCCTTTTTCGTCCTTGTGTATGCGATTGCCGTCAAACTTTTCGGGCAAGGGGTGGAAACAGGCTGGGCCTCGATCATGGTGGCCATCACCTTCTTTAGCGGAGTTCAACTGTTAGGCATGGGCATCGTCGGGGAGTACATCGCGAGGATTTATGACGAAAGCAAAAACAGACCGATTTACATTGTGAAGGAAACCGTCAATCTGAAAGAACCGGGGAAGAGGGAACGGGAATCGGTGGAGTATGTGTGAGATGGGAGCCATAGGGGACAGGTACCTTGGCTCCTTTTTCTTTTTGGGGAACCTGGAACAAAGGAACCAAGGGGACAGGTCCGATGGCTCCTTTTCCTTTTTCGAAAGGTTTATGGAAGGATTTACAAAACTAATGGCGAATACTAATTACAACTACCAATCAAATCACCATCTTTTTCCTCGGTCTCATCTCTACTCTACTTTCACCTAATTCCTTAACTATTAAAACAGCCCTTCATTTTTTAAATAAATAGAGGATGTCAAAATTATGGGGAGAGGTAAAATATCCTTATTAGTGAGCTTACTCATATTAAATGGCTAGCTTCATGTGAATGACAGAGTGAGCATATACCACTTACTAAAAGGATAATGAATGATTTCTGAGGTGGTTAAATATGAAAAAATACAAGGGGTGAGGTGATTTTACAGATGCCAAGGCAGGCAAGGATAAAGAGTAGAAGTGGTATTTATCATATTATGTTGAGAGGAATCAACAGACAAATAATTTTCGAAGACGACGAAGATAAGAAAAGATTTGTGGACACGTTGCTAAAGTATAAACATAATTATTATCTTTTTGCCTACTGCATTATGGATAACCATGTTCATGTTTTACTAAAAGAAACATCCGAACCTCTATCTGATCTCATTAAAAGAATCAGTTCAAGCTACGTTTATTGGTATAACATGAAATACAATCGATGTGGACATTTATTTCAAGCACGGTTTAAAAGTGAAAATGTTGAAACCAAAGCCTATTTTCTAACAGTTCTACGATATATTCACCAAAACCCCCTAAAAGCAGGCCTCGTAAAAGATGTATTTCAAAGTAGGTGGACCAGTATCCACGAATACTGTAAAAATGAGAGACCTCTCGATATTGAACTTCCTCTTAATCTTTTTTCAAATAACAAAACCAGAGCCGTCACATTATTTAAAGAATACATGTCGGAGAGTACCTATGACTTATGCTTAGAAGATCCACCAAGCCAGCGTATAACAGATGACGAAGTCCGAATATATTTGCGCAAGCTGGGAGTTTCAAATAAAAGCATGTTGCAGGGAATGAACAAAGAACAGAGAAATGAAGTCTTGGTAAATTTGAAAACGTTAAAAGGTGTATCAGAAAGACAAATATCAAGGGTGACTGGAGTATCCAGGAAAGTGATTCAAAAAGTAAGGTGAAAGGTAGCCAAGGTACCTGTCCCCATGGCTACCCATGGCTACGTCCCGCTTAAAGCTTCCAATTTTTCTTGAAGGAAAGAAGTGTTTATCGTGTTACCGAGAAGTTCGAACATGACAAGCGCTTTTTTCATGTAAGGGATAGCCTGTTCGTATTCTTCCTTCAGTTCATAGTTATAGCCCACTTGATAATAGAGCTCTCCAAATCCCCAGAGTAGTTCTTCCTCTATGCACCAATCGATGGCCCTTAAGCAATAGTCCGTCGAAGACTCAAAGTCCCTGAGTCGTGTAAGGACCCTCGCCGTATTAAAAAACAATCGGGTTTTAATCGATTTATCATGTAGTTGTTCTGCAGGTTTAATCGCGTTCTCCACCATTTTATAATATTCTAGGGCCTTTTGATGATTGTTTAATAGTGATTCCCATGTTCCGAACGTAGTCAGGATCTCCATTTCCCTTTCCGTCATGGCTTTTTTCTGATGGCATGTCAGTTTATAGGCTTTCTGCAGCATGGAGAAAGCGGCGGGGGAATCCTTTTCGATTTCGAATAAGTAGATGCTTTTATGCCAGTAAAGAAGTTGAAGCTTTTCATTGTCTTTATAGAAAAGAGGGTTTTTCTCTTCCGTCTTGACGATCTCCATCATTTCCTCAAATCGCTGATCCACGCGCAATTTGGTTAGCTGCTTTTCTACCTCGCGAAGGTAATCGAGTCTCGGGGTGGTCCCGATTTCAAAGAAATAGTTCACGTCCACCCCCAGCTTGTTCGAGATTTGGTAAAGGGCGGTGGCACTGGGGTAGATATCCCCTTTTTCGATGCGGCTGATCAGGGCTTGGGTACAGATGCCTTCAGCGAGATCACCTTGTGTGAGACCAACCGCTTTCCTTAACTCCCTAATCTTCTTTCCAATCACTGAGTAATCCACTGATAGACCTCCTCAAGTGGGGCGGGGAGTGTAGTTTCCCCTTACTCCTAATTAGGATCCGCTGGGACAAGGTGCCTGTCCCCCTGTCCCACGATCATTTGGATGAATGGTTCGACGTATTCGGGGTCGAATTGGTGGCCGGAGCACGCCCGAAGTTCGATGATACCTTCTGTGAAGGTTTTGGTTTTCTGGTAAGGCCTTTCTGTTGTCATGGCATCGAAGGAATCGATGATGCAGAGGATCCGGGCAAGTTTCGGTATGTTTGTGCCCTTTAATCCATATGGATAGCCTTTGCCGTCATAGCGTTCATGATGTAGTTCGATCAATGGCAGGAGCTCGTCATACTTTTTAATGGAAGAAATGATTTCTTTTCCATAGATGACGTGCTTTTTCATCATCTCCCATTCATGGGGTTCGAGTTTTCCTTTTTTGTTGATGATATCCCGTGGGATTTCAAGCTTCCCGATATCATGGATCAGTGCCCCAAGGATCAGGGTGCGACGTTCTTCGCTGCTCAGGTTCAGGCGATCGCTCATTTCCATCGCATAGGAAAAGACCCGTTTGCTGTGCTGGTAAGTATAGACATCCTTGGATAGGAAGATCTGCAGCTGTTGTTCGAGGGCGTCGATCTCTTTCGCAAACTGACAGTCCTGGTGATACACTTGGTCTTCCTTGTACACTTGTATTGCGTTCTTCCCTTGAGATTTTGCAAAATAGAGGGCCTTATCGGCTTTGGATAAAAGTTCGGATGAACTGTACGTCCCATTCTCATATTCCACGATTCCGGCAGAAAAGGATATACATCCAAGTGGAGCATGCTCTGCCCCGGGAAAATAAGTATCATTGATCTCTTTCCTGATTTTATTGAGGAAGGTGAAGGCATCCTGCTTCGATACCCCGGGCAGGATGAGACCGAATTCTTCCCCTCCGTAGCGTGCAGCGATCAAGGGCAGGTCCTTTGTTTTATCAAGCATGAACGTGCCAAAGAACTTCAATAGTGCATCCCCTTGGATGTGCCCGTTGGCGTCATTGTATTTCTTGAAATCATCTAAATCGATCAAGGCAACGGAGAAGGGTTTTTTCCGGTTCTCTATAAGCATTTCATCGAGGCGAAGCTTGAAATATCCATGATTATATAAGCCCGTCAAGAAATCCCTCTTGGCCTTCGCTTCTTCCTCTTTATATAGGTTGAAGAAGTTCCTGAAAGCGAAGGAAAGCATGATGGCAAGTGTCAGGAATAGGAATATCCCGAATATCGGCTGCTGGCTGATAAGGATTGTCAGTACGAGCGCAAGGACCAGCGTACAGAGGTAGCTGGTGAAGACCTCCTGAATGAGCTGCTTTTGAAAAGCGGTACGGATGATGGTCTTCAGGGATGGCTTCTGTGCCAGATAGAAATAGACCCACATGATCATGACATTCAAGATGAAGTAAACAGACAGGGACAGGGCGTACGGCATGATGTTGGGAAAGTCCGTTTCACCGACGACCCCGCCTGTCAGAATGAACGTATAATAAGTACAGATCAGCATAAGAGAATAGTTGGCAAAATTAAAGAGGTGTTTCCACCATGCCAATTTGAAGCGGATCATAAGAAACACGATACTGCTGACTCCTAGTGCCAACAAAGGGATCTTCAGCCCAAACAAAAAAAGACCTGCTAAATAAATAGAGGAATCCATAGAGAGGGTATTGCCGGAAAGAGGAATGATGATATTAAAATGATTCAATAGCAGAATCGCTCCGACAAGGGTATAAATGAGCACCCAGTTTGATAGGTCTTCCACCTGGGGATTGAGGTGATTCACAAATAATAGAACTCCAAGGAAGGAAATAAATGCAATATATAGATTTTCTGGTTTCAGCTGTACTTTCATAGGTATTCACACTCTCATTAACATATTAGGGCTGACCCCGGGATGAACCGTGGTCAGCCCTGTATTTTTTACCAGAACTTCCAACCTGAAGTCAGGGCAACAACGGCAGAACCAATGATGACAAGGTTAATGATAGCATTTTTCGTTTTATTTTTCATTATAATCTCACCTCCTTAAAGTGACGACTTCGATGCGACAAGCTTGTCCTTCTTACGGACCATCACGGATTGGATGAAAAGGAATACACCGATATTCATGACCACATCCCCGATGCTGATCGCCTGCTCACGGGGATAAGGGGCTGACAAAGGGATGATATCTCCCAATAAAGCAAGTTTCGTAGATTCCGTCACGAGCGTATGCTTGGCATATAGCGCATTCTTCGTCGCTTCCAGATACTGAGGATCGATCACCGATGCCGCCTCCATGGAGACCGGCATCCTTCCCCCATTGATGGCCATGACGATGAAGTTCAATAGAACCCCTACGAAAATCGCGATGAAATGAGGATGATGGCGATTCATCCATAAAAATGTGAGCCCTACGACGTATATGAGCATAAATGAGAGATTACTGACCTGCCCGACCCACGCCACCTTATTCTGAAAATAAAAAATGACAAGCTGCAGCACCAGCAATACGGGGAAGACCCACCCCATTCTAAAACGTATATCGGCAAACCTCTTAAAGCTTCCCCCACGAATGAATCCAATAATGATTGCAATCAATATCCCATCAAAAACCATATAACAGCCTCCGGTAAACATTATAAAGTGTTAACGACCGATTAAAATAACCTCTTTTCCATTATAACGGAAGATAATTGGAAATGTTTAGTTATTTTTGAAGATTGGGTATTTCCTTGTGCTTTCTTTTCAAAATCAGTATTCTATCAAAATACTAAATAGCAGGTTATACAGGTATAATTGGGGTATTTATACAATTATGTAATATATATAGAGTGGTATGAAAGTTGGATAGAGTTATAGATTTAATGGAATTATTATTAGGAACAAGGAATGAGTTCTGTAATCGCTATGGTTTATAAATAAATGCGCCCGATTTTCCCTTTGATTTCAGAGAGGAAAAGCTAGTGGTTGACCTCGGTGTTTGAGGAAGAAAGAGAAGAAGAGCGTGGGATAAGGTCTCATTTGGGATTACGCTTCCCTCATGCGGACCCATAGGGATTATATATAAAGGAATGATGAATATTGAAGAAAAAAACAATTATCACCTATGCATCAGTTCTTTTACTGGTAAGCGGTTGTGTTGTAAAAGAAGAGGCGCCTAAAGTTAATCCTAACACCCAATATGAACGGGTACAGGACTACAAAGGAGAAGGCTACTCACTGAACAACGGTGAAGAAAACGACAAGATCGCTGAAGTCCATCGTGAAGAAGTCGAACAAGCGGTGAAAACATTTTTCATAGAAAACTATAAGACAGAGGTAAAGGTTCATAATCTGGTAGGGAATGTGGATGGAGTGACGGTATTTGTCGAATCGAAAGGACCGGTTCATTTTTACTCTTTTGCCATTGTACCTATCGACCAGGGAACGGGGGAAGTAGTACCTGAAAGAGTATGGTCTCGGGACGATGTGGTTGAGGAAGGCATCCGGGAAGGTTTATATAGGATTCTATTTGACGAAGAATTTAAAAGGTTGGAACATTATCTTGAGAAAGTCGCCTCTGAAGGTGAGGTAGTCGGGAGAACGGTTGAATCCCTTCAAAATGTTGGCGGTTCGGGATATATGACCCCCCATTATACAATTACCTCGTTCCATGGGGATGAGGCAATCAAGCCAGTGTATGATCTATATATGAATAATCCGGATTCCAGAAAAGAAGAATTAATAAGGGCTTTCGATGAGAAATCGGTTGACAAGGAATATATTAATATAAACATCATGTTATTTATGGAGGACAAGAATGCCACGCCAAGTGAAAAAGTACTAAAAAGAGTGGAACGGGACTTAACAGAAATGGAGGGGATCCCCCGTGCACTGTATACACTCCTAATCAATGATAACCGGGTTCATAAAGAATCTTTCGAAGGATATAAGGATAATTCATTAAAAACAGAGCTGACACCAAATCTCTAATAGGTCAAATCGAAGGAGGATTTCATGAGAAACCAAACTAAATCCCTTATCTATTTGGCAGGAGCCTCGCTGGTTCTTGGGGGCTGCTTAGGCATTGGTGAGAAGGATAACAACGAACCATATAAAGATACCTTTGTTAGTGTCCAGGAGTACAAAGGAGAAGGATACGTTTTACGCGGCGGGGGAAGAAGCGGATCAAATCGCTGAAGCCCACCGGGAAGAAGTGATAGGAGCTGTTAAGAATTTCTTCAAGGAAACCTATAAAACGGATGTGAAAGTCCATAATATAGTCGGAAATGTGGATGGTGCAACGGTATTTGTCGAGTCGACTGGGCCAGTTCATTTCTATACGACCGCCATCATCCCGATTGATTTAAGTAAAGAAGGGATCATGGTGAATCAAGTTTTTACCATGGACAGTGAAGTCGAGAGCGCCATTCGTGGTGGATTGTACCATTTAATATTTGAGGAGAAATTTAATGAACTGGATCGATATCTTGATAGAGTGGTAGCAGAAAATAAAGTTGTGGGGAAAACGATAGAGTCAATCGAAAACGTTGGAGGTACGGGCTATATGACCCCTTATTATTTCCTAACCACTTCTTCATCGGACAAAGCCATCAAGCCTGTTTATGATGCATATATGAAAAATCCAAATGCACCGGTTAGTGAACTTAAAGAACAATTTGCCCAGGAGGCATTCTCTGTTGAATATTTAAAGATTAATCATATGTTATTTATGGAAGAAATGAACGTCGAACCTGATGATCGGTTATTTCATCAAATCGCTCAAGATTTAAAAGGAATGACCATGATCCCTAAAGGCAGCTACAGTTTGACCATTAATGACAATCTCATAAATAAGAAAGTAGATGATGGGTATAAAGATAACTCATTACGGATTGGCGTTCCAGATTATATCGTTGTTGAGTGATGAAGAAAAATTAACTTTATTGAGGGAGGTGTATACGTTCATGGTCACTAAAAATAAATGGTTTATATGCGGAATCGCGTTTCCATTGTTGCTAGGCGGATGTGTGAATGGGAATGGTGTGAATGAAAAAGAAAACCCTGAAAAGCAGATGAAGAATCAATTTGTAAGTGTCCAGGAATACACTGGAGAAGGATACACCCTTAAAAATGGCGAAGAAACAGACAAGATTGCCGAAGAGAATCGAGAAGAAGTAGAGAGAGCGGTGAAACATTTTTTCTTTAAAGAATATAAGACAGATGTACAGGTACATAATATTGTGGGTAATGTAGACGGGGCTACAGTATTTGTGGAATCAACGGATCCGCTTCATTTTTACACGTATGCAGTTGTTCCAATTGATCAATCAAATGAAAAAATCCTGTCTGAGAGTGTGTTTTCTCAAGAAGGACAAGTGGAGAGCGCCATAACAGAAGGCTTGTACAGGAAGGTTTTTCATAACGAGTTTGATCGTTTGGATGATTATTTAAAAAAAATTGTAGAGGAAGAACCTGTTACCGGGAGAACGATTGAATCCCTTCAAAATGTTGGAGGTTCAGGCTATATGACACCCTATTATTTCTTGTCTTCTTCCGTTGTAAATAATGAAGCGATAAAACCAGTTTATGATTTATATATGAAGGATCCTCAGGTTAGTATTGAAAAATTAAGAGCTGCTTATAATGATCAAGTGTTTAATCCGACTTATTTTGAGGTGGTCATTAATTTGTTTATGAGAGATCAAGATGCTGATCCGGATGAGAAGGTATTTAATAGAGTAGTAAATGATATCGAAAGCATGGGTGATATACCAACCGGGACTTACAGTGTTTTTGTCAACGACAATACAGTCCACAAGCAGTCGTTTGATGGGGTGAAAGAAAATTCTCTCGAAAAGACTACTCCGGATGAGATAGTTAAGGAGTAGGGTAGTATTTATCCAAGTACATAGATGTTATGAAGCTCGGGGGATCAGGCATATATGAATGCTAAACAAAAACGGATTATATATGGAATCGGTCTATCAATATTCTTTGGAGGATGTATGAATATGGATAATGAAGAATGTGTTGATTCAAAAGAGGCTACCGGAGAATATAAAGATACTTTTGTGAGCGTGCAAGATTATAATGGTGACGGATATGTCCTTAGAAATGGAGAAGAGTAAGAAGTAAAGTTAAGGTGGAGAGAGGTGTGACCCACTATATTATCTAACTACTCCCGATCTGGTGATAAGGTTAATTTCAGGAGATCATTTCCAGGACTTATAGGTTATTATTTGAATAATTGGGGTAATTATACAAATATATGAGTCTTAAGGCATAATTTGATTATGCGAAATGAATAGTATAAAAGAAACGTAAGAAAGAAGTCTGCTCCCCTACTTTTTTCCTGTTTTACCTGATTGCTCTAAGTATTACCCGATTGAACTGTTAATACTTTACAGACTTTTATACAATATAAAGGTAATTCTTTAAATGAACCCATCCAATTAGGAGGATCAGACATTCATGAATACGAAAAATAAATGGATTATATATGGAATCGGACTTTCATTATTACTTGGAGGATGTATGAATATGGATAATGCAAATGGTAATGGTGTGGATGAGAAGAAGGGTACGCAGGATGAAGTGGAAGATCAAACCAATCGTTTAGTAAGCGTCCAGGAATATGATGGAGAAGGGTTTTCTCTGAAAAATGGTCAAGAAAATGACAAAATTGCTGAAGCAAAACGGGAAGAAGTGGAAAAAGCCGTCAAAGATTTTTTCTTAAAACAATATAAAACTGATGTTGAAATTCATAATATTGTTGGTAATGTTGATGGAGCTAGCGTGTTTGTGGAGTCTGTGGGTAAGCCCCATTTCCATACCTTTGCAGTTGTGCCCATAGATTCAATTGAGAATAAAATCCTGACTGACCAGGTTTATTCATTAGAAGGAGAGGTGGAAAATGCCATCACTTCGGGTGTTTATGGATTGATATATGAAGATCAGTTTAGCAAGTTGGATAAATTACTGAAAGAAATTACAGAAAAATATCCATTTACTGGAGAAAATATCCAAGCCATTAATAATACTAAATCATTTGGATTTGGAAATGAGTATTATTTTGTGTCATTTTTTGATATGGAAATATCAGAGAGGATTGTTAAGATTTATTTAGAAAATCCTGATATTACGAAAGAAGATTTAAAAGGGTTAAATTTAGAGAAATTAAGCCCTGATTCAATAAATATTACTATTCAGCTTTTTAAAGATAAAAAAGATTCGAATCCAACTAACGAAGAGTTAGAGGAAATTGCAAAAGTTATTGAAGATGCGGAGGGGCTTCCTTTTGGGGCGTATAATCTCCTACTACATGACAATGTAATTGATAAAGTTACGGGTAGCGGAGATAAAGAGACCACTGTTGATAGAGCCGACCCCAATTATATTATAAAAAATAAACATTAGAAAGAGTTGAGTAAGGTGCCATCAGTAAATAATGTTAATCAAGTTAATGTTAATACAGAAACCACTGATAGGGACTTGGTTGAATTAGCGGGATTACATGCTTATTCAGAAATTAATAGATTTGACATCATAAAAGTTAATGGAAAGGCATTTAAGGTATTAGATGTAAATTTCCTCGACGACACTGGACTAGACGCGTTTACTGTCCGAAATGAATCAACAAAAGAAATAACAATAGTATATGTAGGTACAGACGCAGCTGCTGAGAATGGAAAGCAAGACTTATTAACGGATGTTCAATTGTTAAGTGACCAAACTTTGCCTCAACTTGAAGCTTCTGCCGAATATTTAAATAGAATACAAAAAGAATATATTAATGAGGGGGGAGTTAGCTCCGTTACCGGAAACTCCCTAGGCGGTCCCCTTGCAAACTATGCTGTTAAAAATCGTCCAGATATAAAATCCGTTACTTTAAATCCAGCATTATTCCCAAAGGGAGTAATTGATCCAAACAAAACCTACGACAACATCACCAACTACTTCACCAACTATGACGTCTTAACCGGAACTCTTATCGCCCTGAATCTTGATTCGCGAATTCCAGGTAAGAGATACGATATTTCGACAGGGATACCGGTGATCGGTGAGAAGTTCAGCATCCTGACGAACAATCATACAGGTTATAATGACAAAGGAACCTATAAGATTGGTCAACCAGGAGACCCTGGTTACGGTGAAATCCACGACGAAGCCGATGCCCACATCATGACAAGCATCTGGACGGGGGAACCTCTTTATGGCGGTCATTCGGACAGGATCGAAATCAATCGCGAGAATCTGAACCTGTTGGCTGAGGCCCTGGCAGGGGATGTCACCACAAGGTTGGGGTATGCACAGGACTACTTGACCAATTCACAGGAAATTGCCCAGCATGAAGGAGACAGGTACTCGGAGCGGTTGAGCCGTCTGCAGATGATCTTTGAGGATTCTTTCGAAAATTTGATCGGGAATCCTTTATTCATAGGGATCACGACGACGGGACATCGTTTGACCTCGGAAATCGACCATCTTATTTCTCTCTTGAATATGGCTGAAAACGCCAGTAGATCCCTTAACGGTGTGTTGAATTCCCCGCCTGTCGAACTCGTGGAGCACTTATTCAACCGAAGCGTCAGTGTCGAAAGTATTTTTGGCCAGGCCCGGAATCAGCTGCTTGAATTCAAACAGGAGATTACCAGTCTGACAGGATTCCTGCAGAACATCCTTCATAAAGAAATCCCTGAGCTGTTTAGCGGAGGGAAAGAAACCCTGGAGGACCTCCTTGTGAACGAGATGCTTTCACACTATGAAATTATCAAAGCCAATAGTGTGAAAATGAATAGTCACATAGCAGAATTTCAGAGTCAGGTTGAAAAGCTGGGGGAGAACTTTGGAGAACGTGATTCTTCTTTAAGTGCGAGCATTTCGGGAGGGGCTTCGGTTCAACATGAAGTAGTGATGCCAAAGAAAAACGACTACGTACTGGAAACTTCTAGTCACATGCTCATCGGTATGAAAGTGAAAGAGATCTATCTGGATGGATCCTTTGAAGCTTTCAAGTTAATTTCCCACCGCTTTCTATTACCGCTATTGGGTGGTTTAACGGGTCTTGCTTTTGCCATCGAAAGTACATTGGAGGTCATCTCTGCTCAAATCAAGGGTGCCATGAATATTGCCCTTAGCGGGACGGTTCCTGGAAAGCTCATCAGCATCTTCTCTGATTTCGATGACAAAATCCGCTCGTACGTTTGTTCCGCACTGGAGCCGATAGACGAACTCGCTGCCACCATTGAAGGACTCAGGGACGGATTAACCAGGTTGACGATCGGATTCCCAGCGTTACTTGACAGCTTCAGGCCATATATCGACTCTGCGATTTTTGATAAAACGAATTACTCCAATATCCATATATACAATGTATCAGCCATGGCCATCCATGAAGAAATGGAAATGCTCTTTGATGACATCGTCCACCAGCTCAGTCAACATAAAGGAAATTCGATTCAGGCATTGTGTGAAATTTCACAACGTGTGAAAGACAATATGATCCAACTTCGTCAACAAGTGGATCGTGTGACATTGTAGGAACAGGTCCTCCGCTTGTTCCTTTTTTTTGGTTCTTTTGCAATCGGTAGATGAGAAACGTCGACTTGAATAAGCATTGGTTCCAGATAAAGCAGTCACTATGTTTACGCTAATAATAGGAATAAAATCCCCCTTTTGTCATATAGCAAGTCCTTTGAATTTATTGTAAAATAAAAAAGACAGAATATTGCAAGCGTTTGCACTAGTTCAAAATAACTACCTCAATATGAATCTCACATTTTTTTAACTCTTTGTGCAAACGTTTCCACAATCATCACGAGCACTATTATTATTCTATTAATCCAATTTAAGAGGGGGAAAGCGTGAATGAGAAAAATGACAAAGCGTCGATTCTCAATTTTTATGGTTCTAATGATGCTTATCAGTCTGTGGTCTCCATTTGCACCGGCAGCTTCTGCTGTAGCCGATGGTAATACCGCGGCAGACACAGCTGATACAGGTGATCGCACAGTACGCTTCACGTATGATCGTGAAGACCAAACATATGACGGCTGGAATATATGGGCCTGGAACACAGGAGTAAAGAATGATCAAATCAACTTTGACTCCTATGAAAACGGAGTGGCGGTAGCGAACATTGCCGTTGCACCTGAAACAGAGCAATTCGGCTTCGTTCTTCGCAGTACGGAGGATTGGAATACGGCGGAGAAGGAGTTTGGCGATCGTTTTATTAAAGTGAATAAAAACGACACCATCACCAAGGCGTACATAACAAGTGGCGTCGAGGAAATCCGCATTGTGCCTGATGGATCGGCCCCGGTCATCGATCAAGGGAATGCGATGTTCTATTATCGAGATAAAGAATTGTTCGCGAACGATGCGATGAATACGATTGAAAAAGTAGAGTTGAAATACAACGGGGAAACAAAGGAAATGATGTATGAACCGGAGAATGAGAGATTTGTTCTCTCATACGAGAACATTCCAAATGGAAAAAACCCGTACTCATACCTGGTCACAATAGACGGTGTAACGACAGAAGTAAGTGACCCTTATCATTCAGTGGACGGGGAATCGTTTCTTGATTTCCAAAAAGCTGATCTGACGGTTACTGGTTCAGTGGTTCCAACTGCTGTGGACTATAATGAAAACGCTGTCTTATCGGTTGCTGTCGACGGACTGACAGAGGATGTGAAAATTCAGAAGATCACAGCGGATGTTTCTTCATTAGGCGGGTCGGAGAAACTTGAAATCGATCCTTCATTAAAAGAAGTGACTTTAGCAGTCGATGACGATATAACAGCGGGAATAAAATCGATTCCTCTGACCGTAGTAGATTCATACGGGAACTATTATGAAGGAACGACTGAAATCGAAGTAAAAGCAAGACAGTCTGTCGGCGATTCTGATCTCGACTGGGACGAATCCATCATTTATTTCATGCTGACAGACCGATTCTTCAATGGGGATACGTCGAATGATGATCCTTACAAGCTGAATTATGATAAAAGCAAGCGCGGAACGTACCAGGGTGGAGATTTCAAGGGGATCACGGAGAAACTTGATTACCTGGATAACCTTGGCGTAAATACGATCTGGATCAGTCCGGTCGTTGAAAATATCAAGTATGATGTCCGTCAAGGGGAGGAGGACCAGCCATACTTCGCATACCACGGATACTGGGCCAGCAACTTCGGCGAGCTGAATCCTCACTTCGGATCCATGGAAGACTTCCATACCTTAATCGATGAGGCACATGACCGCGGCATAAAAATCATGGTCGATGTGGTCTTGAATCATACAGGGTATGGACTAAAAGAGATCGATGGTGAGTTGGCTGCCGATCAGCGTCCTGCAGGCTACCCGACGGATGCAGAAAGAGACAAGTACAGTACTATCGTTCGTCAAGGTAACGTCGGTGAGGATGAAGTGGTCGGTGAATTAGCGGGGCTTCCAGACATCATCACGGAAAATCCAGAAGTTCGCCAGCAAATCATCGATTGGCAAACGGATTGGATTGAAAAAGCAACAACGGCAAAAGGGAATACGATCGACTATTTCCGCGTTGACACTGTAAAGCACGTGGAAGATACGACGTGGATGGCCTTTAAAAACGCCATCACGGAAAAAATGCCTCAGCACAAGATGATTGGTGAAGCGTGGGGAGCAAGTGCAGACAATCAGTTGGGATACCTTGATACCGGAATGATGGACTCCCTTCTGGACTTCGGCTTCAAAGGAATTGCAAAAGATTTTGTAAACGGCAACCTGAAAGCAGCCAATGATAAACTGACGGCTCGAAACGGGAAAATTGATAACACGGCAACACTCGGTCAATTTTTAGGAAGTCATGATGAAGACGGATTCCTGTATTCGTTAGGCGGAGATGAAGGCAAGCTGAAAGTGGCCGCTTCTCTTCAGGCAACGTCGAAGGGACAGCCGGTCATTTATTACGGTGAAGAACTCGGGCAAAGCGGAGCAAACAATTATCCGCAGTACGATAACCGCTATGATTTTGCCTGGGATGATGTAGAAAATAATGACGTGTTAGAGCATTATACGAAGATTTTAAACTTTAGAGGGGCACATTCCGATGTGTTTGCTAAAGGGGAGAGAAAGACTGTCGGTGGTTCGAATAGCGATCAGTTCCTGGTATTCTCCCGTGACTATAAAGAGGACTCTGTCTACGTTGGGCTGAACGTGGCGGACGAAGCGAAAGAGATTACGTTGACAGTGGATTCTCCGGATGCAGTCGTGACGAATGCGTACTCCGGTGAGACATTCAATGCTGACGGAGGAAATGAAATTACGCTGACTCTTCCTTCCAAAGCAGACGGTGGTACCGCGTTGTTGACTGCCCAAGGCGGGAAGATTACAGGCGCTGAAGCAGGATCAGGTTCTGGCAGCGGGGAAAATCCTGAAGTAGAGCCGGTTCCGGAAAACAACATCCGCATCCACTACAACCGTACCGACGGAAACTACGAAAACTTTGGTGCATGGTTATGGAATGATGTAGCGTCACCATCTGCCGGATGGCCGACAGGAGCAACCATGTTTGAAAAAACCGACAGCTACGGCGCGTATATCGACGTTCCTCTTGCTGAAGGAGCGAAAAACATCGGATTCCTTGTCATGGATGTAACCAAAGGCGATGCCGGTAAAGATGGTGGAGACAAAGGATTTACGATCCCTTCACCTGAGGTAAACGAGATTTGGATCCAACAAGGTTCTGATAAGGTGTATACGTATGAGCCGGTTGATTTGCCGGAGAACACGGTGCGTATTCATTATGAGCGTGAAGACGGGAATTATGAGAACTACGGTGTCTGGAATTGGGGAGATGTTGAAGCACCTTCAGACAACTGGCCGACAGGTGCGGCTGATTTAGCGGGTAAAGACCGTTATGGTGCGTATGTAGACATCCCGCTAAAAGAAAATGCGAAAGAGATTGGCTTCATTATGCTGGATGAGTCGAAAGGCGATGCCGGTAAGGATGGAGGCAACAAAACGTTCAATCTATTAGATAAATATAATCATCTATGGGTGAAACAGGGTGACGATACCGTCTACATTTCCCCACACGGCGACGTGGCAACAGGACTGATTTCGTCTGAGGTCATTTCAGACGATACGATCCGTTTGAATTTCACGATGACAGATGGTCTGACGGAAGAAGCATTAGTGTCCGGCTTAGCCATCCAGGACAGTGCCGGATCTGACGTGATGGTGCAAAGTGCTGAAATCACCGGAGACAAAACAGTGGAAGTAAAAGCTGATTTTAACCTTGAAAAATTGCCGTTATCCATCACCTACTCGGGCAGAACCGTTAAAGCGGCAGCTGGCTGGAGACTGATCGATAACAAGTATGCCTACGATGGTGACGACCTGGGTGCCACATACAATAAAGGAAACGCAACCTTAAAACTATGGGCGCCTAAAGCAAGCAAGGTAGTCGCGAACTTCTTTGATAAAAAAGATGCTGCGAAACCAATCGGCATTGTGGAATTGACCCTTGGTGAAAAAGGTGTCTGGTCAGCAGAAGTAAAAGCGAAAGACTTAAAGTTAAAAGATCTGAAAGGCTACTACTACCAATATGAAGTAACTAATGATGGCGTAACGAAAAAGGTATTGGATCCTTACGCGAAATCAATGGCTGCTTTTACCGTGAATACTGAGGGTGAAGCAGGACCTGACGGCGATAACGTAGGGAAGGCAGCAATCGTCGATTTAAAAGGAACCGATCCGAAGAAATTCAGCCATGCTTCCATCGATGGCTATGAAAAACGTGAAGATGCAGTCATCTATGAGGTCCACGTCCGTGACTTTACGTCCGACCCATCCATCGAGAAAGATTTGAAGAAGGAAAGATGGGGCACCTATGACGCTTTCATTAAAAAGCTTGATTATATCAAGTCAATGGGAGTGACACACGTCCAACTGCTTCCGATCATGGCCTGGTACTACGGCGATGAAACGAATATGGGCGAACGTGAGCTTGAGTATTCAGCGGGAGGAAATGAATATAACTGGGGCTACGACCCACACAGCTACTTCTCCCCGGATGGTGCGTATTCACAGGATGCCACTGATCCACAATTACGAATTGAAGAAACGAAACGATTGATTGACGCGATTCATGATAAGGGTATGGGTGTCGTGCTTGACGTGGTCTACACACATATGGCGAAAACAAGTACACTGAACGACATCGTGCCAAACTACTATGCGTTCCAGGATGACAAAGGAAACTTCCTTGGAGGTTTCGGAAACAACCTGGCAACCAACCATACAATGGCTGAAAAGCTGATGGTCGACTCAGTGAAATACTGGTTCGATGAATACAAGATCGATGGCATGCGCTTCGATATGATGGGTGACGCAACCTATCCATCCATCCAAAAAGCCTATGATGCCGCGGCGGAAATCAATCCGGATGCCCTGTTCATAGGTGAAGGCTGGAGAACATTTGCCGGTCACTTATCTGATCCTTCATTAGAAGGAATGGGGGCCGATCAGGATTGGATGGACAAAACCGATGATGTAGGAGTCTTCTCCGACGAAATCCGTAACGAACTGAAATCCGGATTCGGTTCAGAAGGGGAGCCGCGCTTCTTGACAGGTGGCGCACGCGACATCAACACCATTTTTAACAACATCAAAGGGCAGCCTGGCAACACAGCAGACGACGACCCGGGCGACATGGTCCAATACATCGCGGCCCATGACAACCTGCCGTTATACGATGTCATTGCCCAATCAATCAAAAAGGACCCGGCCATTCCGGAAAATAATCTGGAGATTCATAAGCGTATCCGCCTAGGGAACTCCATGATCCTGACATCACAGGGAACGGCCTTTATCCATGCAGGACAGGAATATGGCAGAACCAAGCAATGGCTAGGGGAAGGCGTACCAGAACAGAAATATCATGAGTTAGAGGACGAGAATGGAGACCCATTCGGTTACTTCATTCACGACTCATACGATTCATCCGACGCCATCAACAAGTTCGACTGGGAAAAAGCAACGAATAAGAAGAAATATGAAGTGAATACAACGACCAGAGAATATACAGAAGGTTTGATCAAGCTGAGAAGATCAACCAATGCCTTCCGCTTGGGTGAGAAAGAGCTGGTTGATCAGAATGTATCGCTGCTTGATTTACCTGAGATCGCCGATACAGACTTGATGCTAGCTTACAAGAATGCATCCACGGATGGTACGGGAGAGTACTACGTATTCGTCAATGCGGATAGCGAAGCACGTACCCTATCGGTGGGTGAATATGACCTCTCTAAAGGAAAGGTTGTAGTGGACAACGACGAAGCGGGCACCACTCCTGTTTCTAAAAAGTCTGGTTTTACATTAACGAAAGATACTTTGACTTTGGAGCCTTTGACTACTGTTGTGATCAAGGTAGAGGAGAAGGGGAAGAAAAAGAAGCAATAAATTAGAGAACGTCATCCTGAATCCAGGGTAAGGAACTGCAGCATTCTACTGCTATATATGAAAAAACCTCAACCTTTGTGTACGAAAGGGTTGAGGTTTTTTATTAATGAGACATAACCATAAAGAGTAAGAAAATATCCTTTATTCTTGAGGGTATCGACAATGGAAGATGGAGCAGCCTAGTTCTCTGTAAAACTATCCTGAGAGAATCGGTCTACTTCATTTCCATAACTTAATACAACAAGATCTTTCCCTTCTTGAATGACTTCTCCACTTGGATAGTCGCCATCCCACTGTGAGAAGACCTTTTCAATTCCCCCGTTATATTCGCTCAGTACAATAAAGCCTATAAAAGCACTGCTTCCCATCTGTTTTCCGATTACAACCTGCTGCTTTGAATCATCTTCTAACAGATTCATTGTTTCAAAGATAAGCAGAGTGTCGAAAGCATCAATTTTTTCTTGAGATATTTCTTTATATGCGATATTCCATTGCTGGCTGCCCTGGTCATACTCATGAATAAGAATCGTATCAATTTCAGGGGTATGGTGAATAGCAAGTATTTCCGGGAACCCATCACCATGAAAATCGATGATTTCTACGTCTTCTAATGATCCATACCCTAGTTGCTCCATTTCATGGTCAATCAACGTTTGGGCATCATTTGACAAGCTGCCTTCGACTGAAGATTCTATAGCTTCCGGTTCATAGTCATAATCAAATACACGGCTTGCATCTTTGGAACTGATTGCAACCAACTCTTCCCATTCAGGTGTTTTAAGATTAAATAAGTAAGCTTTTCCAGCCCCTTGGGGTGAGTTGAATTCCTCTATAAAAGTAATGGTGTCCTGCTCAGATGATAAGAGCTTTTCTGCTTCTTCTTTCGTAAGTTTCAGATCAGAACCTTCAAGGGATCGTGAGCTCAACTTATTCAACTTCCACTCATTATCTTCCTTCAGTAATTCTATATTCGATTCATATCCCATCGTGATCATCTCTGAGCCGGGATCTAAAACTTGTATTTCTATCTTATTATCCTCTACTTGCTCAAATTCAAATCGAACCTCAGGGTCAAAGTGGGGAACCGAAAAAGCATCACATTGACAATAAATATCCCCTAGAGATCCTTTTACTGTTTCTAGGAATCCTTTGGTTACATAGGGTTGGATTTCTTCTTTTACGACGTTGAAATCTGCCGGATTCTCACTATTCCAGTTGTATTCAACTCCAAGCGATACCATGGAATCATAGAATAAATGAAGTATGGTTTTAGTCATTTCAGCTACTTCTTCTTTTTCTAAGATCATTTCTTCTTCACGAAGAGTTTCCGGAACTTTTCCTTCTATGACTGCAGCCTTTTGTTTTTTCTCTTCTGTGGCTGCTTCTGTTTTTTCTGTATGAGCTTGGTCTTCGGCAGCGCAACCTGTTAGGTAACATAGAGATAATAGCAATAAAAAACGTAATGCACCTTTCATAATGGTCTCCTTTTAAGTTAAAAATCTTTTGTACCAAATGATGCTATGAGGCATATTGCACAGATCAAAAGAACTCTTCTTATTCATTGAAAGAAGAGCTCTTTATCATTAGGTAGCAATTTTATACTCTTTCATACCTGATTGAAATCCTTGTTCTAATCCTTCCGTAATAAATGAAACCAAGTGATCATTTGTTACAAATGAATTTTCTTCAAAAGCCCCTCGATGAAGTCCTAAAACACTATAGACCAGAGGTTCAATTGCATTTACATTTAGTAAACTAGCATCTTTAAATGAATTGTCCCCAAGGGTTTTTTGAGCAATATAAACCCCTCTTGTAAAGCTATCCTGCAGAACCATTCCAAGGTCGTTAAGCTCTTGCTCGTTTAAAGCATTAAGTTGAGGGTGTTGAGACATGTATTTTTGAATGGTGGTCTTTTTAATTGAAGTAAAGCTTTCTGTAATGGATGAGGTTTCGCTCATTTCCTCCAGTTTCATAGAGGATATGACCATTTCTACATGAGTTTTGAATGCGTCATTCAGTTCTCTTTGACGTTCTTTTCCACGTTGGGACTCTTCTCGTTCTTTAGCAATGATGCCCGTAGTTGTTAATTTAGATAAAGTTTTGGCAATCTTACTGATGTTGGAGATTTCTGAGTAATAGATAACGGAATCTTCAATCCCGTTATCTTCAAAAAGGAAAGCAATATAGGGGACCTTTTCCTCTCTTGTAGTTGCTGTAACATGTTTACCCCATTCTCTCACCGTCGTATTAAAATTCCCTGTACCTGATTGGCCCACTTTAGTGTCAAGTATAGTATGTAAGTTAAGTTTGCTGATATTCCCTTTTTGACTTTTAACCAAGTAGTGATCGGTGAGACCAATATAGGCCTTACCACCGGAAATGCTGGTATAAACCCTTTTAACCAATAGTGGTTTTTCTCCTGTATAATCCTCTATTTTCGTTTTTTCTTTGTTTAATCGTATGATATCGCGTACAAATACAAAGTACCCGCTTCCAATCATAATGAAGAAAGAAGTGACACCCTCTCCTGAAAAAGTGAAGATTAGGCTGAATAAGAATGTAAAAAACAAAAGAATGCGAATAATTGCAGCACTTGCCCAAGGATAGCTCATGATGAAAATACCTCCAATATATGAATTTTTTGACACGGTTTAAGATTATATCTTTTACCTCACACCCTGTAAAGGGAATAGTGAGTATTTTTGACTATCACGTTCATTTATTATAGTTAAATAGCCGGTGGTGAGTAACTTACAGACCAACTTACAGACCGCTAAAACAGGTAAGATTAGATCTCTTCCCAAATCAATGGCATAGTACTAAAGCGGGTAAAAATTTTATTCCCCACATAAAAATAACCATCATTTTCCTATATTGGGTATTTACAATAATACTATAGTTAAATTATACTAGGTAATAAAGTACAAAAATTAGAAAAATATAGAAGGAGGAGTTTTTTTGAAGGATATTTCTAAAAAGGTCGTTTCTACTATCCTTACAGGTGTATTGGCTGTAGGATTGGTTGCGCCGGCAAGTGCGGCGAGTGGAGATAAAAAAACTGAAAACTATAAAAAAATGTCCAAAGAATTTTCCGAACAACAAGTAATGAAAATGGGGAAGCCTGCTAAAATAGCTGACTTTAAAGAAGTAAAGGTTAAAAAACCCGTAAAGGCATCTTCTGAAAATAAAAAGCACAAAAAAGATGAAGTGATTGTAAAGTTCAAGGGTAATGTCGTACATAGCACGAAGACGGAAATAGCTGGTGTTAAATTAGAAAAGAAAGAGAAACTCACTAAAAAGGGAGTTGGTTTATACAAGCTTTCTAGTGGTCAATCGGTTGAAGAGGCAATTAGCATGCTGAAAAAATCACCGGATGTTCTCTATGCGGAACCAAACTATGAACTTACGGCGAGTGATGTAAATGATCCGTATTTTAGTAGTTTATGGGGATTAAAGAATACAGGGCAATATATCAATCAGTATGGTACACCGGGTATCGATATTAATGTCAGTAATGCTTGGGATATCACAATGGGGAGTACAAGTACGGTCATAGCTGTAATTGACACCGGAATTGATATAAACCATCCAGATTTAAAATATAGAATCTTCACTAACAAAAATGAAGTACCTAATAACGGGATTGATGATGACAACAACGGTTATGTGGATGATGTGAACGGTTGGGATTTCTATAATGAGGATAACACTGTTTATGACAGCCCGTATGTCGATGATCACGGAACCCATGTTGCAGGAACCATTGCAGGTCATAGTGACAACGGGATAGGCGTTGTTGGTGTAGCGCCTAATGTTAAAATACTCCCGTTGAAATTCTTGGGAACAGAAGATGGTTCCGGGTACACTTCTGATGCCGTAAGAGCAGTTGAATACGCAGCATCAATGGGTATCAAAATATCGAATAACTCATGGGGTGGAAGTGGATATAGCACAGCCCTTTATGAAGCAATTAGAGACTCTAATAGTTTATTTATCGCAGCGGCTGGAAATGACGGCAGCAATATAGATTATTACAGCTCTTACCCGGCTGGTTACGATCTAGACAATATCTTATCGGTTGCTGCAGTGGATAACAGAGGGGATTTAGCTTACTTCTCCAACTATGGCCGCACTTCTGTAGATGTTGCCGCACCTGGAGTATCTATCTTAAGTTCATTGCCTGATAATAGCTACGGCTATTACAACGGAACATCCATGGCAACTCCCCATGTAGCAGGAGTTGCTGCATTAATTCAAAGTGAATATCCAGACTATGATCCTTCGACTATGAAAACAATGATTATGGACAGTACAAAGGAACTGTCTTCTGTTGATGGTATTACTGTGACAGGTGGTATGGTTGACGCAGGTCGTGCTTTGGGCTCAGTTCCTGATGATGATATTCCGGGAATCGCATTTAATGGTCCAGAAGTATATGAAACTCTGGACGCTGAGACAGATCGAAATGACGTGTATAGTATAGAGCTTCAAAAGGGACAAGAAATCTCAGCACGATTAATCAATGGTAGCTATAGAGACTTTGATCTGTATTTGTATAATCCATATGCTGATACGGTGGATTCAAGTAAGGGAATCGTGGCATATTCCGAAAAAACCGGGAATGCGATTGACTCATTTAAATATGTAGCACCATATACAGGCACATATTATGTGAATGCGTACGGTTTTGAAGGAAAAGGAAGCTATAAGCTTGAAGTAAGCGTGAGTGGTGCAAAACCTGGTAATTATCAGGATACCCATGGATATCTGATGTATGAGGGACTTTGGAATACATTCAATTCCAGTTATGCATCAGGTGGGAAGTTTACTGTAACCAATGATGATTACTCGAGTGTGGAAATGACTTTCGAAGGTAATGGAATTGAATACTTTGGAAAGAAAGACAGTTCATCAGGAATAGCCAAAGTAACAATTGATAACAGTCAAGTATATTATGTTGACTTATATTCTGCCAATGCAGGACATAGGCAGAAATTATTTAGCAAGACCGGATTATCTAATGGAACGCATACGATTAAAATTGAGTGGACTGGCACGTCCAGCAAATCAGGTAAAAAGACGGCTACAAGTATTAATGTTGATTATTTGAAGGTGCTGGGTAATTAATCATCTTTGTTGAAGAAGGAACGCTGGGCGTTTCTTCTTCTTTACGTTTTGGATTTCCTTTAAGGTTACTATTTTTTATCATTTGGAATCATTTTCTTGTTAGGAAATGTTATGATGATAAGGGAATATTCAGCCAAGGGGGAAATACATAAATGAGTAAAATAACTGAAGAATTATTACTGGAAAAAGGGATTTACGTGGATACAATAGAACGTCTCCCAATGAAATCAAAGGTTGTGTTTGAACCACCAGTTAGAGTGTTAAATACCAAAATAATGAACTCAGGTGTAATAGGTGCCTACACAAATATAAGAGGCGGAGTCATTCGAAATGTTAAATCAATCGGAAGATTTTGTAATATAGCACCGGGAGTAACGATTGGAATGGGTGAACATCCATTAGATTATTTAAGTACCCATGATTTCCAGTATAGCAAGAAATTTGGGTTTCATTTTTGGGAGGAAGCACAAAACTTTCAAACAACCGTAGATAAGATGGAAAGTAAACCTAATCCTATCATAGGTAATGACGTTTGGATCGGGGCCAATGTAACAATTTTAAAAGGGATAACGATTGGTGATGGTGCTGTCATCGCTGCAGGTGCAGTAGTTAATAAAGATGTTGGCCCATACGAAATAGTAGGGGGAATTCCTGCTAAGCATATTAAATATAGATTTGATGAAGAGACTAGACAACGTTTAATGGCCATTAAATGGTGGGATTACACATTAGAGTCATTAGAAGGGATTCAATTTGATGATATCCAGCTTGCATTATCACAATTAGAAGAAAGAAAAGAAAAAGGGAAATTAGTACCTAGAAAGAAACCCCGTGTCAAAGTCATCAATCGCGAAATAGTAGTAAAGAAAAAAGTAGAGCCCAAAAATGATGCAGCAGTTGAAGAAAAAAGTGGTATGTCGGTTGAAACACCCTGAATTCCTTAAGGTTCAACTATTGTAAATTTTGTAAAGTGTCTTAGAGGTGTCTGATGAAGAATAGAAAAAAATTAATATTCGCATTCTTTTTGTGTGTTGCGATTGGAATGATGATAGGTTGTTCATCTAAACAAGAAATCACTGCTCAATCAAGTTCTGATCATCCAACACATAAACCTGTCTACGAAAAGTTAGAACATGGAGAACCAATCCAATATTTAGTTGTAGGAGATAGTATAGGTGAAGGTGTAGGAGCATCTACGGAAGCTGCTAAATGGACTTCAATTTTCAATGAGAAGATTACTGAAAGATATACATCTGAAGTGAAATCTATCCGACTAACCAAGGGTGGATCAGATTCATTTGACGGGTTAGTAGAATTTAATAACTATAAAACTAGTAAGGATTATGATTTAGTATTTGTTTCGTTCGGTCAAAACGATCAAAATTATTTATCTGAGAAGGAATTCAATGAAAGTTATTCCTCTTTAGTTGAAAACATCATGTTAAGGTTTCCAAAAGCAGAAGTCTTTACTTTTATTGAACATGGCTTAGAAAAAAAAGAATATAGAGAGACCATTGAAGATGTCTCAAATCAATATGATTTGAATATAATTGATGCTCAACAGGCATTTAATGAATCAGGTAAAGATGTGGCCCAATTGTCTGACGACCGAATCCATCCTAATGACGAAGGGTACCAACTATATGCTGATGAAATCTTGAACAAAATCGGCAAGAAGGTTGAAGATAAGGACAAACCAGAAATTCTTGCTAAGGTAATGGCAGATTTAAAGCGACATACCACAGACTTTCATGGTACACCCAATGCTAAAAATGGTTTCAAGGCAAAAGAAACCTATTTCGTAAGTGATACCAATGGAGCATTCATAGAATTTAAAGTAGATAGTAAGGATCGAGACTTTCTGGGGGTTTCCTTAATAACGAACAAAGATGGCGGGTTTATAGAAGTATATATCGACAACGAAATGAAAGAGAAAATAAGTACATATTCCCCTTATCCCAAAAAACGGCACTTCCTGATTGATAAAGATATCAGCAAAGGGAAACATACAGTAAAACTTGTAGTTACCGGGGAAAAGAGTAAAAACTCTAGTGGGAATATTGCCAGAGTTATTGGTGTTCAAACAAGATAGATAGATGGTTGGAAATAGGCTAGTCCATTTCCTCCCATTTCTTTGCAAAAAAGGAATCACTCGATTGAGCGATTCCTTTTTAATATGCTAAATAATGGTGATGACATTAGCTAATATGCAATGTGCTGAGTATATAGGTTTAAAAGTACAAGAAAAATGGATATATACAGAATTAATAGCAGCCACAGTTTCTATTCTTTTAGGAATATTCCGCTTCCCTTCAGTAAATGTATGTTATTATTCGAAAGTGGTATAAACGACTCATACTGAACTATGGTTCGGTAATTGTATTTAGGTACAATCACATGTTTATCATGTACCAATCATTCATAATTCGTACGATAAAGGCAAACCCATTGAAAAATGGGGACGCAAAACTTCAGGGGCTAATGTCTTAACGACGATGCTTGCCAGTTTTCGAAACGGACTCCTGCGACTTATGAACATGGAGGAGAAAATGATGAAGATATCCAGATTCCTATCACAAATGAAAATAAAATGGCATTCCTTGAGAATCCATTACAACCTTGTATTACTTGAAGGTTGTTTAGACTGTCAAATCAAAAAGAAATTGCAAGAAAAAATAACGTATCATGAAATGAAATTGGATAACTTGTATTAGTGGGACAAAGGGAAGATTTTCAGCACGTATTCCCTCAATAAGAAAAAAAAGCAGCCAACTTACATTTAGTAAGTTGGCTGCTTCTTTTAGTTCGATCCCATTGTCCCTAAACAATGATCCGGGACAACGGACCTGTCCCTCCGTCCGTTAACAACCCAATATTATTTTTAGTTTCAATAATCGAAGAATCGTTTATACGCCGGTAACGAATGCTCTCCTTCCATACATAGTCAGAGGGAGTGCTGCTTTGTTCCTCCTGAAATAAATTAAATTGATGATCACAGTAGCGGTAGATCGTCCGGTCGGTCCTTTTTCTGGCATTCAAGCCAATGATGAATTTCATGATGGCGCCCCAAATTCCTGTATAGCTCATATTCTTGATTGGGCTGCTTGTAAACTGATGAATCGTAAGGGTTCGACCATCGGAAAAGGTAACATCAGATGTAACGGACGAAGCTGAATGCACATCTCCCGATAAGATGATGCAGTCACTCGGGCTCCAAGCCGATACTTGATGGAGGAAGTCGCTAAAGCCTTTCCCATTGTACTTCCATGCTTCTAAATCAAAGTCGCTTTGCACAGGTAAACCAAACGCCCTCAGTGGAAGCATGTAGTCATGTAAAAAGTTTTCAATTAATCCGATCCCGTAAAGAGGAGCGGGGGATACAAGGATTAAGGGTTCACCCTGATTCCAACCAGACGCGGTCAGTTTAGTGGAAAGCCTATTCCATCCCTCCTGACTAAGAAGGTTTGGGCTATACCTTTCCTCATCTATCCGTTTACACACTTTCACAGGTTTTGGTTTATTTACATAACCGCGTTGGGTTCTTGTATCAAGAAATACGGCCTTTGGTGCAGTGGGGGCGGTAAAATGCCAAGAGTCATAGTTCCATAGAGCTTGTACCCAGTTAGAGTGGGAGAGAGAACCAGGTTGAAAAGAATCGAAATAGGTTTGCATGGTTTGACCGAAATGGGTAAACGTAGCCGGCTCATTGCCCCAGCCTTGAAAAAGCCAATAGGATGCCAAGCCGTTGCTAATCACATGTCTTCCTAAAGGAGCGTTCCAAACGCTCGTCTTCCAATCCTGTGTCAGGTTCCAATCATCCGTTATATCGTGATCATCAAACATCATATAGGTCGGTGTATTGGCCAGTACTCTTCTGACAGCATACAAAGCTTCCTCCAGGTTAGCGAGTTCCTTTTCCTGCTTTTGGTAGCGGTCTTGAAGCTGCCGATATTCCGTTTCATGCTCTTTGCTTTGACAATCCTTAAAAACAAAATAGACTTCATTCTTATGCGCAGCTTCTTGAAAGGTCTCGAACATCCCTTCCTTATATGCGAGTTCCCATAACGAGGGACTCCAAGAAAACATATACATGGCTGCATAGTCACTGAAGCTTAACAGATGATTTGCCGCTTTTCTGGAAGTGAATTTGCAAAACTGTTCCGTAATATATTGTCTGCCATTGATCTGTTGAAGTCCCTGTCTGAAAGGCTCTTCTTTTAAGCGGGGATCGACGGTACATAGGTCTTCCTCTTGTCCCACCAGCTCTTTGCCGAACCTTGTTATGATACTAAATATGGGATCTGCCACATCATCAGCATATATTTGATCTCCCATTAAAAATAGAGAGGAGGGTCTATCAGTATTCATAAAGGACGACGCGATGATCTTATCTGCTTCTGACAACACATCTGCTCCAACCCCGTGGAGCTTTCGACATGAACCGTATAAAATATTCGATGAATTTCCTTCGTTGATATAAAAGGTAGGGTAAGCGAGATTTTCGTAGACAATCGAGTGTGGATGAGTAGGGGAAAGTAAGTCAAAGCTGCCCAGGTCCAGTGTTCCGTTACTATTATCAAACAATAAATTGTAACCCAATAACTTATTTGTAGGAAAAGATCCTGTTTGTGGATAAACGTTTATTAAACTTATATATAAGTTTTTTCCGGCTTGTACCGTTTTCGTCTCAGTTTCACAGGCTAGCCTCATATAGTGGAAACATTGAGGTTCTTTATCCTGTTTTATCTTAAATAACTCTGCTCTAATATCATACGGCTTGCTCAATGCAATCCAAATAAAAGCTTGTCCAGGGTCAACCCGACGAACGATCGGCCCACACAAAATCGTTGGAAGCTCCATAAATCCATCACCCCATTCATAATCTATTACCATCGTATTCAACTCCTAAAGATAGTGTGTAAACAAGCTTAAAACTGAAGAGGTCCGTCCCTCATCGCTTTAATGTGATGAGGGACGGACCTCTTTTGGTATAGACAGGCATGCACTTACGCTAATCTATGTGCTGAGGTTACGAATCTGTTATTCCGGCTCACCTTTACATTTCTTTGGTTTCTCCATATCCGATTATCGTAACTTCAGTATCACTATCCTTCATAACTGGCACCGTGTCCGGATGATAACCTCCATGTACCGGGACAAGGGGCCTGTCCCTATGTCCTAGTCACCCCTAAATTCTATGACTTTCAACCCTATTTTCCTAATTCCAATGAAAAAATCTGAAGATTTTAATAGAATGTATTGCATGAATGAATACGTTTACAATATAATAACTTAAAAGGTTATGATGTTTGTATAAAGGTTATTACTTTATGAACGGAGGGAACGGAGTGGCTGGGAAACTACAAGTGTTAAGCACGTCTCTAATCAAAGGTCATATGTATTCTGGGACAAGGGACCTGTCCTCATGTCCCACCGCTCCGTATCCGGGAGGAGGGCATGATGTTGATTGAGAGGTTAAGAGTTTTGAATCCTTCATTGATTATTTCAGATGTCAGGAGCAGCATGTTTGGTAGGTACGGAAAGGTATTGGGTGATTTTCCGTTGAGTCCGTTTGAAGAGTGGATGGCAGCGACTTCGATTCCAGATGAGGGGAATATTTATGTTCCTTCGGTTCCTGCGTGGGAGGAAGAAGGGGTAAAGGGATTCCTCCAGAATCGGTATTTCGGCGGGATGAGTATTCAAATCGGGTATTGCAACGGGAGAAATTCAAAGCTGAACGGGCTTGAATTCCATAAGGGCAGTGAAATCAATGTAGCGATGACGGATCTTGTTCTTCTGGTGGGGCATATGGATAACTTGCAGGAAACAACCTTTTCCAGTGATCGAGTGGAAGCATTTTTTATTCCAAAGGGAACAGCTGTAGAGCTGTATCAGACGACCCTTCATTTATCACCATGTAAAGTCAGTGCAGACGGATTTAAATGTCTGGTGATTCTTCCTGAAGGAACGAACATGCCCCTTTCCGAGGATGAGACGAGGCATGATCCGTTGCTGTTTATGAAAAATAAATGGCTCATCGCCCATGAAGAAACGGAAAGGTTTGTGTCAAAGGGAGCGGTTGCAGGAATCAAAGGGGAGAATGTAACGGTGGCGTTTCCTGAAAGTACGTCAGCGAACTCATAAACGGGGGAGGAAAAGGATATGTGGTTTACTTTATTGTCGTGTACCATTTTCATGGCATTGGTTGGTTGGGTTTCTTATTTAAAATCAAAGGGGTCTGTGGATGATTCAGATGGTTATTTTCTTGCCGGGCGAGGTTTGACAGGGGGGTTCATTGCCGGGTCCTTACTCCTGACGAACTTATCAGCCGAACAATTGATCGGACTGAACGGGCAGGCGTATCGGACGAATCTGTCCAATATGGCGTGGGAAGTCACAGCGGCGTTTGCGATTGTGATCATGGCGCTTGTACTGTTGCCACGATATTTAGGCGGGGCGTTCTCGACACTTCCTCAATTCTTAAGTACCCGGTTCGATGAAGGGGTACGTCGTTACACGGTCATTCTATTCATGCTTGGATATGTATTCGTCACGATTCCCTCTGTTTTGTATTCAGGGGCGCTGGCGGTACTGAAGATATTTGATGTAGAAAGCATGCTGGGCATTTCATTTGAACAATCCGTATGGCTGACGATCTGGGTGATTGGGATCATCGGTGCGGTTTATGCTATTTTCGGCGGATTGAAAGCGGTTGCAGTTTCAGATACTCTGAATGGGATCGGTTTACTTCTCATCGGGCTCATCGTTCCCGTTCTCGGGCTTGTTGCCTTAGGTAATGGGGATTTTGCTGAAGGGTTCAAAACGATGGCGACGGAAAACCCGGAAAAGTTGAATGCCATTGGCTCCAGCACGGACTCGGTTCCGTTCAGTGCGATCTTTACGGGAATGATCTTTATGAATATGTTCTATTGGGGGACCAATCAGTACGTGATCCAAAGGACATTAGGCGCGAAAAACCTTGCAGAAGGCCAGAAAGGGGTTCTGTACTCAGGCTTCTATAAGCTTGCCGTACCATTCCTCATGATGATTCCGGGTGTCATCGCGTTTCATTTATATGGAGATAAGTTGGATCCGGTTGATTTAGCCTACCCGTCATTGGTTTCCAATCTATTGCCGACCTTCATGTCAGGGATTTTCCTAGCGGTATTGCTGGGGGCTGTGTTTTCAAGCTTTAACTCTCTATTAAACAGTGCTGCGACGATGTTCGCATTGGATGTCTACAAACCTGCAATGAAAAAAGAGGTCAGCGATAAGCAGCTGATCACCGTCAGTAAATATTTTGGAAGCATTCTCGCACTAGTGTCGTTTTTCATCGCACCGATGCTCATGAATGCACCGGATGGGATCTGGGATCTGATTCGCCGATTTACGGGATTCTTTAATATTCCCATCATTGCAATTGTACTGGTAGGGATCGTATCGAAGAGGATACCTGCCTTGGCTGCAAAAATTGCGATCATTTTCCACGTTGTTACCTATTATATGCTCGTTTGGGGATTGAATCAGTTGTTCGGAATCGAAACGACGATCAACTTCATTCACATCTCAGCGATTTTATTTGTCATTGAAGTGGCGATCATGATGGTGGTTGGAAAGGTCCGTCCACTTCAGACGCCATATCAGTTCAAGGCGACACCGAAAGTCGATATGGTCCCATGGAAATACACGTTACCTGTTGTGACCATTCTTCTTAGCTTGGTTGTAGCTGTGTATCTATTATTCTCGCCAATCGGATTAGCCTACGCTGGCGGAATTGTATCTGGCTGGTTCTGGCCTTCGATCGTTCTTTTGGCAGTAGTGACAACGATTTGTTTTTTCCTGGCATTAAAGAATTGGCGTACGAAATATGAATCGTACGTAAAAGGCAAACATGAAGAAGCGTTAAACCATACTGACACGAAAAGTGCCTAAAACGAAAAAAGGTGTAGGGGGAAATTTTCATGAATACAAGCAGAACAATGCGTCCTTTTCAGATAATCGAGGAAAACGGAGGGTTTGAAGTAAGGTTGGAAGGCAGACTCCTTCTATCTCACTCTACCGCGAATCCATTTATGTTCGTTGGTACGGGAAAAGAGTCGATTGAAATGTATAGAGGGAATTTCCAGATCGATGATTATATCGATGAACGCACAGCATTGCGTTATGCGAATGTAATCGAAGAACCGAGTGGATACAGGGTCAAATTCAGGCGCTTCATAGGGGAACCTGAAATGTTGTCTCTACATTTCTCTATGAGTGGTGAAGGCTTGAAGGTCACTTTTGATATGAAAGATAAACTTGTGAACCGATTCTGGATCCGACTCTCTGCTGATCATGAAGAAAAAGTGTATGGATGCGGGGAGCAGCTTTCCCATTTAAATCTAAGAGGAAAGAATTTTCCACTGTGGACCTCGGAACCGGGTGTCGGCAGAAATAAAAGTACTTATACGACGTGGCAGGCCGATGTAAAAGATCGTGCGGGCGGCGACTATTACACAACCAACTTTCCGCAGCCGACATTCATTTCGACAAAGAAGTATTTCTGCCATGTGGATACAACCGCTTATGCAGACTTTAACTTCCGTCATCATGATTTTCATGAGTTGCATATTTGGGAAGTCCCTACTTCCATCCTGTTTGAATGCGGATCTGACTACAAGGACGTCGTTCGTCGCTTAACGGCAAGACTCGGTCGTCAACCTGAACTTCCGGAATGGACATATGATGGAATCTGGCTTGGTATTCAAGGTGGAACCGATGTGGTGGAAGAAAAGCTGAGAGTGGCTAAAGAAAAAGGGCTTAAAGTTGGAGCGGTCTGGTGCCAGGACTGGCAAGGCAAACGGGTGACTTCCTTTGGGAGAAGGCTTATGTGGAACTGGGCATGGAATCCTGAGGAGTACCCTGGATTAGATAAGAAAATCCACGAGTGGAAAGAAGAGGGCATTCGTTTCCTTGGTTATATCAATCCTTATTTGGCAGTGGACGGCCCTTTATATAAAGAAGCATTTGATCGTGGCTTCCTGGCGACGGATGATGAAGATGGAGAATACCTTGTCGATTTCGGAGAGTTTTATTGCGGGGTCGTTGACTTCACAAATGAAGAAGCAAACGAGTGGTATCAAGGTGTCATCCGAAAAAATATGATCGAGTTCGGACTAGACGGATGGATGGCAGACTTCGGAGAGTACTTACCTACCGACGTGAATCTGTCAAATGGTGAATCAGCCATGAAGATGCATAATGCCTGGCCTGCCATGTGGGCAAAGGTGAATCATGATGCGGTGAAAAAATCGGGTCGTTCTGAAGATATCACTTACTTCATGCGTGCCGGATACACTGGGAACCAGGCATATTGTCCCCTGTTATGGGCAGGCGATCAAAGTGTCGACTGGAGCATGGATGATGGTCTTGCTTCTGTCATTCCAGCGGCTTTATCTGCAGGCTTGACGGGCTGTGGAATCAGTCATAGTGATATCGGGGGCTACACGAGTCTTCACGGAAATAAACGTTCTAAGGAACTCCTGTTACGCTGGGTGGATATGGCGGCTTTTACTCCGGTGATGAGAACACACGAAGGGAATCGTCCCGACGACTGCTTCCAATATGATGGAGACGACGAAACACTGGACCACTTCGTCCGAATGACGAATGTGTATGTAGAGATGGGCCCATACCTGAAGATGCTGGTGAAGGAAAACGCGGAACATGGCATACCTGTACAGCGCCCACTATTTATGGAATATGAGGAAGACACTTTTTCCTACGATATTCAATATCAATACATGCTGGGATCTGATGTATTGGTGGCACCTGTTTATGAAGAAGGAGCTTCCACACGAAATGTTTATCTTCCAGAGGACGAATGGATTCACCTATGGACGGGTGACACATACAGTGGTGGGCAAATCACGGTCAACGCCCCGATCGGAGAGCCGCCTGTCTTTTACCGGAAGAAATCTGTCTATCGTGATCTATTTGAAGCTATAGCAAAAAATACACCTAAAAGGTAATAACCTATTTTAAAACGTAGGTATCTATGATATAGTGAAGTCAAACATGAATGAAGTAAAGGGGTTGTGAATACCAGTGCATCCATCTGTATTGTATATACCTATAGGACGTAAAACATTTGATTTAGAAGCAGCAGAACTCGAGAGAAGAAAAAGCTCTTCTTTTCTCCACGAAGTGTCCCGTCATGTCATAGAGCCGGATTCAATTGTCACGTCACCTGAAGACCTGAAAGCTTTTCTGGATAGTGTCGATTTGGACCGGGTATCGACGACGATTTATCAAAGCGTGACCTTTGCGGATGGAGAGTTCATCGAGACCATCATCCAACAGGTGAAAGCACCCGTGATTGTATGGTCGGTCCGTGAGCCGAGTGTCGGGGGAAGATTGCGTTTGAATTCCCTGACAGGAGGGAACAGTACTAGTCACGTCCTTCGTTGCGCCGGACATCCGTACAGTTTCATCTTCGGTAATGCCGATGAAGCAAATGTTCAAATGATGCTGAAGGTGAAGCTGAAGGTACAGAATCTGTTAGATGACTTACATAACCTGAAGATCGGTGTCATCGGTGAGCACCCACCAGGATTCTTCTTTTCCGGTACGGATGAGGAAGCGCTTCATAAACAGTGGGGCGTTCAAGTGGAGCATTTCGATTTACACCAGGCGTTTGAAGAGTGCAGGAAGCTTCCCCGGGAAAAATGGGAACCTGCCATCGAACGAGCGGAGCAGCAGGTCATCGGATTAAACCGCAACGATGAAACCGTGGAACGATTTGCCCAGTTCTCCACGTATGTGAAGGATCAAATCGAAGAACGGGACATCTCAGCCATAGCCGTCCGCTGCTGGCCGGACTTCTTCAATGAGCTTGGAGCGGCAGCGTGCTCGACGCTGTCTCAATTCACGGAAGATGGTGTGGTTTCCTCGTGTGAATCAGACATCCACGGATCTGTATCCATGTTCATCCTAAGGCAGTTAAGCGGTGGAAGTGCTCCTTATCTAGGGGACCTGGTTCACGTCAATGAAGCTGCGAATTCCGTTGTATTCTGGCATTGTGGTGCCGGTGCCTATTCTCTTGCGCATCCTGATCAAGGGGCACAGGCAGGCGTTCATCCGAACAGAAAAATGGGCATGACGATGGAATTCGGACTAAAAGCCGGAAGAGTCACCATGTTCCGTGTCAGCTATACTCCGGAAGGGTACAGACTTCTCATTATGCGCGGGGACGCATTGGATACACCTAAGCGATTCGATGGGACGTCAGTGGAAGTGAAGCTTGAAACAGACGTACAATCCACTCTTTATCAATTGATGGAAGAAGGCTTCGAGCCTCATTACGCCCTTGTCTATGAAGATGTCGTCAGCGAATTGGTGGAGCTTGGCCGTCAGCTTGGTTTACCGACCACTTTGTTAACAAGGGATTAAAAGGGAGCTAGAATTATGAAGAAAATTGCCATCGGGCAGGCCGGCGGACCAACAACCGTTATTAATGCTACGCTGGCGGGCTTCGTGAAAAATACAATGAAAGATCATTTACTATCCTTTGTCCGGAACGGATATGAGGGACTGGTGAAAGGGAATTTCCTGAAGGGAACCGATGAATTATTGGAATGGGTCTTGAAGAATGAACGAGTTCCAGGTGCTTGCCTGGGTTCAGGTCGCTATCCGTTCAGTCCCGCCCAAATGGAAACGGCCGTTCGACACCTGAAGAATGAAGGGATCGACAGCCTGGTTTTCATCGGAGGGAATGGAACAATGGAGGCGCTCTCCTTGATAGGGGCTGAGGCTAAACGTCAACAGTATGACTTACAGCTGATCGGACTTCCGAAAACCGTCGACAATGATCTTGGGTGTACGGACCATGCTCCGGGCTTTGGGAGCTCAGCCCGTTATGTAGCCCAAACGACCAATGACATCAGCCGGGATCTCCATTCCATGCAAAACTTCGAACAGGTAAGGATCCTTGAAACGATGGGTAGGAATGCCGGCTGGCTCGCAGCTTCATCCGGTCTTCTCCGCAGGTTTGAGGAAGAAGGCCCGCATTATATTGCCCTTCCTGAAAAAGAATTGAACGTAGAAGAACTTGTTTCTTCCGTCGACGAGGCCGTGTCAAGATACGGCTGTGCAACGATCGTCGTCAGTGAAGGAGTGAAGTGGACCGGGGGAGAACAGATAGAACTTGAAACGGTTACGGGAAGAACGATCCTCGGTGGGATCTCCAAACAAATCGAGTCCTTTTTGAAAGAAGAACTACATGTAACAGCAAGAGCCGAAATTCTTGGTATGAACCAGCGAAGCTTTTCTTACGCTGTTTCCACTGTCGACCAATATGAAGCTTTCCTTTGTGGTAAAGCAGGTGGTCATTGGGTGAGGCAAGGTCACTCCGGCGTGATGGTATCACTGCAAAGATCAAAGGATAGAGGGTATAATGTAGATACAATACCAGTGGCACTGGAGGATGTCGTGAGTGCGGGAGAACGAATGCTGCCAATGCACTTTATCCAACATCCCGAAGATTACTATAAATGGCTCCGTCCACTCGTAGGGGACGGCCTGTCCAGTTATCCTCCACCCATTCAAAGGAGAGACCTATATGTCAACTAGCAAGATCAATCCGAACAAGGGAGAGGCTTTGTACTTACAAATAAAAGATGTCCTGATTGACCGCATCCAAAGCGGTGCATGGAAGGCTGACACATTGATTCCAACGGAGCAGGAACTGATGAAGGAATTCGACGTAAGCCGTACCACCATCCGTCAAGCCATTTCCATCCTGGTCCAGAATGAACTCCTTGAAAAGAAGCAAGGTCGCGGAACAGTAGTGAAACAACAAAAGCTTGTGGGGAACCTTGGTCAGTTAAAGGGGTTTGCCGAAGAAGTCGTCGAGAAAGGGCAGATTCCAAGGTCGAAGCTGTTACGTGCCCAGTATCGGGATGATTTGTTTCATGAAAGCGATATGCTTGAGGTGAAAGAAGGAGAGCCGATTCTTTTGATCGAGCGGATCCGATTTGCCGATGATACCCCGATAGCACTTGAGAGAACATGCTGGCCGAAAGAAATAGGCGATCTCCTATTGAAGCACGACCTTCATCAGGCCCGCTATTACGAGATTTTAGAGAACTATTCTGTTTATCTTAAAAGTGCCAATGAGAGGATAACGGCGATCAACGCGACCATCCATGAAGCAGATTATCTTGGGATTCGTCCTGGAGAGGCCCTCCTTGAGATGACACGTTTAAGTCATGGCATCCACGATCGACCGATTGAATATGCGAAAACGAAATATCGAAGTGATCAATATCATTACAATATCCAATTGAAGAGGTAGAGGGGAGAACATTATGCCATTTATCAGCGGAAAAGAAATGCTTCACCACGCAAAAGAAAACGGATACGGCATTGGGGCATTCAGTGCCCATAATGCCGAAACGATCCAAGCGATCCTGGAGGCAGCTGAGGAAGAAAAAGCACCTATCATGATACAAGTGGGTCAAAAGGTAATCCAAAGCGTAGGTCTTGAACCGATGAAAGTGATGATCGATACTTTTGCGAAAAATACTACGATACCGGTCTGTATACACCTCGATCACAGCCGTCAGTACGAACAGACGATGGAAGCCATCCAACTGGGATTCCAATCGGTGATGTTTGATGGATCAGGTTATTCGTTTGGAGAAAATGCTGAAATCACCAAGAAGGTAGTCGATGCAGCACGTGCATTAGGGATTGGCAACGAAGGGGAGATCGGGAAAATTGGCGGAACGGAAGATGATATCACCGTCGATGAAAAGGATGCTCTCATAACAACGGTTGAAGAAGCGATTGCGTTTACCGAGGCAACAGATGTTGATTATTTAGCTGTTTCGATTGGAACGGCTCACGGTATTTACAAAGAGGTACCTAATCTGCGCTTTGATCGTTTAAAGGAAATTGCTAACGCGGTGAATCGTCCGATCGTTCTCCACGGAGGATCAGATGTACCGGATGAGCAAGTTCAACGAGCCATTTCATTGGGAGTAGCCAAGATCAACGTGGATACTGAACTGCGCCAGGCTTTCACAAGAGGGGTTCAAGAAGTATTTAACGAAAATCCTGATCAATTCGTATTAGCGGATTCACTGGGGAATGGAAAAAGAAGAATGAAAGAAAAAGTACAGGAGAAAATCCGTGTCTTCGGCAGTCAGGGAAGAGCGGAAGAGCTACTTTTAAACAAAAAGGTCGTAACGTTATAACCTATAGGGAGGTATGTTTAATGAGCGCAATAGCAACTCGGAATTATGGGCTCTTTATTGATGGACAATGGAAAGAAACAGTCAATCTAGATGAAGTTATCGATAAATGTACCGGCAGTGTGATCGGAACTGTATCTGTTTCAACAAAAGAAGATGTGGATCATGCAGTTGAATCTGCAAAAAAAGCACTCCGTAAATCTTTTCACCCATATGAGCGCTATACCGTACTAAAGAAAGCTGCTGAAGGATTAATGGCCCGTCAAGAAGAATTAGCTGTAATTCTCGCAGAAGAAGTTGGTAAACCAATTAATGAAGCCAGAGGCGAGGTAGCCAGAGCCGCTCAAACATTGGAAATCTCTGCTGAAGAAGCTAAGCGCATTCATGGAGAAGGGATCCCGGTTGAAGCGGCACCCGGTTCTGAGAATCGCCAAGCCTATACGAAGCGGGTTCCGGTAGGTGTCGTCGCAGCCATTACGCCGTTCAACGTACCCCTTAATCTGGCCTGCCATAAAATCGGGCCTGCATTGGCGGCTGGAAATAGTGTCATCTTGAAGCCGGCAGAAGTCACGCCGATCACGGCCCTTGTGTTAGCGGAAGTATTCGAAGCAGCCCAGCTACCCCCGGGACGATTACACGTGCTGACAGGGGAAGGTCCTGCTATCGGTGGGTGGCTATTGGATAACCAGGATGTCAATATGTTCACATTTACGGGCAGCCCCCGTGTGGGTCAGTTGATCCGGGGGAAGGCAGGCTTGAGAAAGGTAGCCCTGGAATTAGGGAACAACTCAGCGACCATTATCCATAGGGATGCCGATATCAGTGAAGCAGCGACAGTCACAGCTCAAAAAAGCTTCAATAATGCAGGGCAAGTATGTATATCCGTTCAACGGGTATACGTCCATGAAGAGGTGTACGAAGAGTTCCTGGCAAAAATGAAGGAAGTTACCAATTCCCTGGTTGTAGGAAATCCGAAAGACGAATCAGTCAATATCGGACCGATGATTGCAGAAAAGGAAGCCATCCGTGTTGAGCAGTGGGTGAATGAAGCCGTAAGCAGTGGTGCTGTCATTGAAACAGGTGGCAAACGTGAGGGTGTATTCTATCAACCTACAATCCTCACAAATGTACATGATGATATGAAAGTGTGCCGTCAGGAAGTATTTGGTCCCGTTGTTGCCGTCACTACCTATCAAACAGAAGAAGAAGTAATTGCAAGAGTGAATGACTCGGAGTATGGGCTTCAAGCAGGCTTATTTACAAATAATTTAGCCTTCGCCATGAAAGTGGCCGATGAAATCGAAGTCGGTGGACTGATGATCAATGATACTTCAGGATACCGTGTCGATCAAATGCCGTACGGAGGAGTAAAGAAGAGTGGGTCTGGAAAAGAAGGTCCTAAATATGCCATCCAGGAAATGACTGAAGAAAGAATCGTGGTATTCAATTTATAAATTGAATGAACATAAGGGCTGTTTGTCTTTAAGAGGGTTTGCCTTCTTATCGGAAACAGTCCTTTTATCATCAACGGAGGGACCAAAACATGTCATTCATCACCATTTTGCTTCCGATTTTCTTTGTGTTCGGGGTAGGATTTGTCTCACAAAAATACCTGTCACTTGATACTAAGAACCTTTCAAAAATGGCCATCTATGTAATGGTGCCTTTTTTAGTGTTTCGAACTTTCTATGAACAGGCTATTAACAGTACGTACGGTCTCTTGACCCTCTACATGATTGGTTTATGTTTGATCATTATCTTACTGGTTACCATATTATCGAAAGTGTACCGGTTTACAGAGCCGGAGCGATGCGGGCTTGTATTATCATCGGCTTTCATGAATAACGGAAACTATGGGACGCCGCTCACATTTTTTCTCTTCGGGGCAGCAGGACTTGAAATCGCCATTATCCTCATGGTCATTCAACAACTATTGATGAGTACATTGGGAGTATTCTATGCAGCAAAAGGGAGTGCCCAACAGAACGGTGTAAAAGCAGCACTGCAAGCAGTGAAAAGAATGCCTATGGTGTATGGGGCAATGGGGGGCATCGCTTTCCAATTGCTTCATGTGCCAATCAGCAAATCATTCATGCAAGCGATCGATTTCATAGCGGATGCAGCAATCCCCTTCATTATGCTTACCCTTGGCATGCAATTAGCCAATATCTCGGTCAAAGCGATTGACTGGAAGAAGCTCTATACATCTTTATCACTGAAATTAATTGCCTCCCCAATGATTGCAGCTCTATTGGTTCTGCCTATGCCTTTGGATGCCATGACTAAGCAAATCATGATCATTATGGCGGCAACACCAACAGCCGCAAATACTACGATGTATGCGATCCAGTTCCAGACAGAACCGCAGAATGTTTCAAGTGCTACGCTGATTTCTACTATTATGAGCATTGTCACGCTGCCGGTTGTTATATATTTAGCGATGTAGTCAAAGGTTTATTTACTGATCTCTGAACTATTCATTATGAGTGGAGCGGGATCAGTAGATTAACTCTACTTTGTCTTTGAAGATTATCTTATTTTTACTATTGATTAGTGGTTTGAAGATGTGGTATATTCTTCTTCGGCTTACAAAAATGGTTTTGATGTGCAGATAAAAAAGAATTCTTTTTTTCTGATTTAGAAGTTGACTTCTGCGAAATCAGATGATATAGTAATACTTGTCCTTAAGCGGGACGTTAAGAAAATATGGCCCATTGGTCAAGCGGTTAAGACACCGCCCTTTCACGGCGGTAACACGGGTTCGAATCCCGTATGGGTCACCAAAGTTTTTTGCGCAAGCAGAACAACTCACCATTTTCATTTTGGAGGATTAGCTCAGCTGGGAGAGCATCTGCCTTACAAGCAGAGGGTCGGCGGTTCGATCCCGTCATCCTCCACCATTTTTCATTAACAGGTAATTAATGTGCCGGTGTAGCTCAACTGGTAGAGCAACTGACTTGTAATCAGTAGGTTGGGGGTTCAAGTCCTCTTGCCGGCACCATTTGGTTTCTCACTATATAGATGAGCCATTAGCTCAGTTGGTAGAGCATCTGACTTTTAATCAGAGGGTCGAAGGTTCGAGTCCTTCATGGCTCACCATTGATTTTTGCAATAGCAAATTATCAATCATACATGCGGGTGTGGCGGAATTGGCAGACGCACCAGACTTAGGATCTGGCGCCGCAAGGCGTGGGGGTTCAAGTCCCTTCACCCGCACCATTTATTTCGCGGAAGTAGTTCAGTGGTAGAACACCACCTTGCCAAGGTGGGGGTCGCGGGTTCGAATCCCGTCTTCCGCTCCAAACATATGCCGGGGTGGCGGAACTGGCAGACGCACAGGACTTAAAATCCTGCGGTAGGTGACTACCGTACCGGTTCGATTCCGGTCCTCGGCACCAAAGTTTTTTGCTTCAGCAAAATAACTTTTCTTGATTTGTCATTAATGAATTGTTTAGCGCCCGTAGCTCAATTGGATAGAGCGTTTGACTACGGATCAAAAGGTTAGGGGTTCGACTCCTCTCGGGCGCGCCATATATTTCGGGAAGTAGCTCAGCTTGGTAGAGCACTTGGTTTGGGACCAAGGGGTCGCAGGTTCGAATCCTGTCTTCCCGACCACTTCTTTGGGGCCTTAGCTCAGCTGGGAGAGCGCCTGCTTTGCACGCAGGAGGTCAGCGGTTCGATCCCGCTAGGCTCCACCAAGTTTTTTTACGATAGTAAAAAACATTCTTGATATGAATATTTCGTGGCGGTGTAGCTCAGCTGGCTAGAGCGTACGGTTCATACCCGTGAGGTCGGGGGTTCGATCCCCTCCGCCGCTATTACTAAATACATGATGCACGATTTATAAGGACCCTTAGCTCAGTTGGTTAGAGCAGACGGCTCATAACCGTCCGGTCGTAGGTTCGAGTCCTACAGGGTCCATTATACACGGAGGAATACCCAAGTCCGGCTGAAGGGATCGGTCTTGAAAACCGACAGGGGTGTAACAGCCCGCGGGGGTTCGAATCCCCCTTCCTCCTCCATATTTCCTTTTATGGTAAATTACATATCGTCGCGGGGTGGAGCAGTTCGGTAGCTCGTCGGGCTCATAACCCGAAGGTCGCAGGTTCAAATCCTGTCCCCGCAATACCATTTTTGACTTAGGATAGGATATCCCTTGAAGAGTCACGCATGGATAGTTATTTTCGCTATCGCAGAATATTGAAACCTATTTTGCTGGCGCAAAAAGCTTTGGTCCGGTAGTTCAGTTGGTTAGAATGCCTGCCTGTCACGCAGGAGGTCGCGGGTTCGAGTCCCGTCCGGACCGCCATTTTCATTTACTCGGTAACATTGAAGTTGATCACTTGAAAATTTAATCTTCTATATAATATGGCTCAGTAGCTCAGTTGGTAGAGCAATGGACTGAAAATCCATGTGTCGGCGGTTCGATTCCGTCCTGAGCCACCATTTATACTTAAGAACCTTTAAGTATTTCTTTTATTTGGAGGGGTAGCGAAGTGGCTAAACGCGGCGGACTGTAAATCCGCTCCTTCGGGTTCGGCAGTTCGAATCTGCCCCCCTCCACCAGGATTTTTTACGGAGCGTCAGCGAAGTAAAATAATCTCCCTTAAACTTTGCGCAGCGAAGCGGAGCATTATGCTTCAAAG
>NZ_CP168654.1:4025000-4027500 GCF_041889765.1 Rossellomorea sp. FM04394 | reverse complement strand
TCGAAGTTTTGTTCAGTTTTGATGGTTTAATTATCATCAAAACTTTTTGTCTCTTACGAGACGAAAATGTGTTTGTTCTTTGAAAACTAGATAAAGATATAATTGATAGTCAAGAAATTACCGAGTATCGCCATTTTAGGTTTTAAACCTGATGTAACAACCAATTCGGTTAAGTTATGAAGGGCGCACGGTGGATGCCTTGGCACTAGGAGCCGACGAAGGACGGGACTAACACCGATATGCTTTGGGGAGCTGTAAGTGAGCTTTGATCCAGAGATTTCCGAATGGGGGAACCCATTGTTCGTAATGGAACAATATCCTTACTTGAATACATAGAGTATGGAAGGCAGACCCAGGGAACTGAAACATCTAAGTACCTGGAGGAAGAGAAAGCAATTGCGATTCCCTGAGTAGCGGCGAGCGAAACGGGATGTAGCCCAAACCAAGAGGCTTGCCTCTTGGGGTTGTAGGACACTCTATACGGAGTTACAAAGGAATGAAGTAGACGAAGAAGTCTGGAAAGGCTCGTCAAAGAAGGTAACAACCCTGTAGTTGAAACTTCATTCTCTCTTGAGTGGATCCTGAGTACGGCGGGACACGTGAAATCCCGTCGGAAGCTGGGAGGACCATCTCCCAAGGCTAAATACTCCCTAGTGACCGATAGTGAACCAGTACCGTGAGGGAAAGGTGAAAAGCACCCCGGAAGGGGAGTGAAATAGAACCTGAAACCGTGTGCCTACAAGTAGTCAGAGCCCGTTAACGGGTGATGGCGTGCCTTTTGTAGAATGAACCGGCGAGTTACGATCCCATGCAAGGTTAAGTCGATGAGACGGAGCCGCAGCGAAAGCGAGTCTGAATAGGGCGAATGAGTATGTGGTCGTAGACCCGAAACCAGGTGATCTACCCATGTCCAGGATGAAGTTCAGGTAACACTGAATGGAGGTCCGAACCCACGCACGTTGAAAAGTGCGGGGATGAGGTGTGGGTAGCGGAGAAATTCCAATCGAACTTGGAGATAGCTGGTTCTCTCCGAAATAGCTTTAGGGCTAGCCTCATGTGTAAGAGTCTTGGAGGTAGAGCACTGTTTGGACTAGGGGCCCTCATCGGGTTACCGAATTCAGACAAACTCCGAATGCCAAAGACTTATCCATGGGAGTCAGACTGCGAGTGATAAGATCCGTAGTCGAAAGGGAAACAGCCCAGACCACCAGCTAAGGTCCCAAAGTATACGTTAAGTGGAAAAGGATGTGGAGTTGCTTAGACAACCAGGATGTTGGCTTAGAAGCAGCCACCATTTAAAGAGTGCGTAATAGCTCACTGGTCGAGTGACTCTGCGCCGAAAATGTACCGGGGCTAAACGTATCACCGAAGCTGTGGATTGACACCTCTAGGTGTCAGTGGTAGGAGAGCGTTCTAAGGACTGCGAAGCTAGACCGTAAGGACTGGTGGAGTGCTTAGAAGTGAGAATGCCGGTATGAGTAGCGAAAGATGGGTGAGAATCCCATCCACCGAATGCCTAAGGTTTCCTGAGGAAGGCTCGTCCGCTCAGGGTTAGTCGGGACCTAAGTCGAGGCCGATAGGCGTAGACGATGGACAACAGGTTGATATTCCTGTACCACCTCTTTTCCGTTTGAGCAATGGGGGGACGCAGGAGGATAGGGTAAGCGCACTGCTGGATATGTGCGTCTAAGCAGTTAGGCTGATGATGAGGCAAATCCCATCATCGTGAAGGCTGAGCTGTGATAGCGAGCGAATTATAGTAGCGAAGTTCCTGATTCCACACTGCCAAGAAAAGCCTCTAGCGAGGAAAAAGGTGCCCGTACCGCAAACCGACACAGGTAGGCGAGGAGAGAATCCTAAGGTGAGCGAGAGAACTCTCGTTAAGGAACTCGGCAAAATGACCCCGTAACTTCGGGAGAAGGGGTGCTCTGGTAGGGTGCAAGCCCGAGAGAGCCGCAGTGAATAGGCCCAGGCGACTGTTTAGCAAAAACACAGGTCTCTGCGAAGCCGTAAGGCGAAGTATAGGGGCTGACGCCTGCCCGGTGCTGGAAGGTTAAGAGGAGTGCTTAGCGCAAGCGAAGGTGCGAATCGAAGCCCCAGTAAACGGCGGCCGTAACTATAACGGTCCTAAGGTAGCGAAATTCCTTGTCGGGTAAGTTCCGACCCGCACGAAAGGCGTAACGATCTGGGCACTGTCTCAACGAGAGACTCGGTGAAATTATAGTACCTGTGAAGATGCAGGTTACCCGCGACAGGACGGAAAGACCCCGTGGAGCTTTACTGTAGCCTGATATTGAATTTTGGTACAGCTTGTACAGGATAGGTAGGAGCCTTGGAAGCCGGAGCGCCAGCTTCGGTGGAGGCATCGGTGGGATACTACCCTGGCTGTATTGAAATTCTAACCCGCGCCCCTTATCGGGGTGGGAGACAGTGTCAGGTGGGCAGTTTGACTGGGGCGGTCGCCTCCTAAAGAGTAACGGAGGCGCCCAAAGGTTCCCTC